>CAXTYQ010000142.1:0-6904 GCA_964248505.1 uncultured Acidobacteriaceae bacterium
CGGCGATCGGCATCGCCCGCGCTCCGAGGCGCTGCGCCAGCTGCCCCGCCGAGGTCATCGCGTCCGGCAGCTGGACTTCATGCCGAGCCATCGCCGTCGCCACCGCCGGTTCGAGCAGGGTCGCGCTCAGCCGCGGAAGCACCGGAGTCACGCGCCCAAGAATCGTCTCATACAACACGGCGCTCTGAGCGAAATAAGCAATCTCCGCCGGCCCACCCACATACGCCGCGGTCGGCAGAATCGTGTCCTGAAACACCGCCCGAAGCAGGGCGTTCGGGCTCAGACGCTCGGGCGTCCGCTCTAGAATTCCGAGCAGGTCCGCGGTCGAGAAGAGTTCGCGCCCCGCCTTCCACGACTTCTCGTCCGCGCCCGCTCCCGCTGGAGGCCCAACCCGCTTCAGCGCCTGCCGCGCCCCAGTCGCCTCGTCTGTCAAAAACAGCAACGACGCCCCCGGCACCACCAGCACCTGCGCGTGGTACCCCGCTGCCACCAGAGCCTCGCCGCGATGGAGCAGCGCGGTCTCCAACTCCGCCGCATGCTCGATCGCATGCCGCAGCGTCGGTGCGCCCATCGCGTGGAACTCACGCCCGGACGCATCGAGCACGATCAACCCCTGCTCCGCGAAGAGGTGCGCCATCAGCTTCGCGAACGCCGATCCCAGCGTCTCGCCTGGCGCATAACATTGCCGCAAGACATCGCACTCCGGCGCACCGTCCAGAAGATCGCTCGCCCGGTCCAGCACGGCGTCCATCTCCGGCCCGAGCACGACGCCACCGACCGGCACGGGTGCTGCAGGCGCAAACGCGGCCCGCAAAGTCTCGACCCCCGACCGCCCGAGCAGAGCGACCTGGTTTACCTCCGCGAGATCGTGATCCTCGGTCGCCAGCCAGAACACCGGCACATGCTCCACACCGGTCAGCCGTGTAGCCTCCCGTGCCCGCGCGACCGCCGTGGCCGCCTTCAGAAGGGTCAGCAGAGGTCCGCCCAGCAAGCCGACCTGCTGTCCGGTTACCAGCGCGCGTGCGCCCTGTCGGAGCTTTTCAATGTTGGCGAGCGCGGCCTCTCCAGCATTCCACTCCCGGTTCTGCGCTCTGAGCGCATCAGCCAGCCGATCGCGGTCCGCACCGCCCGTCTCCGAGCAACCGAGCCACTTGCCGGCAAACGGCTCGCACCCGTACCACGTCCGCACCGGCGCGTCCACGGGGCTCTCCGCCATCGCGAGGTAGTCGCGATAGAGCGCCGATACGTGCGGCAGGACGGTGATCGGAAAACACTCGGTGCTCATGGTCTACCTCCACTTCAAGGGCGCACGCTCCAAGGTCGATCGCGTACGCTTCAGGCCGGGCGCATGGCAAGAATCACACCGAAATTCGGGCTAGGGCCGTTTCAGACTTGCTCTCGGTCTCTATGGGGGACGCCTCGCGTTCGATGCCGCAGAGAACAGCACCGTTGCAGGATGATACCGTACCGAGATGCCTCCCAAGCGAAAGCAGACCGCGTCTGGCGATCCTGTCGAAACCGTTTCTTCCGCAGCCGGCAAGACGCCGCCCACCTCCGCCGCTGAACCATCCACCTCGGCCGATCGGCCCGTCCCGTCCTCGGCCGAGCGACCGCGCAAGCCGAAGCTCCGGAGGTCCGCCGAACTCGTCTCCTCAGAACTCGCCTACCAGGGCAAGGTCTTCTCCGTGTTCACCGATACCGTGATCGAGCCCGGCAGCACGGAGGCCAACACCCGCGACGTCATCCGCCACAACGGCTCCATCGTCATCCTCGCGATCGACGAGAGTACCAGCCCCGACGACCCGGACGTCATCCTGATCCGGCAGTACCGCCACGCCGCCGGCCAGTTCCTCCTCGAGCTCCCCGCCGGCCGCATCGAGCCCGACGAAGCACCGCTCGCCGCCGCGAAACGCGAGATGATCGAAGAGACCGGATTCCGCGCACGCCAGTGGACGCTGCTCACCAAATACTTCGCCAGCCCCGGCTTTCTCGGCGAATGGATGATGATCTACCTCGCCCGCGAGATCAGCCCCGGCGAGGCGAAGCCTGAGGCCGACGAGCACATCGAACTCGTCCGCACGCCCCTCTCTGAAGCCATGGAGCTCGTAGGGACCAACAAGATCCACGACGGCAAAACGCTCATCGGACTTTCGCTGCTGAGCGCCCGGAAGCAGGCAGGCCGCCTCTAAAAGCAGACACCCATGGACAACATCACGATCGCCCGCCTGCTCGATGAAACCGCCGCCCTGCTGGAGATCGACGGCCAGGACCTCTTCCGTGTTCGCTCCTATCGCCGCGCCGCCGAGGCGGTCGAGCAACAGACTACGCAGGTCGCAACCCTCGTCGCTCCCGACGCCGACCCCAAAGCTCTCCTCGCCATCGCCGGCATCGGGAAGGGTATGGCCGCCAACATCCGCGACCTGGTCGCGACCGGAACCATGCCGCTCCGGTCCGAACTCCTCAAAAAGTACCGCCCCACCATGCTCGAGCTCCTGCGCCTCCCCGGCATGGGTCCGAAGACGGTCGCTCTGCTCTGGTCCGCGCTCGAAATCGGCGACATCGACCAGCTCGAAGCCGCTGCCAAAGCCGGCCACCTCGCCAAGCTGCCGCGCATGGGCGAAAAGTTCACCAGCAAGCTGCTCAAGGGCATCGAAGACCACCGCAAAAACTCGTCGCGCTTCCGCATCGACCACGCCCAGGAGTTCGCCAACCGCATCTCCGCTCTCATCTACGAGTTCCCCGGCATCGACGAGATCACCCCCGCAGGTTCGCTCCGGCGCGGCCGCGAAACCGTCGGCGACCTTGACCTGCTCGCCACCGGCCCCGCCTGCGAGCCCGACGTGGTCGCGGCCGCCGTCGAGCACGTCGCCTCGCTCCCCTTGATCGACAAGCTCCTCGCACGCGGACAAAACAAGGTCACCTTTACCCTTCGCAACAACCTCCAGGTCGACGTCCGCCTGCTCCCCCGCGCATCCTACGGCGCCGCTCTCCAGTACTTCACCGGCTCCAAAATGCACAACGTCGCCCTTCGGCAGCGCGCCATCAAACGCGGCCTCACCCTGAGCGAATACGCCCTGCTCCGGCTTGAAGACAACACCGTCGTCGCCGCTCGGACCGAAGCCGACATCTACAACGCGCTCGATCTCGACTACATCCCGCCCGAGCTTCGCGAAAACGCGGGCGAACTCGAGGCCGCCGCCAGCCACACGCTCCCCGACCTCATCACGCTCGCCGACATCCGCGGCGACCTCCACATGCACACGCTCGAGACCGACGGCGTCAACTCCATCCGCGAGATGGCCGAAGCCGCCCTCAGCCGCGGCCTCAGATACATCGCCATCACCGACCACTCCAAATACCTCACCATGACCAACGGCATGGACGACCGCCGCGCGCTCGAACACGTCAGCCGCATCCGCGCCGTCGACGCCGAACTGCAGCAGGAACACCCCGGTCAGATCCGCGTGCTCGCGGGCATCGAGGTCGACATCCTCGCCGACGGCACGCTCGACCTCGACGACAGCACCCTCGCCCAGATGGACATCGTCGTCGGCAGCGTTCACTCGCGCTTCGACCAGCCCATCGACGAGATGACCGACCGCGTCCTCCGCGCGCTCGAAAACCCCTACCTGCGCATCCTCGGCCACCCCACCGGCCGCAAGCTGCTTCGCCGCGACCCTTTCGCGATCCACATCGACGCCATCCTGAAGCGCGCCTCCGAGCTCGGCGTCGCCGTCGAGCACAACGCCAGCCCCGCCCGCGCCGATCTCAACGAGCTCCACCTGCGCCTGGCCAAACAGCACGGATGCAAGATCACCGTCAACACGGACGCCCACGCGACCGACGAACTCGGCAGGATGCGCTTCGGCATCACGCAACTTCGGCGCGCCTGGCTCACCGCCGCCGACGTCGTCAACACAGAACCCGACGCAGAGGCGCTTCTGAGGGTGCTCCGCCCCACACCCTAGTCTAGCCAGACCCTAGCGCAGAGCTTCGTCCAGATCGACGCTTTCGATCACGCGACCTAGCTCCTCGACTGCGGCTGCCCGCCGGGTTTGCAGGTCTGCGAGATCCTTGCGCAGGCTTGCGATCTGATCCTCCTGCCGGTTCAGCTCCTCTGTGTACCGTCGCGCCAGCGACCGTTCCTCGGCGGACCCTTTTAGAGCCCCGAGATTGTCACGCACGCGCTTCTGGTCTTCGACGATCGAGTTGGTCGCGCCCTGCTTGGCCGCGATCTGCCGGTCGAGATCGATCACGGCGCGCTTGGCGGCAAACACCGGTTCGAGCTTCGCCACCGTCGCCGGGCCGGCGTCCGCTCCGCGCAGGATGCCGGCCATCTGCTCTTCCGTCGAGTTGGTCAGGTAAAAATCTGCGCCGCCGGATGCCGCTCGCCGATATGGAGTCGCACCGTTTCGCCCGGTGCGGTCTCCACCCGAAACCGGTACGTGGTCGGGGTCGTCTCGGTCGGCTTCGGGTCCGAGTCGAGCGTCCACCCCGCTCGCACCGGATGCTCGACGATCACCGTCCGCTGCTCGGGAGCCGCGTTGCGCACCATGTACTCCACCTCCGCGATGTCGACCGTCGTCTCGGTCAGAACGCCCTTGTGCACCGTCAGCCGGTCCACGCGGTGCGTTCCGTTCTTGAAGTCAGGTGTGACGCGAACTGCCTGGTCCGCCGCGTACGAGAGCAGCCGTCGCTCGCCCGGATGCACCGGGTCCAGCAGACCCTCGCCACCAAAATTCCCATTCTCGACGATCGAAAACGATCCGCGATCGAGCGTCAACGACGACGTGTTCGTGATCCATAGCGCACGCAACGCCTCAGGCTGCTGCGGCGACCAGAGCGTCACACGCTCAGCCCCAACCCTGGTCTGCAGGATCGGCACCAGCGCCGACTCGTTCTTGCGTATGGTCACCGGCTCCGTCAGCTTGTACTCAAAGTAATCGTCAAAGGCGCTGGTGGTTGTGGCCGGCGCGATCGATCCGTTGGCGGATGTCTCGTACGCGATCATCGGTGCGGGTGAGGCAGCAGCAGCGACGATGTCATTGGCGCCGTGCACCGCGACCGTCGCATTCGAGGAACCTGCCATCCTTAGGCTCCGCGAAGCGATTGGCCCGCCGAAAGCATCAGCAGAACCCGGCCCCATCCCGCTACCATTTCCGGTGCCTATCCCCGACATGCCGGCCACGCCCGCCACTCGTGGCGGCGCAGCTTCCGCATCCCCCGACTCATGCGTCTGTGGCGTCAGCTGCGCCTCTTGCGCAATCGGGATCTCCGGCCGCCGGCTATAGATCGGCTGCGAGATCGGCTGAATAAAGCTCTGCGGCGACCCTGCAATCAACGACAACTGCACGTTGTTCCAGTCCGTCCCGGTCGTGTTGTCGACCACCGACCAGCCTTGCAGCGTCGCGGTCTGCTGTCCCGAACCAGCAGCTACCGCACGCGCCGCGCCGGTCGGGTCGGTGATCAGGATCCGGTACGTCGACTCCCAGATCGGCACCTCCGACAGGTACGACACACGCAGCTCGCGCACGCCCGTCCCGTCTGAAGTCAGCGTCAGGTGCCGCAGACCGCGGTTTCGCGTCGAGGCCAGGAGCTCCAGGTACCGCGAAACATCCGTTCGCAGAGGTCCATCGAGCAGGCGCACCTCGGTCGCCGGCGTCAACTCAAACGTCCGCACCACACCCAGCTCGGAGGCGACGGTGAGGAAGTGTTTCTCGCTCGCCGGAGCGCTGACGGCGCCCTGGCTCGATCCGGATCCAGCACCGCCGCCCTGACCCGGCGTCGCGACCGTCCGCACCTCAAACGACAGCACCCGCCCCGACAGACTTCCCGCCGGCGATCGCACCTCCACCCGCGCCCCGCGGATCGCGTTATAGAAGTCGACCGACGTCGGATCCTCGCCCAACGGCAGGGGCAGCGCCTTCAGCTGCTGCTCAATCGGCGTCGTCGAGTTATACCCCGCGCCCGCGATCCGGCCACCGCCCAGATCGATCGCCGTCAGGCTCTGAAGCACGTCGTTCAGCTGATCGGTCGTAAGTCGATGGTGACGGCCTCTGACCCCGAGACGCGGCCCGCGTGCTCAAAAAAACCGACGCCGTTCTTATAGAGCGAGACGCGCGTCACCGGCAGATCGGTCGACTTTTCGGGCCGGGCGGCAGCCCCGTCGCGCGATCGAACTCGCCGCGCATGTTGTGCCTCAGGCGCTTGTGCCAGAGCCGATGTCGAGGTCTGATCCAGAAGCAGAACAAGGGCAGAGAGAAGGGCAAGGTTTGCGCGCAAGAGGTGCCTTTCTGGTGCTGCGAGACGGACCGAGACGCAAGCAGAAGCGAGTGTACAACCGGCAGGCGGCCCCTGCTTAGACCGTCCTCGCCCCGGAAATGTTCCATAGTGAAACGCCTTTTCGGTGCCGCTCTTCCCGTCAGGAAAACTGAGCGCCAAACGTCCCTCTGCCGTGGTACCGTCATAAGTTGTACTTATGCACTGATAATGGAAAGCACGCCATGTTTGGTCTTTTTGGACTTACCGAAGAACAGGAGCAACTCCGCCGCGAGGTTCGCACGTTTGCCGAGCGCGAGATCAGCCCGCACGTCAGCGATTGGGACGAAAAGAGCGAGTTCCCGCATGCCATCGTCAAGAAGCTCGGCGCCATGGGCCTGCTCGGCGTCATCTTCCCCGAGTCGCTCGGCGGCGCCGGCATGGGCTACGTCGAGTACGTCCTCGCCATTGAAGAACTCTCGCGCGTCGACGGCTCGGTCGGCATCATCGTCGCCTCGCACAACTCGCTCTGCACCAACCACATCATGGTCGCCGGTTCGGACGAGCAGCGCCGCCGCTGGATCCCGAAGCTCGCGTCCGGCGCATGGCTGGGCGCGTGGGGGCTCACCGAGCCCGGCTCCGGATC
>CAXTYQ010000143.1:0-6736 GCA_964248505.1 uncultured Acidobacteriaceae bacterium
CGTCATCCTGAGCGAAGCGAAGGACCCCTGTAGTTGCCGTTGCGGTTGCCGTTGCGGTTGCGGTTGCGGTTGCCCTTGCCTTTCTGGTTGTCATTCCCGAAGGGAATTTGCTGTTGCTGTTGCCGTTGCCCTTGCCGTTGCCTGTTTCACGCCGTCATCCTGAGCGAAGCGAAGGACCCCTGTAGTTGCCTCTGCCGTTTCCCTTGTAGTTGCCGTTGCCCTTGCCTTTCTTGTTGTCATTCCCGAAGGGAATCTGCTTCTGCCCTTGCGGTTGTGGTTGCCGTTGCCTTTCTAGTTCCCATTCCCGAAGGGAATCTCCGTCTACCTAAACCCAATGAATCGGGTATTTTACAGCCCCCGCGCCATCAAATTTGGGATTTTCTCCATCGTCGCCCATCGAGATCCAGATCTAACCTCCATCGTCTGAATATTTTAGAAGAAATCGATGGGAGGTAGGGAGGGTCTCCTCTTCCATCACAACCCCGGAAAGCTATACTCAAAACCATGTCCATCATCGGCAACGCCGCAGCCATCGCCAAGGGCCTCAGCATCACCATGCGCGAGGCCTTCCAGCCCACCGAGGTCGAAAACTACCCCGACGGCCCAGGACCCATGCGCGGCGCCGTCTTTCAGGAACGCTTCCGCGGCAAACACCAGCTCCAGCGCGACGAAAACGGCCTGGAAAAGTGTGTCGCCTGCTTTCTCTGCGCCGCCGCCTGCCCCTCCAACTGCATCTACATCGAGGCCGCCGAAAACACCGAAGAAGTCCGCATCTCGTCCGCCGAGCGCTACGCCAAGGTCTACAACATCGACTACAACCGCTGCATCTTCTGCGGCTTCTGCGTCGAGGCCTGCCCCACCGACGCCATCACCCACGGCCACGGCTTCGAGCTCGCCAGCATCAACGCCACCACCCTCGTCATGCGCAAGGAAGACCTACTCGTCGCCACCGACACCGACATGCGCCCCATCTCGCCGCTCAACAACCAGGAGACCGCCGAAATCCTTGCGTAAGCAGAGCCACCCTGTATCCTGAACCCTGCAGCCGGAACACCGCACAAAAAAGGGCAGGGAACTGACACACATGGCTAACTTTCTGGAGGTGCTGAAGAGGCGCGTGGTCGTCTACGACGGCGCCATGGGCACCAGCATCCAGAACTACGCCCTCACCGTCGACGGGGACTACCAGGGCCTCGAAAACTGCTCCGAGATCCTCGCCGTCACTCGCCCTGACGTCATCGGCGAGATCCACCGGAGCTACCTCCAGGCCGGCGCCGACGTCATCGAAACCGACTCCTTCGGCGCCTCCTCGCTCGTCCTCCAAGAGTTCGGAATCCCGCACCGCGCCCGCGAACTCAACCTCGCCGCCGCCCGCCTCGCCAAGGAGGCCGCCCGCGAGTTCTCGACCGCCACGAAACCCCGCTTCGTCGCCGGCTCCATCGGCCCCACCACCAAGCTCCCGTCGCTCGGCCACATCGGCTACGACGCGATGCTTGCAACCTACGTCGAGCAGATCGAGGCCCTCATCGAGGGTGGCGTCGACATCCTCCTCATCGAGACCTCGCAAGACCTCCTCCAGGCCAAGATCGCCCTCGCCGCCTGCCACGACGCCATGCACCGGACCGGCATCACCCTCCCGGTCCAGATGCAGATCACCATGGAGGCCACCGGCACCATGCTTCTGGGCTCCGAGATCGGCGCCGCCCTCGCCGTCCTCGAGTGCTTCCGCCCGGACATCCTCGGCCTCAACTGCGCCACCGGCCCCAAGGAGATGAACGACGCGGTCCGCTTCCTCTGCCAGAACGCGACCATGCCGGTCTCGGTGCTGCCCAACGCCGGCCTCCCCCAGAACGTCGGCGGCCGCGCCCACTACGGCCTCACCCCCTCAGAGCTCGCCGACTACCACCGCCGCTTCGTCACCGAGTACGGCGTGGAGGTCGTCGGCGGCTGCTGCGGCACCACCCCCGAGCACATCCGCTGCGTCGCCGAGGCCGTAGCCAACGCCACCCCCGCCCCCCGCCACCCCCGCATCCAGTCCGTAGCCGCCTCCGCCTTCACCTCCGTCCCACTCGAAATCGATGGCCAGCCCGCCATCGTCGCCGAAGAGATGAACACCACCACCCGGTCGGCCACCTTCCGCGACATGGTCCGCAACGCCGACTACGACGGCATCTTCACCATGGCCAAGCGCCTCGTCGCCGAAGGCTCCCAGATGCTCGACCTCTGCTGCGCCGTCGTCGGCGAGGACGAGAAAGCCTACATGAACGGCGTGCTCGAGAAGATCGCCACCCGGGTGCCGGCCCCCATCCTCGTCGACTCCACCGAAGCCGACGTCATCGAAGAAGCCCTCAAACGCATCCCCGGCAAAGCCATCATCAACTCCATCAACCTCGAAGATGGCGAAAAACGCACCTCCAAAGTCCTTCCCATGGCCCGCCGCTACGGCGCCGCCGTCATCGCCCTCACCATCGACGAAGAAGGCATGGCCCTCACCGCCGACCGCAAGGTCGCCATCGCCCACCGCATCCACAAGCTCGCCACCGAAAAGTACGGCCTGCGCTCGCAAGACCTCATCTTCGACACCCTCACCCTCCCCATCTCGACCGGCCAGGAAGACTACCGGACGGCAGGCATCGAAACCCTCGAAGCCGTCCGCCGCATCCGCCTCGAACTCCCCGAGTGCAAGACGATCCTCGGCGTCTCCAACATCTCCTTTGGCCTCAACGCCTACGCGCGCCGCGTACTCAACTCCGTCTTCCTCAAGGAAGCCGTCGACCGCGGCCTCGACTCCGCTATCGTCAACTACGCCAAGATCTACCCGCTCTACAAGATCCCCGAGCAGGAGGTCGAGCTAGCCCGCAACCTCATCTTCCGTAACGTCGAGACCGAGCAGGACCCGCTGCAGATCTACATGCAGTACTTCACCGGCCTCTCCAAGGCCGCCGGTCAAGAGGTCGAGGCCGCCGTCGTCACCGACACCATGTCGGACGAGGAAAAACTCAAACACCTCATCATCAACGGCGAGCGCCAGCTCGGCCAGGGCGACCGCAAGCAGTCGCTCGAAGAGATCCTCGACCTCAGCCTCACCCGTTACACCCCGCTCGACCTCATCAACACCGTCCTCCTCGACGGCATGAAGACGGTCGGCGAACTCTTCGGCGCGCGCAAGATGCAGCTGCCATCCGTGCTCGATTCCGCGGCCACGATGAAGGCCGCCGTCGCCTACCTCGAACCCAAGATGGAGAAATCCGAGGGCAACCAGCGCGGCACCATCGTCCTCGCCACCGTCAAAGGCGACGTCCACGACATCGGCAAGAACCTCGTCGACATCATCCTCTCCAACAACGGCTACAAGGTCGTCAACCTCGGCATCAAGCAGCCGTCCGACGTCATCATCCAGGCCGCCCAGCAGCATAACGCCGACGCCATCGGCCTCTCCGGCCTCCTCGTCAAATCCACCCTCGAGATGAAGTACGTTGTCCAGGATCTCCAGCGCATCTCCTCCACCATCCCCGTCATCTGCGGAGGCGCCGCGCTCACCCGCAAGTACGTCGAAGACGACCTACGCCGCGAGTACTCCCACTCCGTCTTCTACGCCGAAGACGCCTTCGCCGGCCTGCACGTCATGAGCGACCTCACTGACGTCGACACCTCCGTCCGCGACAAACGCCTGTCGGACGGCGCCACCGTCAAGACCTTCATCCGCCCCGGCGGCGACATCGCCCCGCTTCCCGCTTCCACGTCATCCGCGCGCAGCGCGATCATCAAAGACGTCCCCGAGGTCCCGGTCCCGCCCTTCTTCGGCGTCCGCGTCCGCAAAGACTTCGACCTCGGCACCCTCTTCGCCTACATCAACGAGACTGCGCTCTTCAAGAACCAGTGGCAGCTCAAGACCGCCTCTGCCACCGACTACCTCCGCCTCGTCGAAGAGAAGTATCGCCCCATCCTCCGCGATCTCTGCGCCGAGGTGAAACGTGAAAACTGGTTCGAACCGCGCACCGTCTACGGCTACTTCCCCGCACAGTCCGACGGCAACGACGTCATCGTCTACGATCCCGCCGGCTACACGCCCTCCGATCCCAGCACCACGCCGACCCGCGAACTCCTCCGCATCACCTTCCCTCGCCAGCGCGAAGGCCGCCTCCTCTCGATCGCTGACTTCTTCTCGCCCAAATTGACGGGCCGTATGGACGTTATCGGCTTCTCCGTCGTAACCATCGGCAGTGTCGCATCTCAGGTCACTCAGCGCCTCTTCGAAGCCGGCGCCTTCACCCGCTATCTCTACCTACACGGCCTCTCCGTCGAAACCGCTGAAGCTCTCGCCGAGTACGTCCACCGCGAGATCCGCATGGACCTCGGCATCAACGGCGAAGACGCCCCCGAGGTCCGCGACCTCTTCCACCAGAAATACCGCGGCTCGCGCTACTCCTTCGGCTACCCAGCCTGCCCCAATCTCGAAGACCAGAGCAAAATCTTCGAGCTCCTCAAGCCCGAGGAAAACATCGGCGTCCGCATCACCGAAGGCTTCCACCTCGAGCCCGAACAAAGCACCAACGCCCTTGTTGTTCATCACCCGCAAGCCAAATACTTTGTCGTCTAGGCACACTTCACGCCTTCGCTCCAGCGCTGCATCTCAGGCTCAAGAAAAGAGGAGCCGAGCCGATGGCCGCAACCAAGAAATCCCACTCAAAATCCGACCCCGACCAGTACACCGACCCCGAACTCCGCGACCGCATCAAGGAAGAGATCCTCGCCGGCGACAAGGGAGGCAAGCCCGGACAGTGGAGCGCCCGCAAAGCCCAGATGGTCGCCACCGAATACGAGCACCAAGGTGGCGGCTACAAGCACGAGCGCACCGAAGCTCAGGAGCACCTGCACGAGTGGACCGAGGAGAAGTGGACCACCTCCGACGGCAAACCAGCCCAGCGCAACGACGTCACCAAACGCTACCTGCCCGAAAAGGCTTGGGAACAACTCTCCGACTCCGAAAAGAAAGCCACGGACGACAAAAAGGTCCGCGGCTCGAAAGCCGGCAAACAGTTCGTCCCCAACACGCAGAAGGCCGCTGCCGCCCGGCACACTGCAGAAAGCAAAGCCGAGCCCGGACCGAAGCACACACCCGCAAAGAAATCAGCGGCAAAGAAATCAGCCGCAAAGAAAGGGCCAGCCGCAAAGAAAGCCGCCGGTCGAGCCCCGTCTCGGTGAGATAAAGCGAATGGTGCTCGAAGCCGTTCCCGCCCTGAACTCGAAGCGCACACTTTCACCGCGTCCGGGAGCTCTCCTGGTGCGGCTGTGCACGGCGGCGGTGAGCGCGGTTCGTGGGTTGACGAAGGCGTTCGGCTACGCTGCCGACGTTGGGTCAGCCACCGTGGTGGCGTTTTAGCGGGATGTGGGAAGGGCCCGAGGCCTGAAGCTTGCGATGGCGGCGGGGCTGGAGTACGGACGAACCTGGAGGGTTCCGAGGGCCTCAGTCGCCGAGGAGGTCTGGTCGGGAGTCGAAAGACGAGGACGCCGTGCTGGACCTCTTTGGCAGAGAGATGGGCCCGGCTGGAGGCGGTCCGGCGCGGTCGCGGCCGCCACTGATCTTGTTGACGGGCTGCCAAAGTGTGGGCGTGAGCTAATGGTGGTGGGCAACGGAGTGAGTAGCGTCTAGCTGTGGAGTCTCAACAGGTTGTTGACGTCCAACCCTGAGCGGCTGATGGGTGGCGACAGGCCGAGGCTAGCATGGGGCCGGTGCCAGTTGTACTGGTCGATCCATGGGGCGAGGTTTTGTTCTCGCTCTTGTGAGTTCTGGAAGGTGCGGGCGTAGGCCCATTCTCGCAGGGCGGTCTGGATGAAGCGTTCTGCCTTGCCGTTGGTGCGCGGGGTGTAGGGCCGGGTCCGGCGGTGCTTGAGCCCAAGCTCGCGGCAGCGGCCGGCGAAGGCATAGGAGCGGTAGCTCACCCCGTTGTCGGTGAGCACGGCCTTGAAGCGGATGCCGAGTCGGGCGTGGAAGGCCAGGGCGGCTTGAAGGAAGTGCAAGACAGAGGCGCGGGTTTCATCTGGGTAGATGGCCGAGAACGCGATCCGGCTATGGTCGTCGATGGCGACGTGGACGTACTCGGCGCCGATGCCCTTGACGGTGTCGCGGCGGTCGCCGGTGACGCGGTGACTGGGCCGCGCGATCTTGACCAGGCGCTTGATGTCGAGGTGCAAGAGGTCGCCCGGCTGGGCGTGCTCGTAACGCTGGACGGGCAGCTGCGGTTGGAGATCGCGTATCCGGCTCAGCTTCGCGCGGGCCAGGATGCGGCTCACGGTGGCCCGGCTCAGACCGGTGTGCCCGGCGATGCGGGCTCCGGTCCAGCGCTCCCGCCGCAACGCCTCCACCTGCGCGATCCGATCCGCTGAGGTGGTCTGGCGCAGCTGCCGGGGCCGCGAGCTGCGGTCCCGAAGCCCGTCCACGCCCTGCTCCCGATATCGCCGGACCCACTTGGCCGCGCTCTGCCGGCTGAGCCTGTACTCGGTGGCCGCCTCGCACAGGCACAGCCGGCCCTCCACAACGCTTCTGGCTAAAAGCTCTCGACCACGCACCGTCAAACGGGCTTGATGGTGATAGTCCATCTGGCCTCCATAGAAACTCATTGCTCGACACAATCAGCTTCTACGTTCTCGGTCAGATGGACAACAACCTATTGGAACTTCACACCTAGAGCATCTCTCTATAAGGTATAGCTCTTGATTCTTTCCAGGCGAAGGC
>CAXTYQ010000144.1:0-6646 GCA_964248505.1 uncultured Acidobacteriaceae bacterium
CCGCGCCCCAACCCGCCCCCCGACCTCGCCCCCCGCATGCTCCGCTTCGCCTTCCAAAGCCTCACCGGCATGCTCCTCACCCTTATCGTCTGGGACCGCTCCGAGATCTTCCTCCTCAAACACCTCTCCCCCGACATCCGCCAGCTCGCCTTCTACTCCGTCGCCCTCGGCGTCGCAGAGCGCCTGCTCGTCTTTCCCGCGGTCTTCGGCTCCGCCATCGGCGCCAGCATCTTCGCCCAGTACGGCCGCGACCGCTCCAAGCTCCCCGCCATGACCGCCGCCTCCGTCCGCTACCTCGCGCTCAGCTCCATCCCCGTCCACCTCATCGCCACGCCCTTTGTCGCCACCGCGCTCGTCGTCGTCTACGGAAAGCAGTACGCCGGCGCCATCCTGGTCGCCACCTTCGCTCCCATCCTCTGCCTGCCCAAGGCCTTCCTCGGCCCCATCCAGAACCTCTTCGAGAGCAACGACGCCCAGAAGTTCTTCATCATCACCACCGTCTTCGCCTCCTTCGTCGACCTCGGCGTCGCCTGGCTCCTCATCCCTTCGCTCGGCGCTCTCGGCGCCTGCATCGGAAGCGGCGCCGCCCAGACCGTCGCCGTCGGCCTCATGTGGCTCATCGGCATCCGCCGCTACCAGATCCCCCTCCCCTGGCGCTTCATCGCCAAGGTCACGCTCCTCAGCCTCGCCACCGCAGCCCTCGCCTATCTAGTCGTTCACCGGCTGCCCACGATCATCGGCCTCCTGCTCGGAATGCTCGTCGCCGCCCTCGCCTTCTTCTCCCTCGCCTACATCTTCCGCCTGCTCGAGCCCGAAGATCTCGCCCGCGTCGCCAACATCTCCACCATGCTCCCCAGCTCTATCGCCCGTCCCGTCAATCAGGCCTTCGGCCTCTTCCAACGCCGCCTCGAGCCCCGTTCCACGCCCGTCTAAACCTGTTCTCCCACTCCGTGAGCCGGACAGAGTGTGTGATCCGGACAGAGTGTGTGATCCAGATAGAGTGCTGGGCGCGCCGCTCCCGCTAAGGAAAGACCTGTACCTTTGCTCCTCTCCTGCAGGAGAACCGCTCCAATCCCTCTCTCCCCGCCCAGCCGGTCCGCACTCGCGCAGGCTAAAGCAACGGAGGTATTGGCATAGAGGGCATCTGCTCTTTTGTTGTCATTCCCGAAGGGAATCTGCTTTTGCCGATGCCGTCGCTTGTTTCACCGCCGTCATCCTGAGCGAAAGCGGAGGACCCCTGTAGTTGCCCTTGCTCTCGCCGTTGTTCTTTTGTTGTCATTCCCAAAGGGAATCTGCTGTTGCCCTTGCCCTTCTACACTAATCCCGCGCTTTCCGCCGATGCCGGTCCGCACTCGCGCGGGCTATGGCCCCAAAAAGAGAAAGTCCGGAGACAGCGGCCGGATCTCCTCGATCCAGCCTGCCTCCGGACTTTCCTCTCCGTTACGTACCTAGCCCTTCAACACAACTCTCCCGCTTAGTGGCAGATAGAGAATCGCGTTAGAGTCTTCTTCGCTGTCGGCCCCGTCAGCATTGCCGTTGACGTCTGCGCAGCCGTATCGGTGGCGCCCACGTTCAAAGTGGCCGCCCGCGGCACCGCAAACCCGAGGCTCGGCAGATACGCGAACCGCGCCGGCATCTCGCAAGCCGCCATCGGCATAGCCGCTTGGTTCAGCACCGGACTGTTCAGCATCCACGTGTTCCTGTCGAAAGGCATCGCCGCCGTCGTCAACACATGCGCCGCGTCAAAGCCCGTAAGGTGCAGGGAAAGCTGTGACGCATTCTGGTACGCATTCGAGTTCGGATTGTCGTTCCAACCGTCCCCAATCGCTCCCGTCATCGCATTCGCGCCCCAGTTCGTGTTCAGGAGATTGTTGCCCCCATTCCCAATAAACGCGTCGTAGTTGTTCCACTGGAAGTACGGCCGCGTTGGGTCATCCATCCAGATCACATTGTTGAACGCCTGCACCGTCGGGTACTCCGTCTGAGGCATGTACGCCCCGCCGCCCGCGCTGCCATCGAACAGCTGCCACTTCTGCCCCGAACAGACCGGGCACAACAGCTCATAAAACGTATTGTTGTACCAGTAAAGATTTCCCTTGCGCGCCGGCTCATCGCCCGAGTGGTCATACGCAAAGTGAATCGGCGTACCGGCCGAGCTGTTCAGGTAAATATTCCCGTACACAAAGTGCGAGTTCCACGCCTCCTGCGCCGCCGCCAACAAGTCCGCAGAGTACCGGTTCCCAATCGGGTTCCCATACGCCCAGACAAAGCTGCCGAACGACATAAACTGCGTGGCATCTTCCACATCCACTAGGTCCATATCGCGTGCCACACCGTCGCCGAAATAGTTATACCGGATCACGTCCAACAAGCCCCGCGACTTCAGGTTTACCCCAGCGGCGCCGCTGGTGTACTTGTCCATCCGGTTGAACTGCACCACCTCGCCCCAGGCCTGGAGATACATCTGGTGCTCCAGAAACGATCCAGGCTGTCCGCTTCCGTGGATATAGTTGCCCTCCCACAAGATGTTCAGGCTCGATCCGCCCCAATCGCTGTTCGCGTTGAACAAGCTAAACGCGCCATTGCCGCAGGTATCCATCTCATTGCCCGCAACCGCGATGTTGTGCCCCTCGCTCACACGAACGCACGCCGATCCCTCACCCCACGTCTGCGCCGATCCGTCATGAGCCGTGAACGGAACGCCCAGCTTCGCATTGCGAAAATGAATTCCCTCGATCGCCGTGTACTCCGCACCGTTGAAGTACGGATACACCGTCCACACCGAGCTCGTATGCAGCGTAATCAAACCGTATCCACCCGCGTACGGGCTGGAATCCGATCGACCCGTCGCATTCGTTCCGTCAATCACCGGAAGATTGCCCGCCGCGTCCGGAACACCGCACACCCGAATCGGCTGCGCCGCCGTCCCCTTCTGAAACATTTGCACATACTCGTGATACTCAGTCGGGTGCTGCCCCGTGGTGTCCTCGTTATGCACCCGCACCGTCGATCCCGCGCTCATGGTCGGGAACGGAACATCCTGCAAGCGGTGAAACGCCTGCGAAGGCCCAACCTCATACACACTGCCCAGCATCGTCGGATCCACCGTGCAATCGATCGGCTCCGTCTGGCTGCGTGTCACCCTGTACGGCATCGGGTGACCCGTCACATACATCGTCGCCGACCCGCTCTGCCGTCCATCCGCCACGCTCGTCGCCGTCAACACATATCGCCCCGGAACCGTCGCCGTAAACACCGTGTCGCGCAACGTGTTGTCGCCCAGCTGCCCGTCTCCGCCCGCCGGCGCCGACGTAATCGCCCACCGAACCAGCTGGTCCGTGCTCCCCGTCACCAGGCTCTGCACATCCGCCGGCTGGTTCGCATACAGCGTCCGATAAAACGGCACCACCGAAACCTGCACAGCCGGGTTGCACACGTTGAACGTAATCGCGGACGTCTTGCTCGGGTCATCGATCGAGGTCGCCTGCAACGCAAACTGCGTCGCCGACGTCACCGCATACCCGCCCGCCGTCTGCGTAAACGAGCACGAACTCCCGTTGCTCGGAGCCGTCACATCGATCCACGATCCCGCGTTCGATGAAATCGTCGCGGATCCCGAAACCACGCTCCATTGCACGCGATTGGTCGAGCCGTTCGTCACCGTCGCAAACACCCGACGCGTCGCGCCCGGAAGTACGTTGAACCCGAACGGCGGCTGGCCCACAGAGATCCCGACCGACGATCCGGAGACCGCCGCCACAGCATTTGTTTGTGTACCGGGAGAAAAAGGACTAAGAAAAAGCACAGAAAGCAGAAGGGCAGAAACGTTCAAAACTATCTCCTTTAGGCGTGAAGCGCGTAAGGGAGAGTCTGCTCCGGAATCCCTGTGCACCATGAGTAAGTCGATCTTTCTCACGGAATCATCTTCAGTTCTGAAAGCGAGTCTATCGCAGCAAAATTTACGTCCTAGGCCGACATAATGACCTACCGTCCACTCCCGCTCTGACTCAAACAAAACCAAGTTGCTCCCGTAACAAAAATCTATCCCAACGATGCCGACGATCTCCGTTCAGGCTCTCCTCCGAAAACAGAGCCTAAACACCGCAACCGCCGATCTGAATTGCTCGTTCGTCCGGTCGTATCGCTCAAAAGTCCACCGCTCGCCACCCGCAAGTGTTAGGCCCATGCCTGAACTTTCCAGCTCGACCGGCAAACCCTCCAAATCGCCCGTCAGAAACTCCACCACCCCGTAAATTCTTCCCACTTCCGCCCGCCGCACCTTGCCTATCGGCGAATCTCGCTTTACTCTCTCTCTGGTGCACCCGCTCATCCAACCACACCGCCTTTGATCTCCACCCTCATCCTCACCCGCAACGAAGCTCGCGACCTCCCGGACTGCCTTCGCTCCGTCAGCTGGTGCGACGACATCCACGTCTTCGACTCCCACTCCACCGACCGCACCGTCGAAATCGCCCAGGCCGCCGGCGCCACCGTCACTCAGCGCACCTTTGACGACTACGCCCAGCACCGCAACGCCGCCCTCAGAAACCTCCGCTTCCGCCACCCCTGGGTCTTCCTCCTCGACGCCGACGAGCGCCCCACACCCGAGCTCTCCGCCGAAATGCAGAGCGCCGTCCTCACCTGCCCACCCAGCACCGCCGCCTTTCAGCTCCGCCGCCGCGACTTCCTCTTCGGCACCTGGCTTCAACACGCCCAGATCTCCCCCTTCTACATCCGCCTCGTCCGCCCCGATCGCGCCCACTACACCCGCGCCATCAACGAGGTCCTCGAGATCAGCGGCCCCGTCTCCCATCTGCACCACCCGCTCGACCACTTCCCCTTCTCCAAAGGCATCAGCCACTGGGTAGGGAAACACAACCTCTACTCCACCATGGAAGCCGACCTCATCAACCTCCGCCAAGGCCTCCAGAACCCATCCCTCCGCACCGCCCTCACCAGCCCGGACTTCCACCAGCGCCGCCTCCACCAGAAAGCCCTCTTCTACAAACTCCCCGCCCGCCCCGTCTTCAAATGGCTCTACATGCTCCTCATCCGCGGCGCCATCCTCGACGGCGCCGCCGGCCTAACCTACAGCACCCTCCAGGCCTTCTACGAGTACCTCATCGTCCTAAAAACCCGAGAACGCAGACGCGGCGGAGCCTAGCTCCCACCCACCGCTTGAGAGACACGCACCGAATACGTAAGAAAGAAAGATGGTGCGCCCGAGAAGATTCGAACTTCTGACCTACAGCTTCGGAGGCTGCCGCTCTATCCAGCTGAGCTACGGGCGCGCACCTTCAAGCCTAGCACGGAGTCGTGAGTCTCCAATCCCGGTGTGTGCCTTGCGTTCTCGCGTTTAAGCCTGAGAGGATGAAACGGTGAAACTTCTTGCATCCGCTGCGCTCCTGGCCCTCCTGCAGCAGACAAATGGCTGCGATCAGGCCAAGTCTCCGAAGAAGGAACCTGAAAGGAGTGGAACTCCACCGATACGACGCTTTGAGTACGTTAGTATGCCGGGGTCCCCTGCGGTCGCGCTCGATACCGTCACTGGACAGTTGTGCCGCACTTGGGAATGGGTATATAGGGGAGACAAAAATCCCCTAGCTGGCGGGTTAGATACATTGCCGACTTGCCTCAGTATCTACCAATCGACTCCGTCCACTGCCCAAGGAAACGACCCACTTGGTATTCGGAGCGAAGCTAAGTAAGCATCGCTCAAGAGACAGATAATCTCGACAGGACGTAGCGTGAGCCACGTACCTCAGAACATCTCTTTTTAGGTCTCATAGTGCCGCTATCGGCAGGTTTGGCCGTAGGACCAGACGATCACGATCCAGCGCTCAGGCCCGAGGTATGCTTCTCGTCAGCGCCCTAACCACCCGCTACAGTGAACTTCACGCTCCGCAACGTAGCCCGAAAGAGAACAGACCCGCATGTCCTTACGTCACTACCTCCTCGCCTCCACCCTCCTCGCCCCCACCCTCCTAGCCCAAGGCACACCCACCCCCGGCGGACAGCAGACCCCACCCTCAAACGGCGGCCACATGAGCATGGACAAGCCCGCCGGCAACCAGCCCCTCCCCAGCCCAGCCGCCACCGCCACCACCCAACTCGACGGCAAAACCCTCACCGTCCACTACAACGCACCGTCCGTCCGCGGCCGCAAAATCATCGGCGGCGAGGTCGTCCCGTACGGCAAAGTCTGGCGCACCGGAGCCAACCCCGCCACCACCTTCATCACCGCCGCCAACCTCAAAATCGGCACCCTCTCCGTCCCCGCCGGCGCCTACACCCTCTACACCCTCCCCGACGCCCGCACCTGGATGCTCATCGTCAACAAACAAACCGGCCAGTGGGGCACCGTCTACCACCAGGACCAGGACCTCGGCCGCACCCCCATGATCGGCAACCCCCTCGCCCGACCGCAAGAGGTCATGTCCATCTCCTTCGAAAACACCCACAAGAAAACCACCGAACTCCACATCCGCTGGGAAAACACCGACCGCTTCGTCACCATCACCGCCCAGTAAGACCCACCTGCCCCCGCCCCGATACGGTCGTCCGTGCACACGAGCGAGATGACTGACGACCATGCGACGAATGAGATGGTCCGCCGCTTGCTTCCTTTGCCGTTGCGGAGGATTGT
>CAXTYQ010000145.1:0-6640 GCA_964248505.1 uncultured Acidobacteriaceae bacterium
CGCCTCCCAAGTCGCCGACGCCGGCGTCATCCTCCTCCCTCTCCTCCGCCGCTTCGCCGCCGTCTGGGCCCTCCCCCTCCTCCTCTTCTGGACCGTCGTCTCCGGGCTCGGCCGCACCGTCGTCCTCCGCCGCGCAGACCCGAGCCTCGTCCCGCGCCCCTTCACCCTCATGGCCCTCCAACTCACCCGCGCCCTGGCCCTCGCCGGCAGCTTCGTCCTCTGGTTCGCCCTCATGGTCTGGAACGCCGAGGTCGCCGTCAGCAATCCCATCGCGCGCGGCTCGGAACCCAACCTCGTCCTCTACTTCAGCATCGCCATCGTCGGCACGCTCACCCTTTTCACCCTCTGGGCCGCCGTCAGCTGGGTCCTCGCCATCGCGCCCCTCCTCAGCATGCTCCGCAACCTCCCGCCCTGGCCCAGCATCCGCGCCGCCCTCCACCTCGGACCCCTCCGCCCCAAACTCGTCGAGATCAACCTCGTCCTCGGCATCGTAAAAATCGCCCTCATCGTCCTCGCCATGGTCTTCTCCGCCACCCCCCTGCCGTTTCAAAGCGTCACCACCCCCAACTTCCTCGCCGTCTGGTGGATCGGCGTCACCCTCCTCTACCTCATCGGCTCCGATTTCTTCCACGTCGCCCGCCTGGTCGCATATTTACATCTCTGGCAGAGCTCCCATCCAGGTACAATCGCACCGTAAGACCGCAGTCCGCGTCAGACGGGTCCCGCCAAGACGGGCAAACATCGACGCAGAGGAGATCCACCATGTCTTTCGGCATCTATGCCATTGGCTACATCATTCTGATCGTGGGCGTCGCCTACCTGGCCCACGTCATGCACATTCCGCAGACCTACATCATCGCCGCCGTCGTCATCCTGCTCGGCATAGGCATCATCACCGGCGTCCAAAGCACCCGCGGCAAAGACCCCAGCTAAGCCCCCACCCACCCTCGCACTAAGCCCTAAACCCACCCGCGCATCCGCCATCCCCCGGCCCGCGCGGTTGCTCTCGCCCTCTAGTTGTCATTCCCGAAGGGAATCTGCGTCTCGCCCTTGCCTTTGCCCTTCTTGTTGTCATTCCCGAAGGGAATCTGCTGTTGTCCCTGCCTTTGCCCTTGCCGTTGCCCGTTTCACCGCCGTCATCCTGAGCAAAGCGAAGGACCCCTGTAGTTGCCGTTGCTGTTGCCCTTGCTGTCGCGGTTGCTTTTGCTGTTGCCGTTGCTTTTGCTGTTGTCGTTGCCCTTGCCGTTGCCGTTGCCGTTGCCCCCGCCTTTCTGGTTGTCATTCCCGAAGGGAATCTGCTTCTGCCCTTGCCGTTGCCCTTGCTTGTTTCACCGCCGTCATCCTGAGCGAAGCGAAGGACCCCTGTAGTTGCCTTTGCCCCTGCCGCCCCCGCCCCTCCTAGCTGACATTCCCAAAGCGAATCCACTTTCCCCTCACCCATTGGCGCATCAACAACCCCAAATCCGTACAATTAACACAAGAACAAAAGACACAAGGACAAACTCCAGAGACAACCTAAACCCTTTACTTCAGGTCTTTTAGGAGACCTCAACCCCCAAAAACAGGGATTTCTAGACCCCCCATACCGAAATCCAGACCAAGATCCAGATCTAACTCCAATAAATCGAAGATTTTAGACCAAAACACCAGGGGTCCAGGGAGGGTCCGTCAATCCCGACAAAGCCGCAGTCGAACCGTCAGAGACAGCCGTTACACTAACCCTGTGGACCTCACCACAATCGTCATCCTGGACTTCGGATCGCAGTACACCCAGCTGATCGCCCGGCGCGTCCGCGAGATGGACGTCTTCTCGGTCGTCCTTCCGTGCACCGTCCCCGTCCGCGAGATCAGGGCGCTCCACCCCGTCGGCCTCATCCTCTCCGGCGGCCCAAGCTCGGTCTACGACGCGGACGCCCCGGCCGCCGACCCCAGCCTGCTCAACCTCGGCATCCCCATCCTGGGCATCTGCTACGGCCTGCAGTTCATCGTTCACCACCTCGGCGGAAAAGTCGTCCCGACCGACCGGCGCGAGTACGGCCACGCCAAAGTCACGCTGACCGGCGAGACCCCAATCTTCCGCGGTCTGCCCCAGACCCTCGATGTCTGGATGTCCCACGGCGACAGCGCGCTCGACCTGCCCCCCGGCTTCCGGCGAACAGCCGAGACCGAGGGCGCCCTCGCCGGCATCGCCGACGAGCAGCGGCGCATCTGGGCCGTCCAGTTCCACCCCGAGGTCGCCCACACCCGCCAGGGCATGGAGCTGCTCCGCAACTTCGTCCTCGACCTCTGCCGCGCCGAGCCCAACTGGACGCCGGAGCACTTCATCGAGAGCTCCGTCCGCCGCATCCAGGCCCAGGTAGGCGACGGCCACGCCATCTGCGGCCTCTCCGGCGGCGTCGACTCCTCGGTCGCCGCCGTCCTCGTCCAGCGCGCCATCGGCGACCGCCTCACCTGCGTCTTCGTCAACAACGGCGTGCTCCGCAAAGACGAGTTCAGCAAAGTCCAGACCACCATGCGCGACCAGCTCGGCCTCCGCGTCGTCGCCGTGGACGCCAGCGATCGCTTCCTCTCGGCGCTGAAGGGCGTGACCGACCCCGAACAGAAGCGCAAAGCCATCGGCCGCGAGTTCATCGCCGTCTTCGACGACGAAGCCCGCAAAATCTTCGAGCACGAGCGGCACATCGGCGAAGAGGTCGCTTGGCTCGTCCAGGGAACGCTCTACCCTGACGTCATCGAGTCCTCCAGCGTCAAAGGCCCGTCGCAGACGATCAAAAGCCACCACAACGTCGGCGGCCTGCCCGAGAACATGAAGCTCAAGCTCATCGAACCGCTGCGCGACCTCTTCAAGGACGAGGTCCGTCGCATCGGCCGCGACCTCGGGATGCCCGACGACATCCTCGACCGCCAGCCCTTCCCCGGCCCCGGCCTGGCCGTCCGCATCCTCGGCGAAGTCACCCCCGAGCGCGTCGCGACGCTCCAGCAGGCCGACAGCATCGTCACCTCCGAGATCCGCAAAGCCGGTCTCTACGGCGAGCTCTGGCAGAGCTTCGCCGTCCTCCTCCCGGTCAAGAGCGTCGGCGTCATGGGCGACCAGCGCACCTACGCCGACACCTGCGCCATCCGCGCCGTGCACTCCGAGGACGGCATGACCGCCGACTGGGCCCCCCTGCCCTACGACGTCCTACGCACCCTCTCCTCCCGCATCGTCAGCGAGGTGCGCGGCATCAACCGGGTGGTCTACGACATCACCTCCAAACCCCCCGGCACAATTGAGTGGGAATAAATGCATCGCCGCCCGTCTAAAGGGAATGGAGCCAACCCAATGACCCACCGCGCCGTCATCCTTGTCCTAGGTCTGCCGCTGCTCGCGAGAGCCGCCTTCTGCGAAGACCCGGGAATGACCATACCGGCCGGTACGCCCCTGGTCGTCTTGATCAACGACCATGCCCCCTTGCGGATCGGGCAGCAGCTGCGTACGGAACTGGTCTACCCCGTCTACGCGGGCAACGAGGAGATGATCCCGAGACGAGCCGTCGTCGAGGGCCGGGTCGTTGGTCTCAAGAACGACAAAGAGCGCCGCATCCACGCCGGCCTACGCGGAGATCTCACCCCCTTCCACAAGCCGGTGGTTCAGTTCACCGGCGTCGTCCTGAACGACGGAAGCGTGGCTCCCCTGAGCGCCGGCGAGATCTCGGACGGAGCGACCTACCTCAGGATCGCTCCCCCGCCTCCCCGCACCGGAAACCTGATCCACCAAGGCATCGCGGAGGGCAAGCACAGGATGCACGACCAGATCAACCAGGTCACCGACCCTGGAAAGGTCGACCGCGTCATGCAATACCTCTACTCGCAGCTACCCTACCACCCCCAACGCATCGAAAAAGGCACCGCCTGGACCTTTGAAACTTCGGCTCCCTTCACCTTGCCTGCCTCCGCGAGTGTTCTTCAAGTAACCGAGTCAAAGCGAGACAAGCGAGAGGACGCAGCTCCGAAGCCGGCCGATGTGGCCAAGGACGCACCCCCGACCTGGAGGATCGAAGCCATGCTGAACCAGGCTCTGACCTCTGCGACAGCTCACGCCGGACAGCCCATCCGAGCGACGGTTGCCACCCCGATCTTCAATGCCGACAACACCGTGGCTGTCCCGGCAGGCGCCACCCTCTCCGGCTCCGTGACCGAAGCCAAGCCGGCCCGCCGCTTCGGACGCAAAGGCACGCTTCGCTTCGTCTTCAATCAGCTGAACCTGCCGCAGAAGGCCCCGACAAACGTCCAGACCACCCTTACCGGCCTTGCCACCGAATCAAACAACGCACTTACGCTCGATAGCGAAGGCCAGATCAAGCCGAAGTCGCCCAACAAGTTCATCCAGCCGCTCATCTTGGCGTTCCTGGCGGCCCGTCCCCTCGATACAGATGGACGGAACGGCGGCGACGGACAGCTGGGCAGAGATACCATAGGCTCGAACGGATTTGGGCTCATCGGCCGAGTCCTCGGCATGGCCGGACAGAGCCCCAATATCGCGGCGGGGGTTGGCTACTACGGCACGGCTCTGTCGTTCTACGAGCGGTGGATCGCGCGCGGCAAAGAGACAGAGCTCCAACGCGATACGCGGATCACGCTGGAGACGACGCCCCGTCGGTCCGAAGCCCTCAAACCGGCTCGCCCCAAGTAGAGTCGGCGCAAGGGCCCAGTCTAGACAAACACTCCCGTCGCACAGCAAAGGTAATGCTCTAGATCTCCGCCACCAGCCGCCCCCCGCTCAACCGCAACACCCGGTCGCACCTCCGCGCAAACCCGAGATTGTGCGTCACCAGCACACCCGCGAGGCCCTCGCCCCGCTGCAGCCGCTGCAACAACGCAAACACTGCCTCCGCCGTCCCCTCATCGAGATCGCCCGTAGGCTCATCGGCCAGCAACACCTTCGGCTCGGTCACCAGAGCCCGCGCCAGCGACACCCTCTGCTGCTCGCCCCCGCTCAACTCGCCCGACCTGTGCTCCTCCCGCTCCAGCAAACCCACCTCGCCCAGCCACCGCCGCGCCCGCTCCCTCGCCTCCCCCGCCCGTACCCCCCGAGCCAGCAACGGCATGGCAACATTCTCCAGAGCCGAAAACTCCGGCAACAAATAATGAAACTGCCACACATACCCAATCTCGCGATTGCGAAACTCCGCCGCCCCGCGCGCCGAAAGTCCGCCCAACCTCTGCTCTCCGCACCAAACCTCCCCCGCCGTCGGCCGGTCCAGCGCCGCCAAGAGATGCAGCAGCGAGCTCTTGCCCGCGCCACTCTCCCCCACAATCGCCACCATCTCGCCCGCCCGCACCGCGAGATCCAGCCCGCGAAACAGCTCCAGCGTCCCCCGCCCCGTCACATACGTCTTCCGCAAACCCTCCGCCCGCAGCACCACCTCACCGGACGACTTTTGTCCCCACTTCAGCGGCGGAGCACGAGTGAACTCGATCACTTTCCAGTGGTCCCCGTTTGGTCCGAAGGTGCGGCTTCCAAACGTCTCAAGCGTCTATCAATCGACTCCCATTCGCGTTGTAGCTGTCTTGCCTCGAGCGCGCGCAAACGGCTTAGAAGGTCGAAGTACAAGTCGGAGTTCACTAGCGGGCCTCTCTCGCGATGCATGGTCAAGCAGTCTCCTTATGTAGTCGTCTCGAAAGATCAGCGTAGCCGGAATCCGCAGTTCCGAAAGATTGTCACTCATACCGCAAAGCCTCGGCCGGCAACACCCGAGCAGCCGACCCTGACGGATACAACGTCGCCAGCAAACTCACCCCCAAACTCACCGCCCCCACCACCACCGCATCCGTCCACCGCGGCGCAAACGGCAGATGATCGATCGAATACACCGCCGCATCCAGGCGATACGGGTAACGCCCCCCCGCCCAGCTCGCCCCAAACCCCACCACGAGCCCGATCACCGTCCCCACCATGCTGATCAAAAGCCCCTGCAGGACAAAGATCCACCGCACCTGCGCCGCCGTCACCCCAAAGCTCATCATCACCGCAATGTCCCGCGTCTTCTCCATCACCATCATCGTCAGCGCAATCAGAATATTCAGCGCAGCCACACACACAATCAGCGCCAGAACGATAAACGTCACCACCTGCTCCAGCTTCAACGCCCGAAATAGCTCCCGATTCTGCTCCATCCAGTTCGTCGTCTGAAACCCCTTCCCCGCAACCTCTTCAATCGCCGCCCCCACCTCCCGCGCCCGGTAAAGATCGTCCACCCGAAACGAGATCACCGAGATCAAATCCGGCTCCGAAAACAGCCTCTGCGCGTCCGCCAGACGCATAAACCCGTAGCTCGAGTCGTACTGATAAAACCCCGAAGCAAACACCCCCACCACCCGAAACCTCTGGTACTTCGGAACCAGCCCCAACGGCGTCAACTCCCCCTGCGGACTCGTCACCAGCACCGTATCCCCCACTCCCGCCCCCAGCGTCTCCGCCAGATCCTTCCCAATCACAATGGGCGGCACGGCCTTCACCCCGAAATCCCCAATCACCGGCTCCAACTCCCCCCCCCTCCCCCCCCTCCTCCCCCCCCACACAACCCCCCCCCGCCCCTCCTCCCCCCGCCCACCCCCCCCCCCCCACCCCCCCCCCCCCCCCCCCCCCCCCACACCCGCC
>CAXTYQ010000146.1:0-6263 GCA_964248505.1 uncultured Acidobacteriaceae bacterium
GGGGGGGGGGTGCCGGTGTCTCCGGCGTAGACCCAGTCCATGGCAAGGCCGTTGCCGGAGCGGAGCATGGGGCCGAGGGAGCTGAGGACCGACATCCAGGGGCCGGCGGGAGCGGCGGAGGCGAGGCGAAGGAGGACGGGCGGAGGGAGGTAGCTGGGGTTGAGCAGCCAGAGGCCGGGGTCGGGGTGGAAGCCGCGCGGGCCGGGGAGCAGGGTGGTTCCGATGCCGGGGACGGAGGCGACTTCAGACTGGGCGATCTGGTTGGCGAGCGCGAGACCGAGATGGGCGAGGCGGGGGTCGTGCCAGAGGCGGCCGGCTTCGAGGAGGGTGTAGCTGATCCAGAGGTCGGCGTCGGAGGCGGGGTTGGGGTCGAGGGTCTTCCACTGGCCGTCGGGGGCTCGGCCCCAGCTCCAGGCGGGGAGGTATTGGGAGAGGTCGCCGGCGGCGAGGTTGGTTTCGGTCCAGCGGAGGATCTGGTCGAAGCGGGGGCGGTCGTTGGCGACGAGGGCGAAGAAGAGGGCGTAGGCCTGCCCCTCGCTGGTGGTGCGGTCGCCGGCGGAGTGGTCGATGACGCGTCCCTGGCTGTCGATCGAGTGCTGGGCGTAGGTTTCCCAGAGCGGCCAGGTTGAGTGGGCGGAGGTGGGCTGGGCGCGACAGCCGATGGGTGTGAGCAGGAGCATGGCTCCGAGGAGGATGGCGATGGGGAGGGCGGAGATGGGGCCGGGGGATGGGCGGAGGGGCGGGCCGGAGATCATGGCTTCAGGCCGTTCCCTGCAGGCGAGCGCGGGCGTTGCGGCGGAGCATGGATCGGAGGATGCTTGCCATGAAGAAGCAGAAGAGGAGGACGACGACCACGACCAGCCAAGGGAACTGGGAGAAGAGGAGGTTGAAGTGGAGCCAGAGCGACAGGGAGCCGACGCGGTAGACGTCGTTGCCGATGCGATAGGAGACGAAGCGGCCGCCGTGGAGCACGGAGACCGATTGTGAGACGTCGGAGCTTTGCGCCTCTTTGAGGAAGGCGGTGAGAAAGGCGGGGATGGTGGCGTGATCGCGGACGGCGATGACGACGACGGAGCGTTTGGCGCCGCTGGGCCACTCGATGCCTTCGATGAGTGCGTCGGGGAGGCCGCCGGCGGTTTCGAGCTGTCCGGACTGGATGTGATCGGAGGAGCGGACGCGCCACCAGGCGTGCTGGAGCGAGGCGAAGAAGCCCTGGGTGTCCTGGATGTGGAGGCCGGAGCCGTCGACGACGACGGGGAGGGCCTGGGCGAGGCGGCTGAGGGCGGGTTGGTCGTCGACGGTGCCGAGGACGATGTAGTCTTTGCTGCCGTCGGAGCGCATGCCGTCGGCGTTGGTGGGGGTGACGTTGAGGACGGGGTAGCCGGTCTGGGCGCCGAAGTGGCCCATCAGGGTGAGGTACATTTCGATCTCATCGGCGGTGGGGGTGTCGGGGAGGACGACGCCGGTGTCGGCGAGGTCGGCCTTGCGGGTGAAGGGGTAGCCGGCGTTTGAGAAGAGTTCGAGGTTGGGGAGGACGGCCCAGTGCGGGATGTTGCGGAGGTCGAGGAAGGAGTCTTTGAGGATGGTTCCCTGCATGCTCCAGGAGGGGGTGTCCTGGCAGTGGCCCTTTTTGGTGAGCATGAAGATGAAGCGCATCATCATGGAGTTCGAGAAGGGGCGCATGTTGACGACGGGAATGGGGACGACGGTTTCGAGCTGGGCGGAGGCTTTGTCGGTGTGCGGGAGCGGCGTGGAGCTGACGTAGCCGTCGTTCATGTAGACCTGGACGGAGCTGTCAGTCGAGAGCGGGATGCCGTTGTAGCGGTAGCTCATGTGGAAGCTGAGGTTTTGGGTGGCGCCGTAGTAGAGGTCTGGGGGGAGGCGCATGTAGACGCGAACGGGGCCGGAGCCGTCGGTCTGGAGGTCGCCGGTCTGGGCGATGTCGCCGAGGCGGGTGATCTTGTCGGTTGACAGCCAGCGGGGGGCGTCGTCGGGTTCGCGGGGGCGGGGTGGTTTGAGGCTGGGGATGCGGACCTGGTCGCCCTGAAAGAGGTCACGCTGGAGGGTGAGGGCCATGGCGGCGGTGACGAGATCGTCGGGGTTGTCGCCGGAGAGGACGAGGATCTTCGCGTAGGGGTCGTTGGGGTTGGAGCGCATGGCGATGCTGGCGCCGGAGCTTCCACCCAGGTTGAACGAGTTGGGGAGTTCGGCGGAGTTTTCGCTGAGGACGATGGCGTTTCCAGGGGGGATGGTGCCGAAGGTGACCGGGAAGCGGAAGGGGCGGAGATCGCTGGGGAGCAGGCCGAACCAGGACGCGACGATGCCGGCGGCCTGGAGCGCCTTGGGCGAGGGCTGGGTGAGGAAGACGATGGGGACGACGGGATGGAGGTTGACGGCGGCGTCGTAGAACGGTAGGGGGAGGAGCTTGAGGTCGTTCTGGAGCGGGAGGAGCGAGCCGGCGAGACTGATGGTGGAGGTGCTGTCGACGTGAGCCCAGAGGGTGGAGCTGGTGGGGTCTTCGCATTGTTGCGTGTAGTGGCCGACGAACTCAAAGGTGAGTTCGTTGTTGTGAACGAGCATGTCGGCGGGGAGAGCGAAGTTGGCCTCGAGCACGGTACTGCTTTCGTTGCGGGTGACGACGACGGAGCCGGTGTCGGGGGCTTGTTGGGTGTGGTCGGTCGCAGATTCCGAGCGGAGGTTGGGTGAGGGCGCCGATGTGACGGAGAGGGTTGTGACCAGGGTTCCGTTGAGGCTGACCTTGAGGTGGCTGACAGAGGGAAGGAGCCCCGGCGAGAAGTGGTAGCGGAGCTTCATGGTGGCGGATTTGACGACTTCGGTCTGCGGGACGGAGAAGTAGACGGAGTGGAAGGCGTCGACGCCGTGGAGGACGATGTCGTCGGTGGGGCCGAAGTCGGCGAGCGAGAAGGTGGTGTTGAAGGTTCCGGGGAGGCTGGTGTGGAGCTGCGGACTGACGGCGCGGACGGGAGCGGAGGTCCGGCGAGCGCGGGTCTGGATGCGGGAGGGCGGAGTGAGGGAGTTGGGGGGTTGGGACTGTTGGGAATGGGGCGTAGGTTCGGCCGGGGAGGCGATCTGCGGTCGGCGGCTCGATTTGGCCGAGGTGCTGCCGAAGACGGCGAGCAGGAGGATGGGGACGACGCCTGTAACGAGGCGGCCTTTTGGACTGGTGCGGGTGAGGCGGGGCGCGGGTGACTTCGAAGTGGACCGGAGGAGACGTTGGCCGGTCATGGTCAGGCCTCGCATGGAGAGCTTGAAGATGCGCAGGAGGCTGAGGAGGGGGCGGTCCGGCTCGCGCGCTTCGCCCCAGCCGAGCCAGGTGTCGGCGCGGGAGTAGAGCACCATGGTGAGGGCTTCTTCTTCCTGGAGGGTGAGTGCGTCGAACTGTGCGCGCAGGACGTTGTCGTGGAGGCCGATGACGGTGGCGGGGAGGACTGCGTCGCCGTCGAGCACGCCGAAGACGAGTTGGATGAGGTCGCCGGGGGTGACCGGGAAGTCGCGCTCCATGGTGATCATGGCGCCGCCGCTCGACATATCGATGGTGATGCCGTTGATGAGGGTGCCGTTGGGGAGGAGGGCGCTGGCGGGAACGGCCATGGGGATGCGGACGGTTTGGCGGCGCTGCTGACTCTCCCAGGCGACGGCGATCGCGGCGCCGAGGATGATGATGTTGAAGCAGACCCAGACCAGGTTGACGAGGACGGTGCCGTAGTGCTGGCCGTCGTAGAGGCTGCTGAGGAGAGGAAAGGGGATGAGGAAGAGGCGGGGCACTGCCATGAGCGCGCCGAAGCCGTTGAGGCCGAGGAGGAAGAGGAACGGCTGGGCGATGCGACCGTCGAAGAATCCCTTGTTGACCACGCCGCCCTTGGCGGTGACGTCGAAGCTGCCCAGCTTGGGGTTGATGAGGGCGAGCATGGTGGGAAGAAGGATGTAGGGGGCGAGGACGGTTTCGTAGACCTCGTTCCAGAAGGAGTGGCGGTGCTGGCCCTGGATGCGCGAGTTGGTGATGGCGGAGAGGATGAGGTGGGGGAAGGCGTAGGCGAGGATGGCGGCCCAGTAGCCGGGGATGTTGGTTTGGCCGAGGACGAGATAGATGAGCGGTGAGGTGAGAAAGATGAGGCGGGGGAGGGCGTAGAGGAAGTGCGACATTGCGTTGAAGTAACAGAGGCGCTGGGCGGCCGAGAGACCGCGGGCGGTGAGCGGGTTGTCGACGCGGAGGATCTGGATCATGCCGCGGGCCCAGCGGATGCGCTGCTTGACGTGTCCGGAGAGGCGTTCGGTGGCGAGGCCGGCGGCCTGCGGGATGTTGATGTAGGCCGTGTTCCAGCCGTTGATCTGCATGCGGAGCGAGGTGTGGGCGTCTTCGGTGACGGTCTCGACGGCGATGCCGCCGATCTCGTCGAGCGCGGAGCGGGAGAGCACGGCGCAGGATCCGCAGAAGAAGGTGGCGTTCCAGAAGTCGTTGCCGTCCTGGACGACGCCGTAGAAGAGCTCGTTTTCGTTGGGGATCTTACGGAACTGGTCTAGGTTGCGTTCGAAGGGATCGGGGGAGTAGAAGTGGTGCGGCGTTTGGAGCATGCCGAGCTTTTTATCGCGCAGAAACCAGCCGATGGTGACCTGGAGGAACGACCGTGTGGGGACGTGATCGCAGTCGAAGATGCAGACGTACGGGGAATCGAGGCGTTTGAGGGCGCGATTGATGTTGCCGGCCTTGGCGTGCTTGTTGTCGTCGCGCGTCATGTAGCCGATGCCGGCCTCTTTGGCGAAGTTGCGGAACTCCTCTCGCCGGCCGTCGTCGAGGATGTAGACGTTGAGCTTGTCGGCGGGCCAATCGATGTTCATGGCCGCGAGCGCGGTGTAGCGGACAACGGAGAGGGGCTCGTTGTAGGTGGGGATGAGAAGGTCGACGGAGGGCCAGTCTTCGGGGTCATCGGGCAGGGGCACGGGGGTGCGGCGCAGAGGCCAGATGGTTTGGAGGTAGCCGAGAAAGAGGATGGTGAAGGCGTAGGCTTCGGCGCCGACGAGCATCCAGATGAAGAAGGCGTCGACGACGTTCCACTTGGTGCCGGGGTCGAGGAAGAACCGGATGGTGGTCGAGAGTCTCCAGTAGCCGTAGCGGAAGGTGGAGAACATGGACGCCAGCATGAGGGTGAGTGTGAGGAGGTAGGAGGACGAGCTGCGATCCATCCAGATGCCGACGAAGACGAGGAGGAGGCCGAGGATGATCTGCTGCGGCCAGGTGAGTTCGAGGATGCCGGCGAAGAGGAGAAAGGCGATGCCGCCGAAGAGGATGAGGAAGCGCAGGATTTTGAACGGGACGGCTTCGCTGGTTTCAAACGCTTGCCAGAGATAGCGGATCATCGCTCGCTCCAGCGGACGTTGCGGAAGCCGGCGACGGCGGGGGCGGCGACGCGGCGGAGCCAGCTGGCGGCGGTGCTGTAGTCTTCGGCGACGGGGGACTCGGGGCTGTAGTCGACAACGGTCATGCCTTCGGCGAGGGCTTCGCTGACCGCGGGGGCGCGGCGGATGACGAAGGGCAGCAGATGTTCGCCGAGCTGGCGGCGGAGGACTTCGCGGACGTCGAGATGGAGGGGCAAGGAGCTGTCGAACTGGTTGAGGAGGTAGAAGACCTTGAGGGGCCGGCCGTCGGCGTCGAGGATTTCGCCGAAGAGGCGTTCTACCGTTTGGAGGCTGATGACGGAGTTCATGTCCGGAGCGACGGGGACGAGGATGGTGGGGCTGGAGCGGGCGAGCGCGTGGGCGATCCAACCGGAGCCGACGTTGAGGTCGAGCAGAACGCGATGGATGCCGCGGCTGTTGCGGGCGATGTCTTCGGCGAGGGCTTCGCGGGCAGCGTGGTCGCAGCCGTCGACGTCGTAGCTGACGAGAGAGATGGGGGCGTCGGTGCTTCCGCTGGGTGGAGAGAAGGTCCGGACGGTTCCGTGGCGGAGTTCGCTGGCGCCGAAGTAGAACGGAAGGAGGCCGTGGGAGGTGGTGTCGGTGAGGAGGACTTTTTCGCCGAGGGAGCTGAGGGATCGGCCGAGGGTGGCGACGAGCGAGGTTTTGCCGACGCCGCCGGCGAGCGAGAAGACGGCGACGACGGGGGTTCGGGTCTCTTTTTGCCGTGGTGGGGGCGGCTCGGGCGACTCAGGGCCGGGGTGTTCGAAGACGCCTTTGAGGGCGAACCAGCGTGAGGCGACGCGCTCGCGGGAGTGTTGGAGGGTGTCGGCGACGGAGGCGGGGGGAGG
>CAXTYQ010000147.1:0-6061 GCA_964248505.1 uncultured Acidobacteriaceae bacterium
AACCGAGGCGCCTGCAAAGACTCTAGGCCTATACCCCAGGGTAAAATGGTCTAGAACCAGTAGCGCAGGGCGAACTGCTGCACTCGGGGCTGCGTTAGGGTTGCTCCGTAGACGCCGAACTGTCCGCTTGTGGTCTGGTTCTGGAGCGAGGTTAGCGGATTCACGTCGAAGCGGACTGAGTTGGTTACGTTGAAGACCTCCCACGAGAATCGCAGAAGGTGCTGGTCGCCGCCGAGGCGCGCGAGGGCCCAGGTTTTTGCCAGACCGGCATCCACACCGAAGTAGCCGTCTCCGCGGAAGACGTTGCGGGAGCCTGCCTCGCCCGGGAGGGGATTGCGCAGGGGGCCGCCGGCGCCGATGCCGCTTAGAAGCGCGTTCGGGTCGTCAAACGCCTCGGGCGACAGGGACGTTCCGTTCGCTACCAGGTGCTTGCGCATCTTGACCGGGCCGGTCTTGACCACGGCACTCTCCTGGGTCCAGTCGACCTCCCAACCATTGCCGGCCATGACGGTAAACGGCAGGCCGCTGGTCCACCGCGCCAGGCCTGAGGCCTGCCAACCGCCGATCACCTGGTTGAGAAGTCCCCCGGTGTTGCCGAGGAATCGCGCACCCCGGCCGACTGGCAGATCCGCGACCCAGTCCGCCGTGATCAGGTGCGTGGTGTCGAAGTCGGACACGCCGTAGTTCTCGGCGGGCCGAAACGCATTGACGATGTAACTGAAGGTCGAGTTCGTGTTTGTCCCGCATTGGACACAGGTCCGCTCCGTATCGGATCCGAAATCGAGCGACTTTGAGTAGGTGTAGCTGAAGTCGGTTTGCAGACCGTGCGACATGGGGTGCCGAAGCACGATCTGCGCGGCGTTGTAGCTGCTTGTGCCGTTGGAAGTCCACGAAAACAGTGAGTTGAACTGCGAGTCGTAGTAGCGCCCCTGCTGTCCGGGCTGCCGCACGCCGCCGCACCCCGGCGAGCACAGGACATCCAGGCTGTACTGAATGTAGGAAGCGTTGACCGGATACACCTGAAACAGATTGGTATAGATGTTCTGCGTCGCGCTCGCACCGGCGGTTCCCGTTCCATCGGCGCCCAGCCCTGCCGCGTCCGGAAACAGATCCTCGAAGTACGCGACGGGCGCCACGCTCTTTGCACCGGCGTCGGCCGCTTGTGTCAGCACGGTCGCGGCGCGGTAGAAGTCCTGGCCACTCTTTGCATCGACGAAATCGAGCGGCGCCGCGAGGTCTGTCTGCTGCAGGAGATGCCGTCCCAGACGGCCGACGTACGCCATCTCCAGCGTGAAACCGCCGGGCAGCTCCCTCTGGACGGACACATTCATGGCGTACGCGTACGGCGTTCGCAGCTTGTCGTCGAGACCGATGGCGGTCGCAAAGCCGGTCGTAAACGGGTCCGCCGACGGCGTAAACGGATACTGAATGGTGGCGGGCGTCGGTCCATTGATGGCCGGGATCGTATGGAGCCCGGAGAATCGCGGCGCATTGTCGGGCGACAGCGCATCGTTGGGAGTCTGCTTCTGCCCCTCCAGACCATAGGAGCCGTACTGCGAAAACGAGTTGACGATGCCCTGTCCGAAGTGATCGAAGAAGACGCCAAACCCGGCCCGCAGCGACGTCCTCGCATCGGGCGCGAACGCCACCGCCACACGCGGGGCGAAGTCCGCCTTCGACATCGGCCAGTACCCCCGGAGACCGCGCGCCTGGCCTGACGGACCGAAGCTCAACGCCGGCTGGTTTGCCACACCCGCGGCCGCGCCTGCCACGCGATTCTGAAACCACTGGTGCAGATCCGTCGTGACCTGCGCCTGCTGGCCATTCACCTCATATGGGGTCTGCTGGAGGCTGTGGCGTACTCCCGCCGTCAGGGTGAGCCGCGGGCTGACGCGCCAGCTGTCTTGGACGTAATACTCGACTTCGTTCGCCTTGAAATCGTGCCCGATCAAGGCTCCCTGCGGCTGGAGCGTCCCCGTCGTTCCATCGCGCGAGATCACGTAGTTGTACTGGTTCGTGACCTGCGAGATGATCCCGGCCAGGTTGGCGACGGCAAAGTTGTAGGAGTTCACAAAGCCAGCGTCCACCGTCGGCAGGCCGAACGCGCCCGGATCGAAGCTCTGCCCGGTGCCGGCAAAGCCTGATCCGGTCACGTCGAAGCCGATCGTCCCCGCCGAATCGTACGACAACGCATCCGAGGTTCGGGCGTTGTGGATCAGACGGAAGTTCGCGCCCGCCTGCACGGTGTGGCGGCCCCGCGTCCACGAGAGGTCATCGAGTACCTGCTGGACGGGCACGCGCACCTCCGTGGTTCGGGTCTCGGCGGTGAGGTTGCTCAGGGTTCCCGTGCCCCAGTTCACATACGATCCCTGCCCCAGACCGCGGTCCGCATAGCCCTGGCGCGTGTACCCGTAGCGCGCGTTGTTGACCAGGTTCGGCGTCACGGTCCAAACCTCGCCCACGGTTACGCCCTTGGTGTTGTCGCGTCGAAGGCTGCTGGCCGGCTGCCCGGGAAACTGCGGTGGCTGGGCGGCGGTGTCATCCTGCAAGACACCGCGCGCAAACATCTGGTGGCGGTCGCTTACACGCGCGTCCAGACGCACAATGCCCGTGTTGAGCGACACCGGATTCGGCGCCGACCACGTGTAGGACGCGGTATTCAGGCCATCGCCCGCGACCAGACCGTTGGGCAGCGGATACTGCTGAAAGAGCGCCGAGACGGCGGGATTCACACCCGGCCCCGACGGGCACGTCCCCAGGCCGCTGCATCGCGGATCCATGGACGCAAACTGCCCGGGCGTCAGCGTCACGGTCTGGCCGGCGCTGAGGTAGCTGAGATCTCCGGCGCGAAAGCTGGCTGTCGGCACAACGGACGTTTGCTGCACATTTTCGGCCGTCCTCTGGCCCTCATAGTTCCCAAAGAAGAACAGGCGATCGCGCTTGACCGGACCGCCGAGTGAGGCGCCGAAGGTGTTCCTGATCAGCTTCCCCGGACGGTTCGGCAGACCATCCGCGATCTGCCCCTGCTTGTTGAACCAGTCGTTCGCGGCCGTCAACGTATTCCGGTTGTACTCGTAGACTGTCCCATGGAGAGCATTTGTTCCACTGCGGGTTACGATATCGATCTGCGCCCCGGAGGACCGACCCGTGTCGGCGTTTGACCCGGTGGTTACGACGCGAAACTCCGACACCGAATCGAGCGTCGACCGCAGGACGCCCGTGAAGGCATAGGCCTGCACCTGGTTGTTGTTGTCGGTCCCGTCGAGCGTCACGTTTCCCTGGTCGGAGCGCGCGCCCGCGACCGCACCGCTGCGGCTGTCGAAGTTCGGATCGACGCGCCGCCCCAGGTACAGCACGCCCGGCTGGAGGCTCAGCAGATCCGGGACGTTGCGGCCCTCGATCGGCAGCGCCTCGATCATCGCCCCGCTGACCGCATCGCCGATGGTGGCGTCGGTGGTGTTCAGGGGAGGTGCACTCGCCTCGACGTCGATGGCCACGGTCTGGCCCTCGGGCGCCAGACGCAGCTCCAAGGTCGCGGGCTGGTTGACGAACAGCTCCTTCTCGACCGGCGGGGCATGGAAGCCGCGAGCCTCGACCGTGACCACATACCGGGCCGGCGCGAGTTGCTGAAAGCTGAACTCGCCGTCGGGGGAGACCGTCTGCTCGACCCGCACGCCGCGGCTGCTGTCCTCGACCCGCACCACGGCGCCGGGGACCGCGAGCCCGGAAGGATCAACCACCGTTCCGCGCAGGGACGTCGTCGCATTCTGCCCCGACGCGGGCGCGCCGAGGAGGCACGCCAACAGGGCAAACGTTAGAAACCGGCTCAGCTTCAAAAAAGGCATGGCAGCCTTAGTGTGCCATCGCCGCCGCGGTTCCAGAACCGCATAATTGCAAGTACCCGCATCGGACTGTGTCATCGCGAGCGAAGCTACCGGGTGTGGGCGCCTAACAGCGCGGCTACGGACTTTCGAGCAAACCCTCGCGGGTCCGGGACTACGACCTGACGCACCTGATGGCGGACGTCGCGGCGCTCATCGACATCTCCGGCGCGCGCTGCACGATCCTGATCGGCCACGACTGGAGCGCCGCGGTTGCCTGGACCTTTGCCACGCGCCGGATCCGTCCGATCGATGCCCTTGTGATCCTCAACGTGCCGCATCCGGTCTGCTTTCATCGCACCCTGATGCTGTGGGGCGAGGCCGACACCGCCCTCGCCCGATTTACCGCCGACGGCACGGAAGAGTTCGTCCCTAACCTTACCCTGCAGTACCTTCCCGGCGTTTCGCACTGGCTGCAGCAGGACGCCACCGAGGAGGTCAACCGGGCGCTGATCGCGTTCCTATCCCAGAAGTGAACACCATGCGGTTGCCCAGACGCGCTCGCCTCAGTAGATAGATTTATGCCGTAGCTGTGCAAAGCGGTGCACAGGTGGAATCTTCTGCAGCGAAAACGGGCTGGATTTCACCATCTCTCGTTTGGCACGATAGTTGCATTGGCGATCCTGTTTCCCACCATCAAGCACCACCCGGGCCCCCTTACACAATTCATCCTATTGAGGTCTTCTATGAAGCGCCTGCTCGCCCTCTCCTGCCTTTTGGCCGGATCCACCCTTAGCCATGCCGATAACCTGCTGTACGGCAACAACGCCGACTTCGGCAGCCCCTACGTGTTTCAGATCGACAAGACCACCGGCGCCGTCCTCAACACCTACAGCAACCTCAGCGGAAACAACGGACGCGGCGTCGTCGTCGTCGGCGACACCATGTACTACACCAGCGCCAACACCAACTCCATCTACTCGTATACGTTGTCGACCCACACCAACAACGGCGCCGTGTTCAGTATTTCAGGCGCGTCCGGTCTTTCCACCATTGCCTACGACGGCACCAACTTCTACATCGGCGACTACAGCGGAACCAACGCCGTCTACGAGTACACACCTAACGGCACCCTCATCAACACACTGCACCTGCAAAATTGCACCGGCTACTGCGACGGCCTGGAGTACTTTATCCAGAATGGAGTGGGCTCCCTGATCGAGAATCGCGGAGACTCCGTTGGACCTTACGATGTCTACAACCTCGACGGCACACTCCGGACTGCTGACTTCATCGCCGCACCACCTGACGGCTCCGACGGTACCACCGGCATCGCCTTCGACGGGACAGATTTCTACACGTCCAACATCTATAACGGCTCCCTCAGCGAGTGGGATAGCAACGGCGCCTTCGTCCGAACCTTCGACGTCACCGGCAGCTCCTCCAACTTTTCGCCACTCATCGAAGATCTCTCGGCGGACTACTCTCAGGTGCTGCCGCCACCACCTCCACCCAACCCCATCCCCGAACCGAGCTCCTTGATCCTGCTTGGCTCGGGAGCTGTGGGCCTGGCCGGCGCCGTTCGTCGGAGACTCCGCGCCTGAACCGGTCTCAGACCACATGAAGACGGCTCCCGTTGCTAAGTGGGAGCCGTTTCTGTGTGCCGACCACCCGGCGCAAGACCTACCGGCCGCCCCGCCCTCGTTTGTAGTTCCGCATGTACACGTCTCGCGGTAGACCCTCGCGCCGGGCTTTCTCCCGCAGAACCATCGCCTGTTCGGCCGACATCCAACCGCCCAGCGCGACCAGGTACGGTGCGCGCCCGGTTGGGGAGAAGATCTGCGGCCGCAGAGCTCCGTGGCGCTCGGCTATCTGCCGCGCCTTGTGCTCCGCCTGGTCCTGCCGTAGAAACGTATACGCCACGACCCTCCACTCGCCCTTGCCCGCAGGCGGGGCGCTCGCGTTTCTGCTCGCGATCCCGCTTCGACGCCGTTCTGCCATTGCTCCGGCGGCTATGCCAGATGTCCGTCGAGCCGGAAGTGGCTGTGGAACGGCCGGCGGGACCTCCTCCTGTGGGGGCTGCGGAACCTCTGCCGGGATCCCTGTCCCGTCCCCGAGGACAACCGCGCCGTGACTGGCCGGCGACGTTGGTGCCAGCGGTCTGGACGCTAATCTGGACGCCGGAATGGCCGCCGGTCTGGCTGCTGGTTCGGCGCGCCAGGCGTGCACACCAAAGGCCG
>CAXTYQ010000148.1:0-6007 GCA_964248505.1 uncultured Acidobacteriaceae bacterium
TGGCTTGCTTCTCAAGCAGGTAAGCGGCGCACTGAGGGTACTCCAGTGGCAACGGCATGGGCGGTTTGTGCTGGTGGCGCCTGGACCGGGGAGCTGGCAGATGACGGCGGTGGCTCGGGGATTTCGGGCGCAGAGTTATGAGCAGCATGAGAATTTTTCGTCGTCGGTTGTGCTTTCGGCGGCAGCGCCTTCGATCCGTTTGAACTTTCGTCTGGTTCCGGATGCGGAGGTGAGCGGATTTGTGGTGGACGAGGCTGGGGAGGCGGTTCGGGGGGCGCGGGTGACGTGGGTGGGGGCGCCGACTCCCGACTCGGAGGGGACGGAGGTGGCGCAGGTGCGATCGGTGACGACCACGGACGACCGGGGTCATTTTGAGCTGGCGTCGGTTGGCCCGGGGAGCTACCGGATGTGTGTGCTGGCGCAGCCCTGGTATGCGACGGCGGCGGCGGGGAACCCTGCGGGCTCGGGGAGCGGGAATCCGGCGCTGGATGTGGTATTTCCGCCAACGTGGTTTCCTGGCGTGACGGATCGAGGGTCCGCGGAGACGCTGAACCTGCGGGCTGGGGAGGTTCGGGAGGTGAGCTTTCGGCTGTTGCCGGTGCCGGCGTCGCATCTCCGGCTATCGACGGCGGTGCAGGAGACTCGGGGCGAGGGGGCACGATTTGGGGGGATGCCGCCGGCGCTGGTGCAGGCCGTGAGTGCTGAGCTCGGGATGGCGGGTATGCAGACGTCCTCGATGACGCAGGATGGACAAGTGGAGATGAGTGGCTTCGGCCCGGGTCTGTATATGGTACGGAGTCAGCAGCCGGACGGCACCGAGAGCGTACGGTACCTGCGGGTGACGGAGGGCGGGAACAGCAGGCTCGACCTTTCCGCGGCGATGGCTGCGGCGGAGGTCCGGATCAAGTTTGAGGGGGGAAGCGCGGGGCAAGGGCTGGACGTCAGTCTGGTTGATCCGGTGACGGGGGACGTATTTCGGAGCAACTCGGTTCGGGGCGGTGGTGGGATGCGGCGACAGGCTCGGGGTGGAGCTGTGGTGGCGCAGCCGGGAGCGGGGAGGGGGGAGACGGAGCTTCAGGCACCGCCGGGGGAGTACAACCTCGTTCTCTCGGGGGCGCGGGAGACGGTTTTGACCGGGATCTCGGTGGGGGCGGGAGCTGTGCAAGCGAGCCGTCGGGTGAGGGTGGGGGCGGGGACGAACCTGCTGACGGTGCATGTTGCGGAGGGTCGGGGATCGTTGAGCGGAGGTGTGAGCGCGGGCGGCAAGGCGGTGGTGGGGGCGATGGTGTTGCTGGTGCCGACCAGCTTCGGCGAACGCGGCTCGATTGCGACGGTGCGGCGGGATCAGTCGAACACGGATGGGAGCTTTGAGATCGAGGACATTGTGCCGGGGCAGTACATCTTGCTGGCGATCGATCACGGATGGGAGGTTAACTGGCGTGATCCGAGGACGTTGCAGCGATTTTTGCTGGGCGGCGTGCCTATCTCGGTGGGTGGATCGGGCCAGATGCGACAGGATCTTGTCGCGATGGCGCCGTAGGGGGTTTTCTGGGAATGTGGTGGGGGGTTGAGAGTTTGGTGTGGGCGTTTGGTGAAGTTCGGGTTTGTGGTGTCTGTGATAGATTCAACACGGTAGGTAGAGCCGCGGAGAGATGGCCGAGTGGCTGAAGGCGCACGCTTGGAAAGCGTGTATACCGCAAGGTATCCAGGGTTCGAATCCCTGTCTCTCCGCCATTGATCTCTGCCTGGGGTGCACCTGGTTGTTGAGGGTCGGGTCGGCGGGCTGTTTTGGCTGAGCTGGATCTAGAGCGGATTAGGTGATGGTGTGAAGAACAAACAACCCCAAGAACAGCAGCAGATTCCCTCTGGGAATGACAACAAAAGAGCAAATGCCTCTACGCGATTACCTCCGTTGCTCTATGGCGGTTTTTACACAGCTATAGTTCCGGCGGTTGCAAAACTGCAGGTCTCTCCACTGCGCAGACGATAGAACTGTCTGCTCCGGTCGAGATGACATAGCTATAGCTACGAAAACAGCTCTAGAGCTGTGGGGATCTGGATCGACGATGCGAGTGGTTCAGACCGTTTTTGGTGTTTTTCACCACTTTGAGCTCGCTCGGCAGATGCGGGATCGCGGACATCTGGAGCGAGTCTATTCGACTTGGCCGTGGATGCGGTTGAAGCGCGAGGGTTTGGGCCGGGAGTTAGTGGAGACGTTTCCGTGGATCCACACGCCTGAGATGCTCATGCAACGGTTTGGCATTCATAGCGTATGGGCTTTGGATCAGGTGAGTTACGCGAATGCGCTGATGTTTGACGCGTGGACGTGGAGGCAGCTGCGCGGGCGGCCGAGGCCGGATGTGCTGATCGGCATCTCGGGGTCGAGCTTGAGCGCCGGAGGTTGGGTGCAGGCGGAGGGCGGACGTTTCGTTTGCGACCGGGGGTCGTCGCATCAGCGGTTTCAGGAGGAGATTGTTTCGGACGAGTATCGGCGATGGGGGGTGGGGCGGGCGGTGACGGACCCGCGGGATATTGCGCGGGAGGAGGAGATCTACGCGATGGCGGATGCGATCACGGTGCCGTCGAGCTTTGCGGCGCGGTCGTTTGTGGCGATGGGGGTGTCGTCCGAGCGGGTCCATGTGATTCCGTACGGTGTGCGGCTGGAGCGGTTTCGCAAGGTGAGGGAGGCGCCGGAGGGTCGGTTTGAGGTGCTGTTTGCGGGATCGGTGAGTTTGCGCAAGGGCGTTCCGTATCTGCTGGAGTCGTTTGAGCGGCTGCGGCATCCGCGGAAACGGCTGCGGTTGGCGGGATCGATGCATCCTGATATTGGGAGCGTGCTCGGGCGTCTGCCGACCGTGGATGTGGAGTTTCTCGGGCCGGTTTCGCAGGAGCGGCTGGCGGAGCTGATGAGCGAGAGTCACGTGATGGTGCTGCCAAGTATCGAGGAGGGACTGGCGCTGGTGCAGGGGCAGGCGATGGCGTGCGGTTGTCCGGTGATCGGGTCGACGAACACGGGTGCGGAGGATCTGTTTACGGACGGGGTCGAGGGGTATATTGTGCCGATCCGGGATGTCGGGGCGTTGACCGAGAGGATGGAACGGCTGGCGTCTGATCCGGAGCTGCAGGGGCGGATGAGCGCGGCCGCTTTGGAGCGGGTGCGGAGCCTTGGCGGGTGGGAGGATTATGGCGCGAAGTGGGAGCGGCTTCTCCTTTCTCTGACGACGTGAGGGAGCGACGGATGTGAGTTCAGGCGGGTCTGGAGGGTCGGGCGCCTCCACAGACGCGTTTGGAGCCTCCACCGACGAAGTGGACGATTTCGAAGCGGTCGCCTTCGTTGATGCAAGTTGTGGGCCAGACGGCGCGGGGGACGATGTTTCCGTTCTGTTCGACGGCGACGCGATCGCCGGCGAGGCCGAGGCTGGCGATGAAGTGCGCGAGCTTGGGAGTTTCGCCGCCGAGATCGCCGAGCGAGAGGGTTTGCGGCTGGCCATTCAGGGTGATGGTCATGAGAGTTTCAGGGTAGCAGGCGAGCTGAGGTGTGCCGGAGTTTGGCCGGTTTGGGGTGTAGGTGGTGTGAGGGACCGGGCGGGCAAACTAAAGGAACGTTACGAGTAGAAAATAGTTTCTGTCGAGGGCTAAAGTTTTTCCTTCTTTCGCCGATAACACCTGTGTCTGGAGGTTTTCCCTAATGTCGACCGCATCCCTGCCTTCCGCATCTCTCTCTGCCGGCTTCGCCTTTCCCAACAACCCGAGCCTGGTGCCGTTTACACTCGCTCGTCCGAGACCCAAAGCATCGAGCGTCATCCGCCGCCGTCCCGACCGGGTGCAGGGCCTGGCGCTCGAACGCATCGGCCATGCTATCGAGTACCTCGTCGATGCTCGGATGTTCACCGGCGACGACTCGACGCACGCTGCGGACGCCGAAGCCGTGCAGATTCTATCCGGTCTTAGCCGCGCCGTGTTTGCCGAGTGCACCGAAATCGTCCCGGTCCGAAACAAGCTACGAAACTGGCTCGGGCAGTTTGCTGTCGGTGTGTAGTGAAGACACAGATTCAGATTTCGCCAGAGAAGGCGGGAGAGTACGTGGTTTATTTCGATGTGGCGGAACGAAGTTGCCAGAGGTGGTTGAGCGGACCTCTTCCCTGCCCCAGGGGTTCCGCGGCGCGGAGGGCTCCGGTGACGTATGCCTTGGCGGCCTGTGCGGCTTTCTCTGGAGAGAGGCCGAGGACCAGGTGGCTGAGGAGGGCGCTCGAGAGGGCGCAACCGGTGCCGTGGGTTGACCGGGTGAGGACGCGTTCGCCGGGGATCCAAAGCGGCTGACGCGTGGAGGCGAGGAGGAGGAGGTCGTCGGGCGGATGGAGGTCGCCGCCGGTGACGAGGACGTGGAGAGTGCGGCCACTGAATTGCTGGAGTCTAGTTGCGGCCGCGGGGATTTGGTCGCGGTCTGGAACGGGTTCACCGAGAAGCGTGGCCAGTTCCTCGCGGTTCGGTGTGATGACGGTTACGTGTGGAAGCAGATGTTTGCGGAGGTGTGGGAGGGCATCGGGCGAGAGGAGGTCGCGGCCGGAGCTGGAGCGGAGCACAGGATCGAGAACGACGGGAAGAGTTGGATGGGCGGTGCGGAGCTGGGCGAGGAACTCGGCGATGGTGGTGACTATGTCGGCGTTGCCCAGCATGCCGATCTTGACGCCGGCGATAGGGAGGTCACGATCGAGGGCGCTGAGGGTTTGGCGGACGGAGTCGGCGGGGATGGGCGTTGTGCCGTAGACGCCGACGGTGTTCTGGACGGTATGGGCGGTGATACAGGACGTGCCGAAGAGGCCGTGGGCCGCGAAGACGAGGAGGTCCGCCGTGATGCCGGCGCCGGAGGAGGGGTCGTAGCCGGCGATGGTGAGGACGGTTTGCATGGGGCGGTTGGCTCCGGTTCTGGGGATTTGTCGGCCATCTACGAAGCTTCAGGCCTGCTACGATCCTTCAGGATAGGCCATGGCCGATGTGTTCTGCCGGGTGAGGTTTGGGAGGGGATGGGTGAATTTTTGTTGAGTGGGGGAGGGCGGACGGAAGCGGCAGAGCGGCTGGTGGTTGCGCTTGATTTCCCTTCGGCGGAGGAGGCGCTGGCGATGGTGGATCTGCTGGAGGGGCGGTGCCGCTGGTTCAAGGTGGGGATGGAACTTTTTTACGGGGCGACGGGGCCCGGTGTGGTGGAGGAGCTCTGCCGGAGGGGATTTTCGGTGTTTTTGGACTTGAAGCTGCTCGACATTCCGAACACGGTGGCGGGCGCGGTTCGGTCGTTGGCGAGCACGGGGGCTTCGCTGCTGACCGTGCATGCGATTGGTGGGCAGGCGATGCTGGAGGCGGCGGCGGGGGCGGCGGCGAATTTGCGGGAGGCGCCGAAGCTCCTGGGGGTGACCGTGCTGACGAGTATGGATGAGGGGCAGATGCAGGCGGTGGGGGTGGCGGGACCTCCGGCGGAGCAGGTGCTTCGTTTGGGGAGGCTGGCGTTGGGGACGGGACTGGAGGGTCTGGTGTGTTCGGCGGAGGAGACGCGGATGCTGCGGGCGGAGCTTGGCGAGGGGCCGATGCTGGTTGTGCCTGGGATCCGTGCGGCCGAGGAGGAACGCGGGGACCAGAGGCGGGTGGCGACGGCGCGGGAGGCGATGGGGCGGGGGGCGTCGATGCTGGTGGTGGGGCGACCGATTACCAGGGCGGCTGACCCGGCGGCTGCGGCGGAGTTGATTTTGGGGGAGATGGCGGCGGCAATGCCCCACAGGGGTTGAAAGCTTTAGGGCACGGATTTCCTTAGGGAAGGACGATCGCAAGGGCAGGACAGGGTGGAGCAGATTCGCTTCGGGAATGAGGTCTAGGGAAGGTCTGATTTAAACCTTGTCTTTGCGTTTTGCCGACTGGGGGTTCTTTTCCGCTACTTTTTGGGCTGCGGGTGGAGTGTTGGGCCGGTTTGAACACTCAACCGGCGGTTTTCAGGCACACCCCGCCGCCGGCGGGGCAA
>CAXTYQ010000149.1:0-5859 GCA_964248505.1 uncultured Acidobacteriaceae bacterium
CGAGGGCGCCGGCGTCGCGGAGGGCGGCGAAGTCGGTGAGGGTTTGGCCGCGGCTGCCGAGGGTGGCGGCGGGCATGGCGAAGAGGTTTATGGTGGGGTCGCGGTCGGGGGAGAGCATCCATCGGGTGAGGCTCGCGGAGTCGTTGACCGGCGTGGTGTTGGGCATGGCGACGATGCTGGTGAAGCCACCGGCGGCGGCGGCGCGGGTGCCGGTGGCGATGGTTTCTTTGTGGGTCTGGCCGGGTTCGCGGAGGTGGACGTGGAGGTCGATGAGACCGGGGGCGATGGTGAGGCCGGTGGCGTCGATGATCTCGGGGGCGGTGTGGGTGGGGATGGTGTTTGGGGGTTCGACGGCGGCGATGCGGCCGTTCTGGATGAGGAGATCGCGTGGGGCGTCGATGTTGGCGGCTGGGTCGATGAGGTGGCCGTTCTGGATGAGGAGATTGGGCATGGGTGTGGGTTACTAAGGGTCCGTAACGATGTTATCGAAAGAAAGTCATAACTAATGACTGCGCATCATACTCTATGTGTCAATAAGGTATGGTGGGTGATATGGCGTATCCGGCGATAGCGGTTGCAAACGAGTTCAGACATGCGGCGAAAGGTGAATCTTTGTCGCCGATGAAGTTGCAGAAGCTGGTGTACTACGCGCATGGATGGTATTTAGCTCTGCATGATGAACCGCTGATCGAAGAACAGGTTGAAGCGTGGCAGTTTGGGCCGGTAGTTCCCGAGCTCTATCGACAATTTAAATACTGTGGCGATGGCGACATCACGCGTCCGGCTACGGAATTGGGGGGTGGATTGAAGTCCTACGAACCTCGAATCAAGGATGAGAATGATATGTCCAGTCGCCACGCTCTCGATGTCATTCAAAGCGTTTGGAGCGCTTACGGCGAGTATTCGGCTACAAAGCTTTCGAATGCGACGCACAAGCCTGGTAGTCCTTGGTCAAAAACGTATTCGCCTGGGTGTCGGTCCGTCGTCATACAAAACGAGCTGATAAAGGATTACTTCAAGGCCCTGTGACATGGCGGAAGATTCGCAGGAACTTGCGCGCATAAAGAAGGGTGCTGGTAAGGATTTACAAGAAGTCGGCGAAACTCCCGATCCTGAGACTCAAGTAGAAAGAACGACTGTTGAACGGGATAAGGCTCTTGCAGAAGTCGCTGGCCTCAAACAAAACATAGAAGAGCGAAAGAAGTATGCGAGCCTAATTTTTAGGCTTATTTGTGTTTGGGTTACAGCTGTTTTTCTGCTGCTGTTTTTGCAAGGGTTTGGCACTTGGGTGAAGTTTTCACTTCCACAATCTGTCATTCTCGCTTTTATTGGAAGTACAACTTTGAATGTCATTGGATTGTTCTACATTGTCGCTCACTACCTTTTTCCCGATCGTGGGGGTCGGCGAAACACGCAGAACTAAGAAAAAGGTGCTTAATGCCCGCACCAGCAGGGCGGAGCGGATGCTGAGGCCGTGGTGGACTTGATCTTCGATGGCTGAGTTGGGGCTGTCTGCGACTTCGCCGGTGATTCGAGGCCTCGGATCATGGGGCCGGGGTGGAGGATGAGGGCGTTGGGTTGGGTGTGGGCGGGCGGCGTTGAGCTGGAAGTTGGCGATGTAGCCGGGGAGGTCGATTGTCTGAATCAGTTGCTCCCTACTGGCCAAGCGTACCTCAGCGGCTAAAGCCGCCTCTTATTTGAAGCACTTATGGCACGGCTGAAGCCGTGCCCTTAACAGAGCGGGCTTATTCAGAGGTTCCTTAGCGCAATTGGGGTGTGAGGGCGCGGACGAGGAGGGCGGAGCGGATGCTGAGGCCGTGGTGGACTTGATCTTCGATCGCGGATTGCGGGCTGTCGGCGACTTCGCCGGTGATTTCGAGGCCTCGGATCATGGGGCCGGGGTGGAGGACGAGGGCGTTGGGTTGGGTGTGGGCGAGGCGGTCGGCGTTGAGTTGGAAGTTGGCGATGTAGTTGGGGAGGTCGAGGTCGAGGCCGGCGAGGCGTTCGCTTTGGATGCGGAGCATCATGACGACATCGGATTGGTGGAGGGCGCGGTCGAAGTTGCGTTCGATCTCGAGGGTGCCGGTGGTGGGTTCGGGGGCGATGTGGGCGAAGGCTTCGGGGAGGAGGGGATCGGGGCCGCAGAGGAGGACGCGGGCTCCGAGGCGTGGGAGGAGGAGGGCGTTGGAGCGGGCGACGCGGGAGTGGAGGATGTCTCCGGTGATGGTGATGGTGCGGCCGGCGAGGGTTTGGGGGGTGACGCGGTCGGGGTCGAGCGAGAGGCGGGTGAGGATGGTGCGGAGGTCGAGCAGGGCTTGGGAGGGGTGTTCGTGGGTGCCGTCTCCGGCGTTGAGGACGGGGAGGCCGGTGGCGTGGGCGAGGAGGTTGGGGGCTCCGGAGAGGTTGTGGCGGAGGATGATGGCTTGGGCACCGAGCGCGCGGAGGGTGAGGCCGGTGTCTTTGAGGGACTCGCCTTTTTCGATGGAGGAGGATTTGTCGGAGACGAGGGTGGTGGTGGCGCCGAGGGATTTTGCGGCGAGTTCGAAGGAGGTGCGGGTGCGGGTGGAGGACTCGTAGAAGAGGAGGGCGACGGTGTGGCCGCGGAGGAGTTGGTCACGGTCTCCGGGTGTGGTTTGTTCTAGGTGGGAGGTGAGGGTGAGGAGGGAGGAGATGTCGGGGAGGGAGAGGTCGAGGATGGAGAGGAGGGATTGGGGGTGGATGGGGTGCATCGCTTTTTACAAGGATGCCAGATGCGGGGTGGTTTGGGGGTGGTGGCAACGGCGAGTGCGAGAAGCAGATTCCCTTCGGGAATGACAACCAAGAAAGGCGAATGCAACGGCAAGGGCAAGGGCGAGAAGCAGATTCCCTTCGGGAATGACAACTAGAAAAGCAAGGGCGACGGCGACGGCGGGGGTGGGGCTTCGCTGGGCTCGGGCGGGAGGTGCTGCTGTTAGTCGGTGAGTTCGACTAGGAGGACTTCTTCGGTGTTGTCGATTTCGCGGAGTTTTACTTCGATGATTTCGCGGGAGGAGGTGGGGATGTTGCGTCCGGTGTAGGTGGCCTGGATGGGGAGTTCGCGGTGGCCGCGGTCGATGAGGACGAGGAGTTGGACGGATTTGGGGCGGCCGTGGTCGAAGAGGGCGTCGAGCGCGGCGCGGATGGTGCGGCCGGTGTAGAGGACGTCGTCGAGCAGGATGATGTCGCGGCCGTTGACGTTGAAGCCGATGGAGCCGGGGGTGACGACGGGACGTGGGCCCTGGGTGGAGAGGTCGTCGCGGTAGAAGCTGATGTCGAGGGTGCCGGTGTCGACGGGGTGTTTTTCGATGGCGGCGAGCATGCCGGCGAGGCGCTGGGCGAGGGGGACGCCGCGGCGTTTGATGCCGACGAGGCCGACGTTGGAGACGCCGTCGTTGCGTTCGACGATTTCGTGGGCGAGGCGGACGAGGGTTCGTTCGATCTCGGACGCGGACATGAGGCGGCCTTTTTGGCGCAGTTTGGGTGTGCGCTTTTCGGGCTCCGGAGCGGCGGCGATGCCGGCTTGGGTTTGGGGAAGGGCGGGGTCGATTGGGTTCACGGCGATTGCGCTCGATGATAGCAGGGTGGGCGGAGGTTGGAGGTCTAGCTAGGCTGGGCGGTTTGCGTGGTGCGGTTGCCTGCGATGCCGGCGAGGGTACCGGAGACGACGGAGAGGAGGAGGAAGCTGAGGGCGAAGGTGACGAGACCGGAGAGGAGGGCTCCGGCCTGGAACTCGGGGGAGTTGAGGAAGCGGACGAGCTCTGGAGGCGCGGGGTTGGCGGCGAGGGCGTGCTCGACCTGGAGGCGCATTTGGTCGTGCAGGGCGGTGTCGAAGGCGGCGAGGGAGTGGAGGCGAAAGCGCGCAAGGAGGCCGGCGATGGCGAGCACGGCGCCGAGCAGGGCGACGTTGGTGAGGCCGCTTAGGATGCCGATGCGTGCGCCGATGCCGGCGTTGATGGATTTCCGGGGCTCGCGGCGGCCGTAGAGCGCGAGTGTGAGGAGAGCGGCGCAGAGGACCCAGAGCACGGCGAGGATGCCGAGGCCGGGGATGCGGGTGGAGAGCAGATTGAGGGCGGCGCCGATGCCGGCGATTTCGAGTGCGGAGCGGAGGGCGATGCTCCAATTGAGGAGCCGGGGCCGTGGTGGTGGGAGCTCGCCGGTGGTGTTGGGGGCGGAGGTGGCGGCTGCCTGGGCTTCTTCGGAGAGCCGGAGCTGGGGGGCGCCGCAGTGAGGGCAGAAGGGCGGGGTCGGCTGGCCGGCGGGGAGATCGCCGTGGCAACGATGGCAGGAGGCTTGCATCTGCTTTGACGCTACCGGAGCTGAGCGGCCGGGGCAAGCGGCTCCCTGCGAAACATCGCGCACCGAATGTCTGACGGGAGCATCTAGAAAGCCCAGAAAGTGAGGGTATGCATGATCGCCGATCCCGAACGCCAAGCTTTGATCGTCAGAGGTCTGTCCGATGCCAAACTGGATGCTCTCGTCTGCACGTCCGGGACGGAGGTGCTGTTGCTGACGGGGTACTGGCCGATCATGTCGAACAGTGTCGCGGTGCAGACGGTGGGGGGCGAGGTTGCGGTGCTGGTTCCGGAGGATGAGGCGGAGCTGGCCGGGAAGACATCGTCAGCGCGCGTTATCCCGTATAAGCCTGCCGGCCTCCATAGTTTGTCGAGCGTTCTCGAGAAGCTGAAGGAGCCGCTTGGGGATGTTTTGCGTGAATTTGGTTTGGAGAACGCAAGGTGCGGTGTGCGGAAGGCCGAGATCGTTCAGCCTGCGACGTATGCGGTTGGGTACGAGTTGCGACCGGCTATTTTCAAGCTTTTAGAGGAGATATTGCCGGGCGCCACCATTGTGCCTGCGGATGAGACGATTGGGTCTCTCCTGGCGGTAAAGACCGCGAGGGAGTTGGCGGTGATGAAGGCTGGGTGCGTGGTGGCGGCTGCGGGATTCAGAAAGGCGACGATCGCGATACGGGCGGGTTTGCGCGAGGCCGAGGTTGCCGCGGAGGTGCAGTCCGCGTTTGCGGCGGACCCGGCGGCGGAGCAGTTCGAGCGCAGTTATGGGTACTTCTTTTGCATGTCGGGGCCCAACTCGGCGAAGGCGGCGGCGGCTTATGCGCGTACCCGGCAGCGCGTTCTTGAAGAGGGCGACCTGGTGATGATTCACGCCAACACCTGCGCTGACGGCTACTGGACCGACATTACGCGGACACACACGGTCGGCGAGCCTCCTGCTCGACACCAAGCGATGAGGGCGGCGATCTTGGAGGCGCGGGGGGCGGGGCTGGAAGCGATTCGCCCAGGCGTGACTGGACGCGAGGTCGACAGCGTGGTCCGCAAGGTGATGGAGAAGCATGATTTTGGCAAGGCGTTCAAGCATGCCACTGGGCATGGTGTTGGCTTCGCGGCGGCGAATGGGCACGCTCTTCCACGGATTCACCCGCTTTCGGACGATGTTCTTTTGCCGGGGATGACTTTCAATGTGGAGCCTGCGGCGTACTTTGACGGATATGGTGGTATGCGACATTGCGACGTTGTGGCTGTGACGGAGGATGGTGTTGAGGTTTTGACGGATTTTTGAGTAAGAACAGCGGATTCCCTTCGGGAATGACAACCAAGAAGGCGAATGCAAGGGCAACGGCAGAAGCAGATTCCCTTCGGGAATGACAACTAGAAAGGCGAATGCAAGGGCAACGGCAAGGACAAGGGCAGACGCGGATTCCCTTCGGGAATGACAACCAGAAGGGCGAAGGCAAGGGCAAGGGCAAGGGCAAGGGCAACGGCAAAGGTAAAGGCAAGGGCAACGGCAACTACAGGGGTCCTTCGCTTCGCTCAGGATGACGGCGGT
>CAXTYQ010000150.1:0-5833 GCA_964248505.1 uncultured Acidobacteriaceae bacterium
CGGTGGCGGCGGCGGCGGAGAGGACGCCGGCGGACTTGAGGAAGCCGCGGCGGGAGAGGTTGGGATCTTCGTTGCTTTTTGGGGCTTCGGAGATGTCCTCATCTCTAAGCAGATCGGGATCGGAGCAGAGAGGCGAGCTCATGAAGGGAGGTCCTTTGAATTTGGGGTCTATTTGTATTATTGCTAGAACCCGTTTGAGTGTCGTTGGCTGAGAACAGGCGCGCGTTGACGCGGGACGGACGGCTTAGGGGTATGGAGGTTTTTCTATATCGCCAATGTGCTAGACGAGCGGGGGAGGGGAATAGATGCCTTGTTTGCCGGGCGGCTCCGCTGTGTGGAAGGATGTGGCATGAAGATTCGTGGGCTCGAACAGTTTCGGATGGTGGTGGCGCTGGGGATGGCTGTGGTGTGCGTGGTTGCGGCGTTGCGCATGGATGTTCTGGGGGGCGGCCCCCATACGTCGGCTGTATCCGTGCGTGCGCTGATGGTTTTGTTTGGTGTGGGGTGGCTGGTTCAGGCGCGGTGGATTGGGCGGCAGTTGGAGTGAGGGGGTTGGTGGGGGCTGTGCTCCGCCGGAGCCGGTGAGCGAAACGCCGAGGAGATGGGAGTGGCGTTGGCCGGGACGTCGAGAGTGACTCGCCGGAGCTAGAGAGGGATGCGGGCACACTCCCGGGCTTTGATTTCTGAGATCAAGCCGGGTAAGATGAAGTATTGCGGCTGAACTGCGGAGTGTCTATGTGTGCCTGCCGCCAGGATGAGGAGTAAGACAGATGGCAAAGCGTCGTGGAAATCCGAATTGGGGAAAGCCGGAGCCGATTGGGCCGGTGGTGCCGACCGTGACTTCGTTTGAGCTGGTCGTAAAGGAGTTCAAGCTGACGCCGGATCAGTATATCCGGTCGACGCGCTTGCGGGAGTGGGCGCGGCGAAACAAGAATTCGAAGTACATCCCGGAGGCGCTGCTCGAGGCCTGGGGATTTGAGATCGAGTCGACCTTGTAGTTGAGGTAGACGTTGTGTGCGAGAGCGCTGCCCTTGGGGGTGGCGCTTTTTTGCATGATGGCTGTTTGTCAGTAAGTGCCCGGAGCTAAGGTCTCGCGAAAATCATGGACAAGCAGTACACAACCATCAGGCAAATCAGCGCGATTGTGGTTTTGCTACTGGAGGGGTGGGCAAGTCCTGCTTTTTGCCTTCGCCTATTGCGATACGCGACACTGACGGAGGACAGGTTTAGGAGGATCCCCAGCGGCATGGGGAAGTGATTTATGTTCCGCGAGAGCCAAGTCATATTCCCTCTTAGTCGTCGTTGAAGTGCGATTGGAACAGAAAGCGCCATCCGAGTTGGGTGGCGCTTTCTTGCAAGGTGGCTCGTAGCTGCTTATCAGTGAGTGCCCGAAGCTAAGGTCTCACAAAAACACGGACAAAGCAGACTCCAAGCAGGAAACAGGACACCAGAATGACGCACACCATTGTGATTGTGGTCCCTCGACTCAAGGGCTGTGGAGGAAGTCCTGCTTTTTGCCTTTGCACACGCTGGTACCCGACAACGGCAGAGAACAGACCTAGCAGCATCCCTAGGGGAACGGAGAAGTGATTTATGTTGTGGTAGAGCCAGGTCATGGTTCCTCTTAGAATCCGCAACCTGCGATGTTGTGTCCAGCGCCCCAGGCTACGGTGGCAGTCCCTCCCCAGTAGACGAAACCGCCCCAGAATCCCATAACTAGAATATCCGTTCCTCCCGTCATTACGGTTAACACTCCGAAAGCTACGCCTGCCGTCCAGACCAGAGCGCCATCCGTCTGGCAGTTGTAGCCACCACCCTCGTTTGGCGGTGGAGGTTCCGCTCTCGCAGCGTCTGATGAGAACCCGGGTATTATCCCCTGCGCATTCGTTGTAGTTCCGGGCAGCTGAGCGGCGATCAAGCTCGACTGTGAGATACAGCTTTGCAGATACGGTGCGAGGCCCTGCTGCTGCAGAACCGTGATGACGCTTTGAATCTGCGACTGGGATGCGTTGTCGATGAAACTGAGGGACTGTTGCACGTCGCTGAGCTGAAACGCCGGCTCAAATAGTTGAATCTGCTGAAGGATTGCTTGCTGATTGATATTTGAGCTCTTTACCATCGAAGGCGAAACTCTGTAGGCGGCCGGTCGTACCTGCGCGTCGAGCTGGTTGAGCTGCCAGTCATTCAGCACACTCTGCATCGTGTTGCCGATCGTGGTCCATTGATGGGCGGTTGGGGAAGAGTAGAACCCAGCACCGGATGCGATGCAATGTGCCGCGCTCGCTGCCGCGTAGACGTTCGGATTGGGGCCGGGCTGCTGTGCAAGAGACTTCCGGGAGGTACAAAGGCCCACTGTGCCGGCGACGGCGGCAGTGGTGCCTGCTGAGAGAAACATTCTGCGGTTTACGTTGGGGGGGGGAGCTGTTGTGTTTTCATGCACGCCACAATAACACAGCGGATGCAACATAGAGAACAACGCGCCTAACTGTAGAAGGCGGGGCTTTGCCATCTTATATTTTGCGGCGGAGTGGGTCTGGTGTGAGTCTGCTCTAGGTGAGAGACGGCACGGGGAGGCGAGAGCGTATGTTTGCGACGGTGGAAGAGGCGATCGGGGAGATTCGGGCGGGGCGGATGGTGGTTGTGGTGGATGACGAGGATCGCGAGAATGAGGGCGATCTGACGTTGGCGGCCGAGCATGTGACGCCCGAGTTGATCAACTTTATGGCGCGTTTTGGGCGGGGTTTGATCTGCTTGACCTTGACGGAGGAGCGCGCGGATTACCTGCGTCTGATGCCGATGGTGCAGGAGAATACGTCGCGGTTTGGGACGGCGTTTACCGAGTCGGTGGAGGCGCGCGAGGGTGTGACGACGGGCATCTCGGCGGCGGACCGCGCGCAGACGATCCGGGTGGCGATCGATCCGGGATCGACGGCGTACGATCTGGCTCGGCCGGGGCATGTGTTTCCTCTGCGGGCGCGCAAGGGTGGGGTCCTGGTGCGCGCGGGGCAGACGGAGGCGTCGGTCGATCTGGCGCGGATGGCGGGGCTCAAAAGCGCGGGTGTGATCTGCGAGATTATGAACGACGACGGGACGATGGCGCGGGTTCCGGATCTGGTTAAGTTCTGCGATCTGCACGGTTTGAAGATGTTGACGGTGGCGGATCTGATCCGGTACCGGCTGCAGCATGAGCGGTATATCCACCGTGTGGGCGAGTCGGTGATGCGGTCGGAGGCGGGGGAGTTTCGCGCGATCGCGTATGGCTCGGAGACGGACGAGACGGAGTCGCATGTGGCGCTGGTGATGGGCGATGTTTCGGGCGGCGATGTGGTGCCGGTGCGGGTGCACACGCATTGCCTGGCGGGCGATGTGTTTGGGGCGACGACGTGCGACTGCCGGGCGGTGATGGCGGGGTCGCTGCGCATGATTGCCGAGGCGGGGCGAGGTGCTCTGGTGTACCTGCACAACGGTTCAAACGGGTTTGGGCTGGATCGATCGGTGATGCCGCATCGGGTGGTGTTTCACCGGGAGTCGCGGGGTCGGGAGAAGCGCTCCGGCGAGCGGACGGATGACCGGAGCCATCGGACGCTGCGGCAGGTGGGTCTGGGCGGGCAGATCCTGTCGGATCTGGGGATCCACAAGATTCGGTTGCTGACGAATACGCCGACGCATGTGCCGGCGTTGCAGGGGTTTGGGATTGAGATTGTGGAGCAGGCGGCGGTGGAGGTGGAACGGGTGCGGGGGTAGAGGCAGGGTGCAGGGGACAGGGAACAGGGTGCAGGGAACAGGGTGCAGGGAACAGGAATGGCTAAGACGATCTGCGGGTCTCTCCACTTCGCTGCGCTCCGGTCGAGATGACAGGGTTTTGAAGTGGTCGAGATGACAGGGTTTTGAAGTGGAGGTGGCTTCTTGAGGGTGAGGCTAGCGGGCGGTGGCGGGGAGGGGTGCGAGTTCGAGTAGGTGGGTGAGGCCGCGGGCGCGCATTTCGTCGAGGAACGTGTCGTGGCTGAGGTACTGGATGGCTTGCATGCCGGCCTGGCGGGCGGCTTCGATGTTGTCGAGGCGGTCGTCGACGAAGAGGATGTGTTGTGGCGGGGTGTTGAGGCCCTGGGCGGCGTGGGCGTAGATTTCGGGCTCGGGTTTGGCGATTTTGAGGGTGTGGGACCAGGTGCAGTGGTCGAAGTCGGCCAGCCACGAGAATTTCTGGAGCACGCCGACGTTCATGCTGTCGCCGAGGTTGGAGAGGATGCCGGTGCGGATGCCGGCGTGCTGGAGGGCCTGGGCCCACTCGACCATGGGGACGTTGAGGTCGGTCCAGAGGTCGGTGTCGGCGTCGAGGAGATCGAGCATTTGGGAGTCGGTGAGGGGTGGGCGGCCGGCGCCGGCGGATAGGCGCTGGAAGTACTCGCGCGCGGTGATGTCGCCGCGATCGTAGGGGTGGCGATGGGCCCAGTACTCGCGGAAGAACGGAGCTTCGTCGATCCCGGTGACCGAGCGCATGCGCTGCCAGGCCGCCGGATTGGGCGGGCCGGAGAGGACCAGGCCGTAGTCGAAGAGGACGGCGGTGATCTCGACGGGAGGTGCGGTCTGGTGGCCGTTGCTGTGCGGTGTGCCGATCTGTCGCTCGTTCATGGTCGGGTTCATGGTCGGGTTTGATTGTACGGTTCTGTTCTGGTTTTAGGGGCGGGATGCGCGGAAGTTTTTTGTTCCGGTGTCGGTTGGCGGGCGTCGGCGGAGGTGGGCGGTAGGATGGTTGGGGTGCGGGGGCGGTTCTCAGAGCGGACGTCGTGGGATGTTGGGGAGAGCGTTTGGGCGCGTGAGGTGCGGGCGGCGCGGGCGGCTGGGCTGGAGTCGGGGCGGAGGCTGTGGGATCTGACGGTTGCGAATCCGACGGTGTGTGGGTTCCGGTATGACGAGAGGGCGGTGCTCGGGCCGTTGGTGGATGCGCGCGCGATGGTGTATGGGGCGGAGGCGCGCGGGATGCGGGGGGCGCGCGAGGCGGTGGCGGGGTACTACGCGGGGCATGGGGCGGTCGTCGACCCGGACGCCCTGGTGCTGACGACGAGTACGAGCGAGGCGTACAGCTTTTTGTTTCGGCTGCTTTGCGACGCCGGGGATGAGGTGTTGATCGCTCGGCCGAGCTACCCGTTGTTTGGGTTTCTGGCGGACTTGGACGATGTGCGGCTGCGGGAGTATCCGCTGTTTTACGACTTTGGTTGGTGGATCGATTTTGCGGAGCTGGAGCGGGCGATCGGGCCGAGGACGCGGGCGGTGGTGGTGGTGAGTCCGAACAATCCGACGGGACATGCGACCGGGCGGGCGGAGCGGGAGCGGATGGAGGAGGTGTGTGCGCGGCATGGGCTGGCGCTGGTGGTGGATGAGGTGTTCCTGGATTATCCGCTGCGCGAGGGTGGTCGCGTGGAGAGCTTTGCCGTGGGGCCGCATCCGGTGTTGACGTTTGTCTTGAGCGGGATGAGCAAGATTGCCGGTCTGCCGCAGATGAAGGCGGCGTGGATGGCGGTGTTTGGGCCGGAGGCTGTGCGGACCGAGGCGATGGGGCGGATGGAGGTGATCGCGGACACGTTTCTGTCGATGAATGCGCCGGTGCAGCTGGCTCTGCCGCAGTGGTTGGCCGGGGCTGGGGTGGTGCGCGGGCAGATCCTGGAGCGGGTGCGCGCGAATCTGGCGACGCTGCGCGGGTCGGGGATGGAGGTGCTGGAGGTGGAGGCGGGGTGGAGTGCGATTGTGCGGTTGCCGCAGAGGTCCGGTGAGGTTTGGAGGGAGTTGCTGGAGGCGGGGGTGGTGGTGCATCCGGGGGAGTTTTACGGGATGGCGG
>CAXTYQ010000151.1:0-5784 GCA_964248505.1 uncultured Acidobacteriaceae bacterium
GAAGAACAAACAACCCCAAGAACAACCGCAGATTCCCTTCGGGAATGACAACAAATGAGCAAATGCCCTCTACGCCAATACCTAAGTTGCTCTGAGGAGGCCGAGGACCTAAGCGGCTAAAGCCGGGCTCGACTGACAGCATTTCACGGCACGGCTGAAGCCGTGCCCTTAACAAAACAGGAACCGATGGAAGCTTCTCATATCCCGGCAAGCAGGCTTTGTCGATCCGCGGGCATTGTTTTAGGAGCTTTCTGATCCTCGGCCCACATCCATGCCGTGACTGCTTCACGCAGGTTGGCGATAGCTTCTTCCTCGTCTCTGCCTTGGGAGACGCAGCCGGGCAGCGCGGGGCACTCGGCGACGATCCAGCCATCTTCCGCAGCTTCGAGTGTGATGTGAAAGGTCATCTGCAGCCTCGGATGGATTCTAACAAGGTGGTGCGCCGGTCTGGGTGGATGGCGGGTTGCTAGGTGGTGTGGTCGACTACGATCTTCCAGCCTTTGTCGGTTTTTTCGAAGACTAGGGAGAAGAGGCCGTCGGCGTTGCCGCCTTGTTTCTTGTTGCGTTCGAGGTGGTATTTGCCGAGGACGACGGCGAAGTTCTCGTCGAGTGGGTGGACTTCGAGCTCGGAGAAGCTGAGGGTTCCCATGGTGGCGCGGTTGGGGTACTCGCGGTGGTAGTTGCTGAGCATGCCGGCGAATCCGCGGTTGATGGAGCCGGAGATGAAGAGGGTGTCGGGGGAGTCTTTGTAGGCCTGGGCGAAGGTGTCGAGGTCGCCTTTGTTCCAGGCGGTCTCCTGGGCGAGGAGGACTTTGACGCAGGCGAGCTCGGTTGGGCTGGCGGTGTGGAGCTGGGGGTCTTGGGCGCGGAGAACGGGGGGGAGCAGGAGGAGCGAGAGGAGGACGAGGAGGCGGGCGGGGCCGAGCTTCATGGGACACCTTTTTTGTCGCAGGCTGAGGGGCTTTGTCGCGGGTTGAGGCTGCTGTCGACCTCCACCTTGCGCGAGGGGTTCTAAGCGGGCGGCTTCCCTCTTGAGATCGAGGATACATCCGGTTTTCTTGGGGCGCGGAGGATCGGAGATGTGTTAGTGAGTCATGAGTAACGAGTTGCGAGTTATGAGCAAACAACCGCTCAGGCTATGCGGAAGTGAATGGTTGACACCCTAGAATGTACAGGTATGGATGCGATCGGCGAGAGTGCGCGAACGGTGCACGCGGTGTGTTCGCTGGACTGCCCGGACAGCTGTGGGGTGCTGGTGACGGTCGAGGAGGGGAGCGGGCGGGCGGTGTCGCTGCGTGGCGACCCCGCGCACCCGGTGACGCGCGGGTTTCTGTGCGGCAAGGTGGCGAAGTTTTTGGATCGGGTGTACTCGCCGGAGCGGATGTTGTACCCGATGCGGCGGCGGGCGGGGGTGGCGAAGGGACCGGTGGGGCGCGGGCGGGAGATGGAGGTGTTTGAGCGCGTCTCGTGGGACGAGGCCTTGGAGGAGGTGGCGGCGAAGCTCGGTCGGATCGCGGCGGAGCATGGGCCGGAGAGCGTGTTGCCGTACAGCTATGCCGGGACGATCGGGCAGCTGGGGTATGGGTCGATGGACCGGCGGTTTTTTCACCGGATGGGGGCTTCGCGGCTGGACCGGACGATCTGTTCGACGGCAGGCGGCGAGGCGTTTGCGAGTGTGTACGGCGTGAAGCTGGGGACGCGGCCTGAGGATTTCGCTCATGCGGGGATGGTGATTGCGTGGGGCGCGAATGTCCATGGCAACAACATTCATCTGTGGCCGTTTATCGAGGCAGCGCGGCGGGGCGGGGCGCGTCTGGTGGTGATCGATCCGTACCGGACGCGCACGGCGGCGCTGGCGGACGAACACATCGCGATCCATCCGGGGACTGATGCTTTGCTGGCGTTGGGGATGATGCATGTGATCTTTCGCGAGGGTCTGGAGGACCGGGAGTATCTGGCTGCGTGTGCGAACGGTGTGGACGAGCTGCGGGCGCATGCGCTCGGCGACGAGCATCGGCCGGAGGTGGTGGAGCGCGGGACGGGGGTGGGAGCGGAGCAGGTGGTGAGGCTGGCTCGGGCGTATGCGACGTGTCTTGACCGGACGGGGAGGCCGCCGGTGATCCGGCTGAACTATGGTGTGCAGAGGAGCGAAAACGGGGGTGCGTCGGCGCGGGCGATCGCGATGTTGCCGCTGCTGGTGGGAGCGTGGAAGCGGCGCGGCGGAGGTGTGCAGCTGTCGACCAGCGGCGCGTTTCCGTTCAACAAGGCGGCTCTGGAGATGCCGGAGCTGATGCTGGAGAGTCCGCTCGGCCGGCCGTCGCGGGTGGTGAATATGAGTCTCTTGGGGCGGGCGCTGACGGAGCCGGATGCGGGCGTGAGCGGGCCTCCGGTGAAGGCGGTGTTTGTGTACAACTCGAACCCGGCGGCGATCGCGCCGAACCTGAATCATGTGCTGCGGGGGTTGCGGCGGGAGGATCTGTTCACGGTGGTCCATGAGCAGTTTTTTACGGACACGACGGATTATGCGGATGTGGTGCTGCCAGCGCCGACGTTTCTTGAGACGACGGATGTGCAGGGGGCGTATGGACATTATTTTGCGGGGATCTCGGAGCAGGCGATTGCGCCGCTGGGTGAGGCGTGGAGCAATGTGCGGATGTTTGGCGAGTTGGGGCGGCGGATGGGGTTCGGGGAGGCATGCTTTGCCGAGCGCGAAGATGCGTTGATTGATCAGGCGCTCTGCGGGGACCATCCGTGGTTTCGTGGGGTGACGCGGGAGCGGATGGAGAGCGAGGGGCATGTAGCGCTGGCGCTGCCCGAGAATGCGGCGGGGGAGGTGCTGCCGTTCTCGACGGGAGAGTGGTTTCGGACGGCGAGCGGACGGGGCGAGCTCGTGCCGGTGCCGGTGTTTTGTGCGCCGGCGGAGTCGCGTGGTGGACGTGGCGCGGGTGGGGCGTTTCCGCTGGAGCTGCTTCCGCGGAAGGCGGACAACTTTATGAATACGACGTTTGCAAATGGGGCGGTGCAGCGCCGGATGGAGTCGCGAACGGAGGATCTGCTCGAGATGCACGAAGCCGATGCGATGCCGCGCGGGATTGTGACGGGGGATGTGGTGGAGGTGTGGAACGGGCGTGGGTCGGTGCAGCTGCGAGCGCACGTTGCGGCGGGGGCAGAGAGCCGGGTAGGGCCGGGGACGGTGGCGGCGCGGCTGGACTGGGCGAAGCTGGCGCGCGACGGCAAGAACATCAATGTGCTGACGAGCGAGAGGTTGACGGATATGGGGGCGGGGCCGACGTTTTACTCGACGTTGGTGGAGGTCCGGCGGGCGGTCACTACTGGTAGTGCGGAGGGCGTGCATATGCTCGCTTCTGTGTGAAAGAGCAGCCGGGGCCGTCCTTTCGCGCGGATGTGCTAAGCTCTCGCCACGCGAGGACACGATATGTTTACTTTGCTTCTGCTGCTTGTGATTTGCGGAGTCGGCTACTTGGTGTTTACCGGATACAACCAGATGCGCGGGCTGGCCGAGGGGGTGAAGGAAGGCTGGTCGAATATCTCGGTGGTTACGCGCAAGAAGGTTGCGCTGATCAATCAGCTGATTGACGTGGTTGGGAACTATCAGGAGTCGGAGAAGTTTGTCATGCTTCAGGTTTCGGCGGACAGCGTGGCTTCGGTGCAGCAGGCGTCGGCGCGCTCAGGGACGGTGCTGGCGGAGATTGGCCGGATGGCGCAGAGATATCCGGAGCTGAAGTCGAACCAGCAGTACAACCGGTTGATGGACAGCATTCATATGTGCGAGGCGGACGTGCAGAATACGCGTCTGGTTTACAACGCAAAGGCTAAGACATACAACACGGTGCGGACCTCGTTGCCGAATGTGTTGTACTCGGCGGCGCTGGGCTTTGGACCGGCGGAGTACTTATCGCTCGATGCGGTGGAGCTTGCGGACGCAGGCGTTCAGCGGCCTATGATCTCGGACGACAGTGAACGTGTGAACCGGCTGTTGAATGTCGCGGGAACAAAGGCGATCTCGGCTGCGCGGCAGATCGGACAGCAGGGAAAGGCGCTTGCGGAGAAGGGGGCGACCCGGGTGCAGCAGGCGAGTGCCGCCGAGCAGTTTCACTATGTGGATGGCGCGGGGAGGCCGCAGGGTCCGGTTGCGCTGGCGGATCTGAACGAACTGTTTCGCGGGGGTGCGATCACGGGAGAGACCAGCGTGATGGGGATGAACTCGAAGAGCTGGTCGACGTACGGTGCATATGCTGTGCCTGGGGGTCCGCAAGGGGCTGCGCGGGCGCCTGCCCCGGGCACAACCGCCGCGGCTGTCCCGCCGTTGGATCCAGGCGCAACAACGCAGGTCTAGAGCGGACGGCAGAAGGAAGGCGAGAGCGATGGTGGAGATCGAGGAGCGGACGGAGCTGCCGACGTTGGCGGAGATCGAGGGTGCGGCGGAGGTGGTGTACCGGTCGATGCCGGCGACGCCTGAGTACACGTGGCCGCTGGTGAACGCGCGGGCGGGTGTGGAGGTGTGGGTGAAGCATGAGAACCACACGCCGGTGGGCGCGTTCAAGATCCGGGGCGGTCTGGTGTATATGGATTGGCTGCGGAGGTCGCGGCCGGAGGTGCGTACGGTGGTTGCGGCGACGCGCGGCAATCATGGGCAGTCGATCGCGTTTGCGGCGAGGGAGGCGGGGCTGCGCGCGGTGATTGTGGCGCCGGAGGGCAATAGCCGCGAGAAGAATGCGGCGATGCGGGGGCTGGGGGCGGAGTTGGTGGAGTTTGGGCAGGACTTCCAGGCTGCGCGCGAGCGTGCCGAGGCGATGGCGGGGGAGAACGGGTGGCACTCGGTGCCGAGCTTTGATCCGCGGCTGGTGTGTGGGGTTGCGACGTATGCGATGGAGTTTCTGCGCCGGGCGCCGGAGATGGCGGAGGTGTATGTGCCGATCGGGATGGGTTCGGGAGCGTGCGGGATGATTGCGGCGCGGGATGCGCTCGGCCTCGGGACGCGGGTGGTGGGTGTGGTGTCGAGTGGAGCTCCGGCGATGGCGCGGTCGTTTGCGGCGGGGCATGTGGTGGCGTGCGCGGCCGAGACACGGGTGGCGGATGGCGTGGCTTGCCGTGTGCCGGACGGGACGGCGCTGGCGATTCTGCGGGCGGGTCTCGATCGTGTGGTTGAGGTGGGTGACGATGCGGTCGAAGAGGCGATGCGGATCTACTTCAGAGCGACGCACAATGTGGCGGAGGGTGCGGGCGCGATCGGTTTGGCGGCGCTCTTGATGGAGAAGCGGCCTGCGGGGGCGCGGGTTGGGACGGTCTTGTGCGGCGGCAATGTTGATAGTGACGTGTTTGCGCGGGTGCTGGCGCGGCGGGAGTAGGGCTGGATGTATGCCGCGAGCTTTCAGTGTGCCGGGTGCTTTGAGTGGGTGGAGACGACGGTGGACGAGTCTGGCGGATCGAAGCAGAAGTATGTGGAGGACTGCCAGGTCTGTTGCCAGCCGAATGTGCTGACGGTGCGTTGGGACTCGGCGGAGCAGGAGTTTGTGATTTGGGCGGAGTTGGAGAGCTAGAGCGGATTACGTGATGGTGTGAAGAAAAAGCAAACCCAAGAACAACAGCAGATTCCCGTCGGGAATGACAACAAAAGAGCAGATGCCCGCTATGCAGAGCAGATGCCCGCTATACCAAATACCTCCGTTGCTCTAGCGGAAATGATTTCTGCTCGGCGGCAAGGGTTTTAGGGCCTGTTCACGCTAAGGTCTAAGTTTCTGTTAATCTGTTTTTACCGATGGA
>CAXTYQ010000152.1:0-5746 GCA_964248505.1 uncultured Acidobacteriaceae bacterium
CGCCAGCCTCGCCGCCTCACCCTTCGACGCACGCACCGCCAACTCCCGCTCAGCCTCGGTCGGCGTATACAGGTCGATCAGCTCCCGGCGGCTGACGTTGCTCTTGAGCCGGGGGTATACGGTTTCATGAACGGAAGGCATCACTCTCTCGGGAAGCTTGTATTTGGATTACCATGACAGACGGGACGTCCGGCCATAACCTACAGGTTGCGGCCAGCATGGAGAGACCTGGGCCTCCCGAAGGTGGTGCCCTTGGCGCGGGCCTGGGCGATGCCCGCCTTTACTCTCTCCCGTAGGATCTCTCGTTCGAACGTTTGATTTCAGCGGTTTTCTTGGCGGCGGACCTCCGAGCGCCGCCTCCTGGAGAGCGCCTGAGGCCTCACATCACCAAATGGCCCATTTTGCACCGAATCGTTGCCATACCCCATTCTCTCCGGCGGCCCCTTCCTACCCCGGCCAGAGACGACTTGAGCGCAACTAACTCTCAATTGGTCTTGTGTGCATCGCCTGACTGCGACCTCTATGAACGTCGAGCCCGTTACCGCAAGCGTCTGAAGTTGTGGAAGTCCATCCTGGAACCACTCACCGCGGACGCACGCCAGAGCCTTGCTCGCGCCAGCCGCGCATGGCCTCCGCCGCTTCAGAGCCGCCTTGCTTCCGCTCTGGCCCACTCTGCCCGCAGATCTTGGGATCAACATCTGCGCCTCGATCCACCTTGTCCGGCTTTTTAGTACAAAGCTCCTCCGGGGTCCGGTGTTTGAGTGCAGTAATTAGACCCAATACGGCGTTTCCGGTAATTGAGTGCAGCGTGACAGCTGTTCTTTGAATCCCTGCTGCGCGATGCGATCGCCCAACGGCGAGAGGCAGATGCGTCTGCCTGTGGTTTCGCGATCCTGATTGAGTCGATACAGGATCTTGCATGGGCATTAATGCGGCCGGTTCCGGGGAGTTCTCTGCGAGTGCTGCACTTCATGCAGACCCAACAGTTCAGAGGTGCCACCAGGGTTGAATACCCCCATCGAATCTTCGAATTGGCTCGCTTTGGGATCAATTGGTTTGCGCCGGTGCCTCTTGGCAGTGATCGCCAGCCTGATACTGCCCGCTCCAAAGTCAGCACGCTGACCTCGGAAGGCGGAAGAGGACTGCCGTTCTGGACGAAGATGCGCGCCTTACACGGCCCGAGGACTGGAAATTCAGTCGGAGATCTGCAACGTGGAGCCGGCACCCTACTCAGCCACCGGGCGTATGGACCGGAGCGCGTTCCCATCCGTGATCACGATCGAAAACTCGCAAATTAGAAGTCATAGCGAAGGGAGAACTGCATGCGGCGCGGTGAGCCGAGCTGAGCGCTGGCGATGCCGAGGTTGCCAGCGGTGAGCTGGCCTCCGAAGGTGTTGGCGACGGTTGAGGTGTCAAAGCGGAAGGTGTTGGTCACGTTGTAGACCTCCCACGCGAAGCGCAGCCTATCCTGCTCGCGAATGTTCCAGGTTTTATTGAGGCCACTGTCGAAGCTGAAGAAGCCGTCACCGCGAAAGTTGTTGCGCTGGCCGGCTTCGCCGGGATAGGGGATACGGATGATCGAGCCGGAGGAGACCCCGTCGTTGATAGCCGTCGGATTCGTGAAGAACTGCGGGTTGCCGCTGGCGTCGAGGTGGCGATGGACCTTGGCTGCTTTCTTATCGGTCACGACACCAAAGGCTCCGATCTGCCAATCAGTGGTCCAGCCGGGCTCGTTGACGGAGAAGGGCAAGCCGCTGGTGGCGCGGAGGATGCCGGTGTTGGTCCAGCCGCCGATGAAAGCTTCAACGAAGCGGTTGGTGTTGGCGCCGAACGCTTTGCCGTGGCCGACGGGAAGCTGATAGAGGTAGTTCGTCGTGATGATGTGGGTAGTATCGAAGTCAGAGACGGCGCGATTGAGGTAGGGCTTCCAGGTGTTGAGGATCTCGCTCGAGGCGTAGGAGACACCATTTGAAAACTCAGAGGTACGCTCGGCGTCCGAGCCCATATCGATCGACCGGGAGTAGGTGTAGTTGAAGTCGAACTGCAGGCCGTGGCTGAGGGGGTGACGGAGGGTAACCTGGAGCGCGTTGTAGTAGCTCATGCCGATGGTGGAGAGGGCGTAGAGCGAGGAGAACTGGTTCTGCCAGAATTTGGACTGGTAGCCGGTGGGACACCCGTACACGCAGAAGAAGTCGATATCGGCAAGCGCGGTAGTAGCGCCCAGGTTGGAGCGATAGGGTGCCCACTCCTTGGTGTAGATATTCTGCGTAGCGCTCAGGCCATTACCGTTGAGGTTCGCCATAAAGGGGAAGACATGCTCGAAGTAGGGGATGGCGCCGACCGACGCAGTGGCGTTGCCGCTATTGGCATCGACGGCTTTCGAGAGCGCGGTACCGGCAGAGTAGTAATCACCGCCACCCTGGGGATCGACAAAGTCGACAGGCTCGGCAAGGTCAAGACTCTGGAGGAGGTGGCGGCCGAGGCGACCGACGTATGCGGTCTCGAGGGTGAAGCCGCCCCCCAGCTCGCGCTGAACCGAGAGATCGAAGGCTTCCGTGTAGGGAGTCTTCAGCCTGCTGTCGAGGCCCCACGTGATGGCGAAGTTGCCGACCGGTGCGGGATAGGGGAAGGTCTGGGTCGCAGGTGCGACGTACGGCGTCCCACCGGCGGCGACGGGGGCTGCGGGCAGGTTCTGGCGGCCGGTAAACCGTGGCGAGTTGCCATAGGAGACAGTCCCCGCCGGATTGGTAACGGAAGTCGAAAGGCCAAAAGACCCGTTCTGATCGAACGTGTTGACCAGGCCTTCGCCGTAATGGTCGTAGTAGATACCCGCTCCGGCACGAATAGAGGTCTTGTTGCCGGGAGCGTAGACGATCGCGAATCGGGGCGCGATGTTGTTCTTTGACTTCGGCCAGAAGCCGGGCTTGTTGTAGTACGGGCCGCTGGGGGCGAAGTCAAGATTGGGCTCGTAGACCTGACCCGCGAGGGCAGCGGACTCACGCTGGGTAAACCAGGCGTGGGTGTCGATGGTGGGGGTGACTTGCTGACCCTTCGTCTCGTAGGGGGTCTGGAGGATGGTGTGGCGAATGCCGAAGGTCATGGTCAGATTCGGCATGATGCGCCAGGAGTCCTGCAGGTAGTACTCAAACTCGTTTGCCTTGAAGTGCCGGTCGATAGGAGCGCCATCGGCCAGCAGAGTGCCGGTGGTTGGATTGGTGACGGAATAATTGGAGATTGTGGTGACGGCAGGAACGGTCCCCAGCAAATTGGCAAGGGCGATTTGATAGGAGTTCCCGAAGCCGGAGCCGACGGCAGGAAGGCCCAGCGTCGAGGGGTCGTAGGGATTGCCGGCCAGCCAGTAAGGGTTGGTCGAGGCGTAGTTGTAGGAGTTCGAGTCGGACGAGCGATTTTGATGGACGAGACGCCAATTGCCCCCGATCTGAATGTTGTGTGTGCCGCGTGTGATGTTTAGGTTGTCAATGATGTTGTTGACGGGGACACTGATGATCGTAGAGCGAGTCTGTGCGGTTGGCGTATCGAGAAAACGAAAGTCGACGTAATCGCCCTTGCCTACACCGCTGTTGCCGTAGCCCTGGCGCACGAAACCGTAGCGTACGTCATTCACGATGTTGGGGGAGATGATCCAGGTATCACCGAACGTCATCCCCTTGGAATTGTCTATTAGGCTAAAGGATGGACCTTGACCGGGAAACTGCTCTGCTCCGCCAGTGGTGTCTTTCTGCAGGTTGCCGCGGGCGAAGACACGATGCTTAGCCGAAGCGATGTAGTCGAACTTGACGATCGTGGTATTGAGAGTGACGGGGTGTGGGGAGGAGAAGGTGAAGGACCCGGAGTTAAGGCGGTCCCCTAGCTGGGTCCCGTTTGCTGCGGGAAATGACCGAAGAAAGGCAAGGGCATTCGGGTTGGGACCAGGCCCGTCGGGATAGGCTACGGTGCCACACACGGTGCAGCCGTTTGCGGCATCGAGTGCGGTAACCTGTGCTGGACTAAGGGCGACCGTGGTGCCGTCAGCGGCGGTGTATTGAAGAACGCCCTGCTGGTAGAGCGCGGTCGGAACGGTGCGCTGGACGATGGTGCTCTCGGCCTGGCGGGTGCCCTCATAGTTGACGAAGAAAAAGAGCTTGTCCCTGCGGATAGGGCCGCCTAGATCGCCTCCAAATATATTGCGGATCAGCTTGGGAGGACGGTTTGCCTGACCAGAGGAGATCTGGGCGCTTTTAAGAAAGAAGTCATTGGCGACTGTAAAGGTGGGCCGGTGATACTCGTAAAGGGCGCCGTGGAACTTATTTGTGCCTGATTTAGTCACAATACTTACCTGCGCGCCCGACGAGCGGCCGGAGTCAGAGTTCGCGTTGCTGGTGACCACGCGAAATTCTTCAGTCGAGTCCTGAGTGGCGCGGAGCACGCCGGTGAAGGCGAGGCCGCGGACCTGGTCGTTATCGTCGACGCCATCAAGGGTGACGTTGCTCTGATCTGAGCGGCCGCCATTGACCGAGCCGCTGCGGCTGTCCTGTAGGGCAGGGTCTGTACCGGCGGGAACGGGAATGTAGAAAACGCCTGCGTTCAGCGAGAGCAGATCGGGGATGTTGCGGGTCTCGCTGGGGAGCGCCTGGATGGTAGCGTTGTCGGTCGAGTTGCCGATCGAGGCGTCGGTCCGGTTGATGGTGTCGGCAGCTTCGGTGACGTTGACCACGACATCTGTCGCATGGAGCGATAGGGTGAAGTCCACTGTTGCGGGCTGATTGACGAGGAGCTCCGCATGCTTGGTCTGGCTGCCGAAGCCGGGCATGGAGACAATGATGTCGTAGGTCGCTGGCTGAATCTGCTGGAGCTGGTACTCGCCACTGGCCTTGGAGGTGGTGTTGAGAGTCTGGCCCGCGGCCTTGTTGACCAACTGGATGGTAGCGCCCGAAACGACGGAGCCGGTGGGATCACGGACGACACCCCGGAGGGACGTCGTCGCGATCTGCGCGAGGGTGGTCGAGGTAATGGTCATGGCGCAGGCCACGTACATGAAGGCACAGGTGCGTCTCATCGAGCGTTCCTCCGAGTAGAGTGAGGCTGAGGGACGAGCATGCAAACCTTGACGAGCATGCAAGCCCTGAAGAGATTGATTGCGGGAGCTGAGCCTTTTTTACAGGAAGGCGCTTGCATTTGCAAACAGATGTCACGCTGCACTCAATTCCCAGACTTGCGCTCCTTTGTTCGAAACTCTGTCGAGCTTCTACTGCATTGTCACTGCACTGAAACGTCGGATCTTGTACTCGCACTTCAGACGAAGTTCAACGCTAGATTCGTCCTGGATTTGAATGCAAGAGTGGCATCCATAGGAGACTGCCGGCGAGGCGGCCTGAGGCGTGGCCCTGCGATCCACCTTGTCCGGCTTTTCGGTACAAAGTTCCGCCGGATTTCGGTATTTGAATGCAGTAATCAGACCTAATACAGCATTCTCCGGTAATTGAGTACAGCGTGACAGACACGAACGGAGCGACGATGCCTCCACTACTCCTCTTGTCGACCTAGCGAGACAACATTACGCTCACGTTCCAGCTCAACCCGCAGTTCTTCCTCGGATGGTAGGACCAATTTGTAACGACTAGCAAACATCTGCTCGTTCTCGTGGAGTATCGAGTAGCGGACTAGGGTGTATCGGCATATTCACTTCTCCTGTGCTGCATTTTTGGTGCAGTTGGAAGATGGGCGTTAGTCGGTATGAGTTGACGGA
>CAXTYQ010000153.1:0-5724 GCA_964248505.1 uncultured Acidobacteriaceae bacterium
ACGGCGCCTTCGAGCTGGGCGTCTTCGGCGGCGGTGAGGATGGCTTTGAAGCGGGGGTTGGGGGGGTAGCCGGCGGCGATGAGGTCGCGACCGGTGAGGAGGAGATGGGGGCGGGTTTCGGGGGTGGGTTCGGCCTGGAAGCGGGCGGCGGCGGCCTCCCAGATGCCGAGGCGGCCGTGGCAGGCGGTGCAGTCGAGCCAGTGGAGGTGGAGGTGCTCGTCGAAGCGGGGGAGGCGGAGGAAGCGTTTGACGGTGGATTCGCGCATGCTGGGGAAATCGCCGAAGCGCATGTGGTTCTTGACGAGGGCGAGGATCTGGCTGGTGTCGTCGTTCGAGAAGCGGAGGCGATGGAGGATGGTTTCGGCGATGCGGACGCCGACCTCGACGTGGCCGTTGAAGCGGATGCGGGGGTGGATGGGGTCGGAGCGGTCGAGGTGGTAGGTGGCGGGTTTGCCGATGTCGTGGAGGAGGGCGGCCCAGGCGAGGGTGGGGGAGCAGCCGGGCGGGAGTTTTTCGAGGAGGAGCATGGTGTGGGTCCAGACGTCGCCTTCGGGGTGCCAGTCTGGGGGCTGCTCGACGCCGATCATGCGGACGGCTTCGGGGAGGAGGTGGGGGAGGAGGCCGAGGTGGAGGAGGAGTTCGAAGCCGCGGCGGGCGCTGCCTTCGGTGAGGATGCGGGTGAGTTCTTCGCGGATGCGTTCGGCGCTGACCTGGTGGATTCTGGGGGCGAGATGGGTGATGGCGGCGGCGGTGGCGGGGTCGAGGGTGAAGTGGAGGCGGGCGGCGAAGCGGACGGCCCGAAGCATGCGGAGTTTGTCTTCGGTGAAGCGGGTGAGGGGGTTGCCGATGGCGCGGAGGGTGTGGTGGGCGAGGTCGGTTTGGCCGCCGACGAAATCGAGCAGGGCGGGATGGCCGGGGGCGGCGAGCGGGTCGCCGGAGCCAGCGAGGGGGTCCTGGAGCAGGAGGGGGTCCTGGAGCAGGAGGGGGTCCAGGAGCATGCCGTTGATGGTGAAGTCGCGGCGGAGGACGTCTTCGCGGGGGTCGGTGGAGTACTGGACGGTGTCGGGGCGGCGGCCGTCGGTGTAGGCTCCGTCGTGGCGAAAGGTGGCGACTTCGGTGTGGATGTCGCGGCCGAGCTCGTCGGTGCCGAGGTAGACGAGGATGACGCCGAAGTGGGCGCCGACGGAGAGGGTGCGGAGGTTGCGGGCGGCGAAGAGGGCGAGGACGGTGTCGGGGGTGGCGCTGGTGGCGACGTCGAAGTCCTTGGCGGGGGTGCCGAGGAGATGGTCACGGACGCAGCCGCCGGCGAAGTAGGCGAGGTGGCCGTGTTCGCGGAGGGTGCGGACGATGTCGCGGGCGGCGGCGTGGCGGGGGGATTCGGCGGAGAGATGCATCGGGTCCATTAGCATGATTGGATGTCTGAGGTTGGGGTGGGGAGCGGGCTGGGCGGGCTGATTTTGGGGATTGAGAGCTCGTGCGACGAGACGGCGGCGGCGGTGGTGCGGCGGGGGACGGAGACGCTTTCGAATGTGGTGGCGAGCCAGATTGCGCTCCATGCGGAGTTTGGCGGGGTGGTGCCGGAGCTGGCGAGTCGGGAGCATTTGCGGAATATTGTGCCGGTGGTGCGGGCGGCGATGCGGGAGGCTGGGGTGGGGTTTGGGGATCTGGATGCGGTGGCGGTGACGCGCGGGCCGGGGCTGGCGGGGGCTTTGCTGGTGGGGATTACGTATGCGAAGGCGCTGGCGTTTGGGTTGGGCAAGCCGCTGATCGGGGTGAATCATCTGGAGGGGCATATCTGGGCGGTACTGATGCAAGGCGGGGCTGTGCTGATGGAGCGAGGGGTGGGGATGTCGGAGTCGCCGTTGCTGGCGCTGGTGGTTTCGGGGGGGCACACGCATTTGTACGTGGCTCGGCGGGGTCGGGCGGCGGAGGGGGTGTGGGAGTACGAGAATGTTGGGCGGACGGTGGATGATGCGGCGGGCGAGGCGTTCGATAAGGTGGCGAAGCTTTTGGGGTTGGGGTATCCGGGGGGGCCGTGGGTGGATCGGATCGCGCCGATGGGGGATGGTCGTGCGGTCCCGTTCAGCTTTGGGGAGATCCGGCGGCGGGATGGGGCTGGGGAGGGTGTGCGGTTTGATTTTTCGTTTTCGGGGATCAAGACGGCGGTGTTGCGGTATACGCAGACGCACGGGATGGCGGAGCTGATCGAGCGGCGCAGGCGGGTGACGCGCGATTTGCGGGGAAGCGCGGAGGAGATTGCCGGGCTGGTGGCGGACGGGACGCTTGAGCAACGGACGGTCGATTTGCTGGCGAGTTTTCAGGGGGCGGTGGTGGGGGTTTTGCTGCGTCAGAGTTTTCGGGCGGCGGAGCACTTCGGGGCGCGGGGGGTGCTGGTTTCGGGTGGGGTGGCGGCGAATTCGGAGCTGCGGCGGCGGTTTGCGGCGGAGGCCGGCCGGCGGGGTTTGCCGATTGCGTTTCCGACGATGGCGATGTCGACCGATAATGCGGCGATGATTGCGGCGGCGGCGTGGCCGAGATTGTTGGCGGGCGACGTGGCGGGCGGGGAGCTGACGGCGTCTCCGCAGCTTCGGCTGGGGGGCGAGATGGAGGGTGGTTGAAACAAAGGCGTACCTCGGCGGCTAACGCCGCATCGATTGCAAGGCGAGAGGCAGATTCCCTTCGGGAATGGCAAGAAGAAGGGCAAAAGCGAAGGCGACTGCAGGTCTCTCCGCTCCGCGCTACGCGCTCCGGTCGAGATGACAGGGTTGGTGGTGAGAAACGCAGATTCCCTTCGGGAATGACAACAAGAAGGCAACGGCAAAAGCGAAAAGGGCCAAGACAAGGGCAGAAGCAGATTCCCTTCGGGAATGACAACATGAGGGGCTATGTGGGAGGCGATCAGATAGAATCGGGGCAGATTTCTACCCTTCCAAGAGCAACGCAGGGGCGCCCAGGCGGCGCGGCTGCGGATGCGGCAAGGCCCTAACCGCAACGTGGCTACACTTGAGTTGTTCAATACCCTGAGCGGCACGATCGAGCCGCTCCAGCCGGTGGGTGCGCCGGAGTTCCGCATGTATTGCTGCGGGCCGACGGTGTACGACTATGGGCACATCGGGAATTTTCGGACGTTTCTGCATGTGGATGTCCTGCGGCGGTTTTTGCGGCAGCAGGGGATGACGCTGAAGCACGTGATGAATATCACGGACGTGGACGACAAGATTATCCGGAACGCGGCGGCGGCGCGGATGCCGATCGGGGAGTACACGCGGAAGTACGAGGATGCGTTTTTTGAGGATCTTCATGCACTTCGGATCGAGCAGCCGGAGTTTATGGCGCATGCGACGGAGTGCGTGCCGGAGATGGTGAGTCTGATTGAGCAGCTGGCGGCCAAGGACATTGCGTACCAGACGGAGGATGGCAGCTGGTACTTCCGGTTGTCGCGCGATCCGGAGTACGGGAAGTTGTCGAAGAAGGATCTGGACAATATCGAGGACGGCGCGCGTGTGGATGTGGACGAGTATGACAAGGATTCCGCGCGGGACTTTGCGCTTTGGAAAGCGGTGAAGGGCGCGCAGAACGGGATGCCGGAGCCGCGGTGGGAGACGGCCCTGGGGCCGGGGCGGCCGGGGTGGCATATTGAATGTTCGGCGATGGCGACGAAGTTTTTGGGGCCGAGTTTTGACCTGCATGCGGGCGGCGAGGACCTGACGTTTCCGCACCACGAGAATGAGATTGCGCAGTCGGAGTCGGCGTCTGGGGAGACGTTTGCGCGGCATTGGATGCATGTGCGTTTCCTGCTGGTGGAGGGCAGGAAGATGTCGAAGTCGGAGGGGAATTTTTTTACGTTGCGGGACTTGTTGCTGAGGGGGTATCGGGCGTCGGCGATCCGGTTTCTGCTCCTATCGGTGCCGTATCGCAACCAGATGAACTTCACTTTGGACGGTTTGACGGAGAGTACGAACGCGATCGACCGTCTACGGACGTTTCGGGCTCGGTTGTTGCGGGGGGTGTGGCCGGAGGGTGCGGGCGCGGGCGAAGGTGCGCTTGCGGGGGAGATTGCGGAGGCTCGGGCGAAGTATACGGCGGCTCTGGCGCATGATCTGAACACGGCGGAGGCGAGGGCGGCGATCTTCGACATGGTTCGGGCGGTGAATGTGGCGGCGGATGCGGAGACGTTGACGGGCGTGGATGCGGCGGCGGCGATGGAGGTGTTGACGCTGTTTGACGGTGTGTTTGCGGTGCTGGAGGACAGGGATGCGGAGCTGACGCGGGGTGCGCTGGCGTGGGCGGAGCGGGAGGGTCGGATGGACGAGGCTGATCCTGGGCTGATGCAGACGCTGCTGTTGACGGACGCGGCGATCGACGCCCTGGTGGGGGAGCGGACGGCGGCGAAGCGACAGCGCAACTTTGCCCGAGCGGATGCGATTCGCAATGACCTGTTAAGCAAGGGAATTTTGCTGGAGGACGCGAAGGATGGGGTGCGGTGGAAGCGTAAGTAGACGCCGATGGTGGGCGGGCTGAGGGTTGGCATTGGGGGTTGTGTCAGGACGGTGAGGGTACGACGCCGGAGTTGATGTCCGCGGCGGAGCGGAGCAGGCCCGATGTGCGGCGGTTTTCGGGGGCAAGCTCGAATCTGGGTTGCGGACCTGTGGGATAGAGGGCGTGCCGAAGCTGATCGAGCCTTGAACGCGAGTCTGGGTCGACTTCCGAGGCGCGAGCGCGGCGGAGGCTTTGGGTGTGAGCGTCGAGGGCGGAGCTTGCCATTTCGGCGAGGGTGACGAGCATGTTTTCTTCGGATTCGTCCCAGCTTGGGTACGGGAGTGTGTCCAGGAGGCAGAAGCTGCCGACGAGATGGCCGGAGCGAGAACGGATGGGAGCGCCGGCGTAGAAGCGGAGGGACGGGGCTTTGGCGACCAAGGGATTGGCGCTGAAACGTGGATCTCTGGACAGGTCGCGGACGACCATGGGCTGGGTGCTGAGGATGGTGTGTGCGCAGAAGGCGATGTTTCGGGGCACCTCACGGTGCGTGGCTCCCGGCCCCGATTTGAGCCACACGCGGGAGCGGTCCACAAAGGCGACGGTGGCGAATTGGACGCCGAAGATTGAGATTGCCTGCCCCGTCAGGCGGTCGAATGCCGGATCGGGCGGGGTATCGAGGATCTCGAGGCGGCGCAGGGCCGCGAGACGGTCTTCTTCGTTGGCCAGTACGCCTGGGGGTACCGGGCGACTGCTCCCGTGCTGGAGATCGGTCATCTTGTTTCCTTCAATGTACTTATCGGCACATTTGGGAAAAACTTTAGGGAAATCTTTTTTGGGTGAGTTTTTTGGGGCTTTTAGGTGCGATTTTGGGGGTGGGCTGGGCGGCGGTGAGACTGGCGAGGGCAAAGGCAAAAAAGCAGATTCCCTTCGGGAATGACAACTAGAAAGGTGAAGGCAGGCAACGGCAACGGCAAGGGCAACTACAGGGGTCCTTCGCTTCGCTCAGGATGACGGCGGTGAAACAGGCAAAGGCAAAGGCAACAGCAGATTCGACAACCAGAGAAGCAGATCCCCTTCGGGAAGGTAGCAAGCGGCGGAGCCGCGTCCCTGCACGAGGATGCCGTTTTTGCGGCAGAACTCGACGATGTCCCAGACGATGAGGAAGTAGCCGGCGAGGCCGAGCTTCGCGATTAGGGCAGTTCTCCTATTGATGTAGTTGTTGAAAGGGCAGCCTAAACCAGGCCT
>CAXTYQ010000154.1:0-5437 GCA_964248505.1 uncultured Acidobacteriaceae bacterium
CCCGACAAACGCCTCGCCCTCCTCCACGAACTCTTCTCGACCGACAGCCCAGCGAGCATCGGCGTCAGCTACCTCCGCCTCTCCATCGGCGCCTCCGACATGAACGACCACGTCTTCTCCTACGACGACCTCCCGCCCGATCCCACCCAAGCCCAAGCCCAAGCCCAGCCCCACACCCACAACCACCCCCCGCTCCCCACCGACCCCAACCTCACCCACTTCGATCTCGGCCCCGACCGCACCGACGTCATCCCCGTCCTCAAACAAATCCTCCAGATCAACCCCAAAATCAAAATCCTCGGCTCCCCCTGGTCCGCACCCCTCTGGATGAAGACCAACGGCGGAGCCCAGGGCGGCGTCCTCAAACCCGAGTTCTTCCCCAGCTACGCCAACTACTTCGTCAAGTACATCCAAGCCATGCAGGCCGAAGGCATCACCATCGACGCCATCACCGTCCAAAACGAGCCGCTCAACGAGAAAAACACCCCCAGCATGCTCATGCTCGACTCCGAACAGGACGTCTTCATCAAGGAAAACCTCGGCCCCGCCCTCCAAAAAGCCGGCCTCCAAACCAAGATCATCCTCTACGACCACAACCTCGACCACCCCCTCTACCCCCTCTCCATCCTCCGCGACCCCGCCGCCGCAAAGTTCGTCGCCGGCACCGGCTTCCACCTCTACGGCGGCACCGTCGACGCCATGACCGAAGTCCACAACGCCTTCCCAAACAAAAATATCTACTTCACCGAACAATCCATCACCGAACGCACACCTGGCTCCACCCTCAACCTCAGCCACCCAGTCGCCTACGTCATCGTCGGCGTCAGCCGCAACTGGAGCAAAAACATCCTCCTCTGGAACCTCGCCGCCGATCCACAGAACGGCCCCCACACCGACAACGGCGGTTGCACCGGATGCGTCGGAGCCCTCACCATCGATGGCGACAACGTCACCCGTCAGGTCGCCTTCTACACCCTCGCCCACGCGTCGAAATTCGTCCCCCCCGGATCGGTCCGCATCGGCTCCAACACCCTCGACGCGCTCCCCAACGTCGCCTTCCGCACCCCCGCCGGCAACCTCGTCCTTATCGTCTCCAACCCCACCCCCACCCCCCAACCCTTCCCCATCCAGCCCGGAACCCAAACCAGCGCCCAAACCTTCCCCGCCAACCTCCCCCCCGGCGCCGTCGCAACCTACACCTGGAGCCCCTCCAGATAACCCAAACCTTACCGCTCCGGCCCGCCCCCAAACTCCATCGGCTCCATCAAACTAAACACCATCTCCGTCTGGGCCGGCAGCGTCGCCTGCCGGTCCTCCTTCAGCCACACAATCGTCCCCACCCCCGCTCCGATCCCCGCTCCCACCGCGGCTCCCACACCGCCCCCCACCAGAGCGCCCGCAACCGCCGCCGCTCCCGTCACGCCGCCCACCACCGCCAACGTCTCCTTGCCGTGCTCCCTCCGCTTGATCGTCCCTTCGCTGTTCACCCGGTTCTCCGATCCCCCCTCATCCGCGTCGATCAGCTGCGCCCGCACGCTGTACCGCGTCCCGTCCGGCAACACCACCGACTTCGGCTCCAAATGCAGCATCGCCGCACCCGAAATCCGCTTGCCCCCATGCACCTGCGTCACCCGGCCCTCCATCACCGACCCCACCGGCAACACCACCCGACCCCGGTTCTCCACCGCCGACGTCAGCTCTGCAGTCCACTTCGACCCCACGGCCGTCGTCGCCGTCGATAGCTGCTCCCGAAGCCGCGCCCGCAACATCGTCCCCTCACGCAACTCGCCCGGAACCTCCTCGACCGACATCACAATCTGCCCATCCGGATCCGCCGCCGCCGCCGCCACCCCACTCCCACCCCCATCCGACGCTCGATACGGCACATACGACCCATACGCCGCCGCACCCGTCTCAGACCTGGACCGCAGCGGCGCCGCGGCAGATGGCTTCTCCGCCGGAGACACCCGCACCGTCACCGTCTCATCCGGCTGCGCCTCAATCACCACCGGCTCCGGACGCGAAACCCCCGTCGTCATCGTCGACGAACTCTGCGCCAAGGCCACACCCGCCACACCCATCAGCACCACCGACAACCCCTGAACTCGCTTCATCGCCTCACCTCACAAATCCAGCCTACCGGACCCAAGCCGCCCTCACCCCACCAATCCATCCCCGGAACCGCCCCCGTCAATAAGCGCCTCCCAACGCACACGCCCCCACTCATCCACTCATCACTCCTTACTCATTCCTCATGACTCAAAACTCATCAACTCCCCACCCACACCCCCCTGCTAAAATCCCCAAAAGTGAATCCCAACCCCAACTTCCTCCAAACCATCCTCACCACCCGCGGCCATCCCACCCCCGTCGACCGCCGCCCCCAACTCAACGACCGCCTCACCCACCGCATCACACCCCGATCCCCCACCGACACCAGGACACCCATGACCGAGATCACCAGCATCACCGCCCGCGAAATCCTCGACTCCCGAGGCAATCCCACCGTCGAGGCCGACGTCACCCTGTGCGGCGGCGCCATCGGTCGCGCCGCCGTCCCCTCCGGCGCCTCCACCGGCGAACACGAAGCCGTCGAACTCCGCGACAACGACAAGGCCCACTACCTCGGCAAAGGCGTCCTCAAAGCCGTCGAAAACGTCGAAACCATCCTCGCCCCCGAACTCACCGGCATGGACGCGTCCAACCAGCGCCTCCTCGACAGCACCATGATCCAGATCGACGGCACCGACAACAAATCCTCCATCGGCGCCAACGCCATCCTCGCCGTCTCCATGGCCGCCGCCCGAGCCAGCGCCAACGCCCTCAAACTCCCCCTCTACCGCTACCTCGGCGGCGTCAACGCCTCCATCCTCCCCACACCCATGATGAACATCCTCAACGGAGGCGCCCACGCCGACTCCAACGTCGACTTCCAGGAGTTCATGGTCATGCCCGTCGGCGCCGAAACCTTCTCGGACGCCCTCCGCTGGGGCACCGAAGTCTTCCATACCCTCAAAGGCGTCCTCAAGAAAAAGGGCTACGCCACCTCGGTCGGCGACGAAGGCGGCTTCGCACCCTCGCTCAAATCGAACTCCGAAGCCATCGACCTCATCCTTGAAGCCATCACTCTCGCAGGCTATAAGCCAGGCGAAGACATCTCCATCGCCCTTGACCCCGCCGCCAGCGAGTTCTACAACAAAGAAACCGGCAAGTACGTCTTCAAAAAATCCGATAAGTCCGAAAAGAATTCCGAAGAAATGTCCGCTTATTGGGGGTCCTGGGTCAACCAATATCCCATCATCTCGCTCGAAGACGGCCTGGCCGAAGACGACTGGACCGGTTGGCAACACCTCACCGAGTTACTCGGACATAAGATCCAGTTAGTCGGCGACGACTTATTCGTTACTAACACCGAGCGCCTCCAAGAAGGAATCGACAAGAAGGTCGGTAACTCCATCCTGATTAAAGTCAACCAGATCGGCACCGTCTCCGAAACCCTCGAAGCCATCCAGCTAGCCCGCCGCCACGGCTACACCTCCATCATCTCCCACCGCTCCGGAGAAACCGAAGACACCTTCATCGCCGACCTCGCTGTCGCCACCAACGCCGGCCAAATCAAAACCGGCTCCGCCTCCCGCACCGACCGCATCGCCAAATACAACCAACTCCTCCGCATAGAAGAACAACTAGGCCAATCCGCCGAATTCCTAGGCCTAGCCTCCGTCAACTACAACGGCTAACCTCATACTTCTCCGCTTTGCCTCTAGGTAGGCCGAGGCCTCAGCCTCGGTATTAGCGGTCGCTGAAAAACGGGTCTTCTGCCCCTACAGTATTCCAGGAAGAGAAATTACCTTCCCACAATCCACCTAGACATTGCACACACACCCGAGCTAGCGTCAGGCCCTACGCTACTATTCCCCTTTCCCCCCGGAGCCCATGCGCCTCTCCCCTCTCCTCCTCGCAATTCCTCTCCTCGCCGTATCCGCCGCCGCCCACGCCGATACCTACACCACCTTCAACGTCAACGGCATCTTCCAGTCAGGCAATACCCTGAGTGGAACGGTCACGCTGGACAACACCACCGACCTATTCACGTCCGCAAGCATCACAGTCGTTGGCGATCCAATACCGTTTCCCTACCAAATCCACAACGCAGCCTTTCCCTTCGGGATCTTCATCATCTTCTTCTCGGATTTTCCTACCCAGCTTCTCGAACTGGATATCCCTGATACCTACTCGCTCACACACAACGGGCTGGGTCCCTTTGCCGGTTCAGTGCTCTGCTCAACATCCTTGCCGTGTTACAACGAGTCAAGTCTGGCGTTCAATCTAGACGCCCTGACACCTACAATCGACCCCCTCACCTCAGGCAGCATCACGTCCCAATCCACCTCCCCCATCCCCGAGCCATCCACCCTCGCCCTCCTCGGCACCGGCCTACTCGGCGCCGTCGGCACCCTCGGCCGCAAACTCCGACAACCCGCATAGCTCCTCACCCCACCACCGTCGTGTGGCCCGGCTACCTGAAACCCAGGCGCTCCTCACCCAGAAAACGAACCCCCGCTAAGCCCGTCAAGCGCCCGCACTACAGCCTCCCGAAGCGGCGGCAGATCATACTTCACAGTCGCCCAAACCACCGCATCATCGACACGGTGATATCCGTGTCGGAGGATGTTCCCCATACCCATGTACCCCTTCCAATCGGGCCCAAGACACAGCGCCTCAGCGTCATCGCCCAGCCGGTACGCAGCCTCCGTAATGATCTGCAACTGACGTTCTACCGCGGACTTGGTCTTCCGATCATCGCGGTAGCCCTCCAGATCTACATCCGCTAGAAACGAATCGATCAGGTCGATGCTGCTCACGATGTCCCGGAAATGCGTCTCCGCATCCCTAAAAGGCAACTACGGCCTCCCGTACAGCCCGCCCCCGAACAGGTCCCGTCATCCATTCTTCCGACGACACCTCCACCTTATTCCCAAGCAACTCACCGAGCCGGCTCTCGAGACGAGCCACCGTCACCAGCGTCACGTGCTTCGACCGATCGAAATCCGCAAGCAGATCAACATCCGACTCCGCGCTCGCCTCGTCGCGAGCCACAGAACCAAACACCCGCAGGTGCACCAACCCCGCCGCCTGAAGCTCGGGCGCATGCTGCCGAAGAATCTCCAAAACGCGTTGCCGTCGCACGTAGCCTCTCCCGTACTCATCCTCGCGCCGTCGTCGCCTCTTTGCAAGCACCAACCACCCCCGCCTCACCCACCCCAAAAACAACCTCCCCCAAAACCGATAGAATCAAAACGCGTCCAACATCCATACACGCCAACATCACGGAGATCGTTTGAACCCCAAGTCCTCGCACCGCGCACGTCACCTCGCCACCGCCGCCGCCGCCCTCGCCCTCCTCTCCGCGGCCAGCCTCGCCCAAACCACCTCG
>CAXTYQ010000155.1:0-5414 GCA_964248505.1 uncultured Acidobacteriaceae bacterium
CTCTTGGAGCGGCACTATGCCCGGATCGCGGCAGAGGATGGCGCCAGTGGGCGGGGGATCAACAGCTTCCTGGCGCTGAGCCGGGAGCGTGCGCTGGCTCAGGCGGAGCGTGTCGATGGGATGGTGGCGCGGGGGGAGGAGCTGCCGGTGTTGGCAGGGGTTCCGGTCGGGGTGAAGGATGTGCTGGTGATGCGGGGGGCACCGGCGACCGCGGGGTCGCGGATCCTCGAGGGCTACCAACCGCCGTACGATGCGACGGCGGTGCGCAAGCTGGAGGCGGCGGGCGCGGTGCTGTTGGGGAAGCTGAACTGCGATGAGTTTGCGATGGGTTCTTCGAATGAGAATTCGGCGTATGGTGTGGTGCGGAATCCGCGGGCTCTGGACCGGGTGCCGGGGGGGTCGAGTGGAGGGTCGGCGGCGGCGGTTGCGGCGGGGTTTGCCGTGGGGACGCTGGGGACGGACACGGGTGGGTCGATTCGGCAGCCGGCGGCGTTCTGTGGGGTGGTGGGGGTGTTGCCGACGTACGGGCGGGTGAGCCGGTACGGTCTGATCGCCTTTGCCTCGTCCTTGGACCGGGTGGGGCCGTTGACGCGAACGGTCCGGGATGCCGCCGTCATGATGGAGGTGCTTGCCGGGCCGGATCCGATGGACGCGACCTCGTCGGACAGGCCGGTGGGGGAGTATGTGGCGGGGTTGGAGCGGGGGGTGGAGGGGCTCCGCGTGGGGGTGCCGCGGGAGTACTTCGGGGAGGGGCTCGACCTGGAGGTGCGGGCGGCGATCGAGCGGGTGCTGGACGGGCTGACGGCGGAGGGGTGTGTTGTGCGGCCGATTGGGCTGCCGCATACGGAGTACGCCATTCCGACGTACTATGTGCTGGCGACGGCGGAGGCTTCGTCGAACCTGTCGCGGTTTGACGGGGTTCGGTTTGGGCTCCGGGCGGAGGGGGCGAAGACGCTTGGGGGCATGTATCGCGAGACGCGGGACCAGGGGTTTGGGGCCGAGGTGAAGCGGCGCATTCTCCTGGGGACTTATGTCTTGAGCGCGGGGTACTACGACGCGTACTACCGCAAGGCGCAGCAGGTGAGGACACTGTTGACGCGGGACTTTCTCGAGGCGTTTGCGAAGGTGGATGTGATTGTCGGGCCGGTGGCTCCGACGCCGGCGTTTCGGTTGGGCGAGAAGACGGACGATCCGTTGCAGATGTATCTCGAGGACATCTACTCGGTGGCGGCGAGCCTGGCGGGGATCTGCGGGATGAGTGTTCCGTGCGGCGAGACGCGTGACGGCTTGCCGATCGGGGTGCAGATCCTGGCTCGTCACTTTGATGAGGCAACGATGTTTCGGGTGGGTGCTGCGGTGGAGCGGATGCAAGGAAACGGGCTTTAGGATACCCTCCCCCCACCTCCCCAGCGTTTGTGTGCAAAATGTTGTAAAGATTGGGTTTAGGTCTGGATCGATATGCTCTAACACCAAACACAGCATATACAGCATGGCAGTCGCCGCAAAGGCTTGCATCTTCGAGACTCACATGTTGACCTGGGCAGAACTCCCCGATTGTCAAAGACAAGCCGAGAGGAACGATCCTAGGATCTCCCTTCCTCATTCGGCCTGGAGACCATAGCTTTCCGCGTCCGACTCTTCGATGGACAAGATACTCACGGCGCTGTCATCGTAGTGAAAGTAGATGGCCAGCGCAGGCACGTTGGGGAAGCTATTTCCGACGAATTCGTTGGTGAGACATAGGGTGACTCGGGTCCGTCCAGAACTGGAAACGCCTCCGGATTCTTTGACAAGAGTTCGTTGACAAGCTCCATCAGCTCATCGAACCTCCGATAAGAGATACCTATGCGTTTGAGTTGACATTCTACGTCGGCTCCCAGGCGGATGTTTCGCAAGGGCGTCTATGAGGCGAGCAGGCCGTATTTTGCAGCGAGTTCTTTTCCTCTCCTTACCTCCGCTGCATTTGGAACTCGCCAGCCTATAAATACTGTGCGAGGATCGATCTTTTCCCGATCAGAGGTCAACCGCCAACTCGCCGTCTGGTGCGAAATGAGACTCACATCTTTCGCACTGAGTGGCCGGAGAAGTTCGAGCCATTCGTCGACTACCGCGATTTCCCGGCCGGAGAAGTAGCTGAGATCTGGGGCTCGTAGATTCACAGGTCGATTTTGTTGTTTGCCGTGAAACTCTACATGTTGGATTGCGAGAGCGCGCTCAGCAACTAAGGCCTCTTGAACCGGCAACATGCGATATACGGCTGGACCCTCTGGTAGATGCTGATACTCCGCTCCTGTTATTGTCTCCCCCCAACTTGCAAACGCAATGAAATCAGCGAAGAAGAGAGCTTTGTTTAGCTTTGTCGCGCCGAAGTACGGGTCACTTGCATATTTTTGACAGATGTACAGAATCAACTCGGCGAGTTTGCGCTTATTTGGCTGTACATCCATCTGGAGCCTCGTAGGCGAATCTTAAGCGAAAGTAAGCGAAATTCAGGATATCAGCTTCGATACCAGTTATCCATTCCTTTCCGCATGGACAGCGAACCGTCTCGCTGCTCGACGGCTTTAGTGCAGTTATTTTCGCCCATGATTTTATTTTAGAGATTCGGCCGGGTTGTTGCGCCAATCTGTCCTCTCTAAATCTCTGGGACTTTGTGTCGGGCTTTCAGCCCGGAGGACCGGGAGGTGCGCTCGTGAAACAAGCAACGGCAAGGGCAACGCAGATTCCCTTCGGGAATGACAACAAAAAAAGGCAAGGGCAACAGCAAGGGCGAAGGCGACTACAGGGGTCGTTCGCTTTGCTCAGGATGACGACGGTGAAACAAGCAACGGCAACGGCAACAGCAGATTCCCTTCGGGAATGACAACAAAAAGGCAGGGCAACAGCAGATTCCCTTCGGGAATGACAGCCAAGAAAGGCAAGGGCAAAGGCAAGGGCGAAGGCGACTACAGGGGTCCTTCGCTTCGCTCAGGATGACGACGGTGAAACAAGCAACGGCAAGGGCAGAAGCAGATTCCCTTCGGGAATGACAACTAGAAGGGCAAGGGCAAGAGCAGATTCCCTTCGGGAATGACAGCCAAAGAGCAGATGCGCTGTATGCCAATACCTCCTTTGCTCTACGGCGGTTCTCACACGCAGGTGTAGCTTCGGCGCTTCTAAAACTGCGGGTCTCTCCACTGCGCGGACGATGAAGCTGTCCGCTCCGGCCGAGATTACACAGCTAAACACTTGCGAGAACAGCTCTAGGCGGTATCCACATATAACTCAGGTCTAGGGTTTGTTGTTTGCGGTGGGGCGGAGGCGCAGGAAGATGTTGAGGCCGATGGGGTTGGAGCCGTAGGTTGGTTGGAGGGGCTGGCCGACGGTGTAGAGGGAGAGCTCGGCGCCGATGGCTGAGGAGATGTGTGGGATGAGGTTGATGTCGCGGTCGTAGCCGAAGGTGTAGGCCTGGACGTGGGTGAGGGGGCGTTCCTGGAAGCCGGGGGGCAAGGTATGTTCGCCGATCAGGAGTTCGTTGGAGCGGCCGGCGTTTTCCAGCCTGGTCCAGATGTAGTTGTGGGTTTGGAAGCCTAGGGTTGACTCGAAGAGGTAGCTGTTTTCTTTGGCTGAGTCGCCGAGGGAGCGGGTTCTGCCCCAGAGGGCGGTGTTGGCCCAGTTTCCTCTCCCGAGCGGTTTGTTGTACATGACGGAGGCGGTCATGCGTTCTTGATTTTCGGTGGGGAAGAGGGACTCGGGGCTGACGATGCGGGCGTAGGAGTATTGGCCGCTCCAGTTCTGGCCGGGCTGGAGGGTGAGGCGGGTGGCCCAGGAGTCGAGTGCGCCCTGATGGAAGTTCCAGCGATTTTCGCCGGGTTCGCGGCCGTGGAAGCCGCCGATTTCGAGGCGGGCGATGCGGTGGGTGAGGCCGAGGGTGACGACGTCGTCCGAGATGTGGGTTGAATCTTCCTGGTGGTGGCCGAGGGAGGCGACGGGGTTTTCGGACGCGGAGGCGCGGTGGGGGTAGGCGGTGGGGCCGATGGCGGGGTCGCCTTGGGGGGCGGCGTAGAGGCTGAGCAGGGTGCTTTCGCCCAGGTGGAGGTCGTAGAGGGCGGCGACTTCCATGAAGAGGTTGTGCGGGTGCTGGCCGTCGGCGATGGGTTTGCCGTAGGCGGTTTCGCCCTGTTGGAAGAGCAGGGGGTAGCGTTCGCCGGTGATGGTGGCGGGTTCGAGCGAGAGCATGGCGCGGAGGGTGAGTTCGCCGGGGCCGAGCGGGCGTTCGGCCATGGGCATGAACCAGTTGGTGGAGAAGAGCTTGTCGGCGCCGCGCGGGCTGGTTTGCTGGATGTCGGAGAGGAAGACGTTGCTGTGGAACATGAGCATCCAGGATTTCAAGGGGCCGGATTTGAGGGGGCCGGATGCGGGCATGGTCATGAGCATGGGGGTGGGGGTCGAGTTGGGTTCGGCGCTGGTGCCGGAGGCGGCGTGGTGCTGGATCGCCTGGAGGAAGGTTTGGGGGTGCATTTGCTGCATGAGTTCGGCCATGCCGGGGTCTGGCGTTTTGTCTGGGGTTTTGGTGGGGTTGGGTTGCTGGTTTGGGGATGGAGGGTCTGGGCACATCTTCATGCCGGGCATGTCTTCGACGCAGGGGGTTGGGGCCGGTTTCGATTGAGGGGTGGCGGTCTGGGTCTGGGGCGTGGGGTGATTTTGAGCGGGGAGAATGGCTGGGAACATTGGTAGGAGCAGGAGGGCGATGTGGAGGGGAGAACGGCGATGTGGCATTGCGATGGCTCCGCGGGAGAACGGTTTGAGCGGTTTTCTTCTGGTGTGGTGCCGATCTCAGCAGAGCTGCGGGTCTCTCCACTTCGGTCGAGATGACACAGCTTTACCTGGGCGAGAAACCTGGGCGAGAACGAGTTTGGCGGGTGCGGGCGGGGCTGGATGTTCCGCCTGAGGGACGAAGCGGCGCACCTCGGCCAGCGGCAGACGACGGATGAGAGGACGATTGGGGGTCTAGACGCGGAGGATGGTTTGGAGAGGAGCGCGAGCTGGGGATCGGAGGGGCGGGGTTTCAGCGGCGGGCGATTGGGCGACGGGTGCGGACGGGGGCGGGGCAGGGGAGGAGAGGAGGTCGAGCGGATGGTCTGTGGGTCCGGGATCTCTGGTTAGCAGAACCGGATGCTGGTTGCAGAGTTGATGGTGGTGGCAGAGGTCGGAGACGGCAGATGGTGGGGCGCTTGCGGCGGCGGATGTGGGGGCGGGCATGGGGGGCATTTCGGCCATGTGTGGGTGTGCGGTGCTATCGGGGCCTGAGCCGGCGCTGTGACACTGGCCGGCGGCGAGGCCGTGGAGATTGCAGCGGGCGGCACAGGAGGGGCTTACGCACGCGAGCGAGAGTAGGAGGACTGCCAGGACGCTTGCCGATGCTGCTCGGAACC
>CAXTYQ010000156.1:0-5403 GCA_964248505.1 uncultured Acidobacteriaceae bacterium
TTGACGGCGCCCATGCCGTTGCGTTCGATGCAGGGGATCTGGACGAGGCCGCCGATGGGGTCGCAGGTCATGCCGAGGTTGTGTTCCATGGCGATCTCGGCGGCGTGTTCGATCTGGCTGTTGGTGCCGCCGAGCGCGGCGACGAGGCCGCCGGCGGCCATGGAGCAGGCGACGCCGACTTCGCCCTGGCAGCCGACCTCGGCGCCCGAGATGGAGGCGTTCTCCTTGTAGAGGATGCCGATGGCGGCGGCGGTGAGAAAGAAGCGCAGGAGGCCGGGCTCGTCGGCGTCTTCGATGAAGTGGAGGTAGTAGTGGGCGATGGCGGGGATGACTCCGGCGGCGCCGTTGGTAGGGGCGGTGACGACGCGTCCGCCGGCGGCGTTTTCTTCGTTGACGGCCATGGCGTAGGCGGTGACCCAGTCCATGGGCGCGAGGGGGTCGGATGCGCCGTGGGTGTTGAGACGTTGGGCGAGGCGTGAGGCGCGGCGATGGACGTTGAGGCCGCCGGGGAGGATCCCTTCGGCGTGCATGCCGCGGTCGGCGCACTCTTTCATCACGTCCCAAAGCGCGAGGATGCCGCCTTGGACGATCTGCTCGGGCGATGCGTTTTGGGGTGGGTCGGAGTTGGGCGGGCGTGGGATGCTGGTGTCGGCGAGGAGGGCGACCTCGTTCGCGAGCATGAGGTCGGCGATCGAGATCCCGTGGGTGTGGGCGAGGTCGAGGAGATCGGCGGCGCTCTGGAAGGGGTAGGGCAGCGAGCGTGCTGTTGCGGAGTTTGTTCCGGAGCGGAACTGTTCGGCGGTGACGACGAAGCCGCCGCCGACGGAGAAGAAGACGGCCGAGACCAGGAGGTTGCCGGAGCTGTCGGAGGCGGAGAAGCGCATGCCGTTTGGGTGGTTCGGCGTGCCCTGGTCGGGGTACATCTCGGAACGGCGGAGATGGAGGTTGGCCGATTCGGAGAAGGGGACAGGGTGGGCGCCGAGGAGGTTGAGGGTGCCGGTGTCGCGCACATCGGCGAGTTTGGCTTCAATGGTGTCGGGGTCGACGGTGTCGGGGGCTTCGCCGAGGAGGCCGAGGAGGACCGCGCGATCGGTGCCGTGGCCGACGCCGGTGAGGGCGAGCGAGCCGTAGAGGTCGACGTCGACGCGAGCGGTCCGGTCGAGGAGGGACGAGGTCTGGAGGTCGCGGACGAAGCGGAGAGCGGCGCGCATGGGACCGACGGTGTGGGAGCTGGACGGACCGATGCCGATCTTGAAGAGTTCAAACAGGCTGGTGTTCACGACTTCTGATTGTAGGCCGATGGCTTGGCGTGGGATCGGGTTCAGGCCAAAGACAAGAAGCAGATTCCCTGCGGGAATGACAACCAGAAGGCAAGTGCAACGGCAGAAGCAGATTCCCTGCGGCCGCGTCGCCGCGTGTCCTGGCGTATGCCACCTCTGTTGGATTTTGGGGTGGCCGGGCGCTTGCTAGACTCAGCCGGGAAACGGACGCGACCTGGGCCGTAGGTGAGGGCCGGCGCGCGGAAGAAGGCAGGCAGATGCTTTACAAGGCTCGGAGCGCGGCGGTCTACGGGATTGACGCACACATTATCGAGGTGGAGGTGGACTACTCGGGCGGGATGCTGGCCGAGGAGCAGTTTCACACGGTGGGTCTGCCGGACGCGTCGGTGCGGGAGAGCCGGGATCGGGTGCGGTCGGCGATTCGGAACTCGGGATTTGACCTACCGCCGACGCGGATCACGATCAATCTTGCGCCGGCGGATTTGAAAAAGGCCGGATCGGGGTTTGATCTCGCGATTGCGATCGGCATCCTGGGGGCGTACGGGGCTTTGCAGTCGGTGGATCTGAGCGACTTCGTCCTGATTGGAGAGCTGGGTCTGGATGGAAGCTTGCGGGCGGTGCAGGGCATGCTGCCGATTGCGGTGGCGGCGCGGGCGCACGGGATTCGGAACCTGGTGATTCCGGCCAGCAATGCGCGGGAGGCGGCGGTGGTCGCGGGTGTGAGTGTTTACCCGGTGAAGACGTTGCTGGAGGTGCGGGAGCTCCTGATCGGAATGGCTGTCGGGGCGTCCGGGGCGAAGCCGCTCGCGGTGGAGACGACGGATCTGCTGGAGGCGATGCAGCACTTCCCGCACGACTTCAAGGATGTTCGCGGGCAGCATGTGGCGAAGCGGGCGTTGGAGGTAGCGGCGGCGGGCGGACACAACATCCTGATGATTGGACCGCCGGGCTCGGGCAAGACGATGCTGGCGAAGCGCTTGCCGTCAATCCTGGCTCCCTTGCGATTCGAGGAGGCTCTGGAGACGACGAAGATCCATTCGGTCGCGGGAGTTCTGGACGCGGAGCAGGGGCTGGTGACGCAGCGGCCGTTTCGGTCGCCGCACCATACGATCTCGGATGCGGGGCTGATCGGTGGAGGGATGGTGCCGCGGCCGGGGGAGGTGTCGCTGGCGCACAACGGGCTCTTGTTTCTGGACGAGCTGCCGGAGTTTCCGCGCAATGTGCTGGAGGTGTTGCGGCAGCCGCTCGAGGACGGTGTGGTGACGATCTCGCGGGCGGCGATGAGCCTGAGTTTTCCGGCGAGCTTTATGCTGGCGGCGGCGATGAATCCGTGTCCGTGCGGGTACTTCAACGACAAGGGACGGGAGTGTATGTGTACGCCGCCGATGATCCAGAGGTATGTGTCCAAGGTGAGTGGACCGTTGCTGGACCGGATCGACATTCATATTGAGGTTCCGGCGGTGCAGTACAAGGAGCTTCGCGGGGGTACGGCGACCGAGGGTTCGGAGCAGATTCGGGAGCGCGTGCTGCGTGCCCGGGAGCGGCAGCATGCGCGGTTTCTGGCCGGGGAGGAGAGGACTCGGGGGTCGGCCAAGGCCGTGTCGCGGGCGGTGTATGCGAACGCTCAGATGACGACGCAGCAGATCCGTTTGTACTGCGAGTTGTCGACCGACGCGGAGCGGCTGTTGGAGCGGGCGATGCAGCAGCAGGGGTTGAGCGCGCGGGCGCACGACCGGATCTTGAAGGTGGCGCGGACGATTGCGGATCTTGGGGGCGAGCCGGCGATCTGTGTGCAGCATATCGCGGAGGCGATTCAGTACCGGACGCTGGACCGCAGTTACTGGGCGTGATTGGGTGTGAGGGGTCGGAGAGGGTGGGCGGCTTCCGTTTTCTGGGAGATCGTGCGGAGAATAGTTCCAAAAAAAGTATTGACCGGTTCTGTCTTCCGGTTTAGCTTCAAAGGTGCCGCCGAGCTCTTACAGAATTTGAACGACTGGAGTGTGCCGCGGGACAGTGACGAGCGAAAGCTACCTGTCCGCGGAGGAGCTTGCGGATGTTCGGGAAGGCGCGTGTGATCGGACAGATCGCGTCCTTTGAAATAGCGGCTGAGCTCTGGCCGATCTAGCAGCAGGATCCGAGTTTTTTGCACCAAATATCGGATTCTTTGCGTCTAAGGTGTGGGTCCGGTAGCCGTAACTACTTGCTAACGAGTCACCTATTCAGAAGTTTGAACGAGAGTCTGTATCCCATAAGGGTGCAAGGCTTCAGAGATTGCAGAGGAGAAAAAATGCGCTCAGATCTTATTTTTGGAGCACTTACCCACGTCACAAACCGGTATGAGCTTTGCCAACTGGCTTCCAAGGCGACGCGGAAGCTCCACAAGCCGAACACACGTTTGCAGGACACGACCAACGAGGTGCTCGACCGCTTCAAGGATACGGTTCCGATGGATGATTCTTCCGAAGTTCCGGTTTCTAAGGTACAATTGCAGGAACGCCGCGCAGCTTAACGCGCGGACGTTCCCTGCAACGCAGCACACGTAACAACTCTGATATTTCTCTGCTTTTTTCACCGCCAATTTCCCTTCGTTTACCTCCTCTGATCCTCTCCGCAACAAAACACTCTCCGTATCGTCTGCCCTCCCGGTAGAACCCCCTCCTCACGTCCATCCCCTCCTTGTTCTCACCCCCTCCCCTAGGCACTTTTCAGGTAAACATGACTATTTCTGAGCTTAAAGAGCACAATATTGCGGAGCTAGGTAAGCTCGCGCGCGGATTTGATATTGCCGGTACCAGCGGCTTACGGAAGCAGGATCTGATCTTCAAGATTCTTCAGGCACAGAGCGAAAAAGAAGGCCACATTTTCGCGGAAGGCGTGCTGGAGATTTTGCCGGACGGCTACGGGTTTCTTCGGTCTCCGGATTACAACTATCTTCCCGGGCCGGACGATATCTATGTTTCGCCGTCGCAGATCCGCAAATTCGATCTGAAGACGGGCGACACGATCAGCGGCAACGTCCGGCCGCCGCATGAGGGCGAGAAGTACTTTGCTCTGGTCAAAATTGAAGCGATTAATTTTGAGAGTCCGGAGGAGACGCGCAACAAGATCCTGTTTGACAACCTGACGCCGTTGTATGCGCAGGAGCGGGTGAAGATGGAGACAGTGCGCGAGCACATCTCGGGCCGTGTGATGGATCTGTTGACGCCGGTGGGCAAGGGGCAGCGCGGCTTGATTGTGGCGCCGCCGCGGACGGGCAAGACGATGCTCCTGCAGTCGATCGCGAACTCGATCACGTCGAATCATCCGGAGGTGGTGCTGATCGTTCTGCTGATCGACGAGCGGCCGGAAGAGGTTACGGACATGCAGAGGTCGGTGAAGGGCGAGGTGATCTCGTCGACCTTTGACGAACCGGCTGCGCGGCACGTGCAGGTGGCGGAGATGGTGATCGAGAAGGCGAAGCGGCTGGTGGAGCACAAGCGCGATGTGGTGATTTTGCTGGACTCGATTACGCGTTTGGCGCGAGCGTATAACACGATCGTGCCGCCGTCCGGAAAGGTGCTTTCGGGCGGTGTGGACTCGAACGCGCTGCAACGTCCGAAGCGGTTTTTTGGAGCGGCGCGCAATATCGAGGAGGGCGGATCGCTGACGATTATTGCGACGGCGCTGGTCGATACGGGATCGCGGATGGACGAGGTTATCTTTGAGGAGTTCAAGGGAACCGGCAACATGGAGGTGATCCTGGATCGCAAGCTGGTGGACAAGCGGGTGTTTCCGGCGATCGATATTCAGCGCTCCGGAACGCGTAAGGAGGAGTTGCTGATTCCGAAGGACGAGCTCCAGCGCACATGGATCTTGCGCAAGGTGCTGAATCCTCTGTCGGCGACCGAGGCCATGGAACTGCTGACGAGCCGTCTGGAGAAGACGCGGAACAATCAGGAGTTTCTCCACAGCATGAGTTCGAACTAGAACATCTGTTTGGGCGTGTGAGAGCCACCTCTCTTTGGGGGTGGCTCTTTTGTTTGCCGGCACGAAACCTCGGCTTTCCTGCGACATCTTAGAGACGAGACGAGGTGAGTTTGATGGCGACAGCGGGAGCGGGGCAGAAGGAGCCGAAGGGCGGGCG
>CAXTYQ010000157.1:0-5390 GCA_964248505.1 uncultured Acidobacteriaceae bacterium
GGTGAACTACCCCCGGCACCCCCCCCCGGCCCAGCCCCCGGCCCACCCCCCCCCCCCCCCCCCGGCCCAGACGCATACTGCCCGCCTCTCCGCCACGCCCCCGCCTGCACCTCCTTCGCCGAAAGCGCCCCCTCGCCCTTTGCCACCGCATGCACCTGCTTGAACTCGGCCGTCGTTACCACCGATCCCGTCCGCGCCGGCAGCGTCGCAATCTCGGCATTCACATACTCGGTCCGATTGCCCGGGTTCGGATGGTCGCTCATAAACTGCGCCCCGCCCGCCCCATACTTCGCCTGAATCGTCTCGAAAAACTGCGGCAAGCCCCGCGGGTCGTACCCCGAGTCATACAGAATCCCCGTGCCCAGCAGATCGGCCTGGCGCTCATAATCCCGCGACATATGGAGAAAATCGAGCCCCTGCACCGTCCCAATCCCGGTCTGCGCCAGCGCTCCCGCGGCTCCGTTCCCCAGCACCACCGCCGACCCGATCGCGCCGATCCCGTACAAAATACTCCGCTTGCGCTGCTTTGAAAGATTGCAGGTCGAGTGCCGCATCACCACATGCGAGATCTCGTGCGCCATCACCCCGGCCAGCTGCGCCTCCGTCTCGGCCGCCTGCACCGTCCCCAGATTCACGAACACCGCCCCGCCCGGCAAAGCAAACGCGTTGATATCCGCGCTCGCCACCACGTGAAAGCTGAACGGCCACTGCTGCCCCACCCCCGGCATCACCGGCGCCCGCCCTACCAGCTTCGCTCCCAGCCGCTGCACATACACCGTCACCGGATCCGCATCGGGCAGCACAGGCATCGCCCGGTACACCGCCGCCGCCGCCTTTCCGCCCTCGCCGATCTCCTGCGCCACCGTGTACGAGTTCTTGCACGTCACCGGCTCAAAGCGCGCCCACGCCGGCACGCCGCCCGTCCCTAGCAACACCAGCCAAGCAATCCAGATCCGCCGCATCTCTCTCCCGCCTCACGTCTAGCTACCCTCGTCAACCTCCGTCAAAAAAGAGAGCGCACGCAACATCGCCGTCTATGCCGTCTGAACCGAGGGAGCCACCTCCAGCAAATCGTCGCTGGACGCCCGCCAATCCTTCCCTGATCGCATCCAAAGCTCGTCCGGGAAAGGATAACGAAGGCAGAGGGAAAGCAGAAGGAGCAAAACCACGGTCTGCACGTGGCCGCCAAAGCGCATATCGTGCCGCACAAACAGGCTGAACGGCGCAAACAGCGGCACAAAGCACAGCAGGAGCGGGGTCAGCCCCGGCACGGCAACTCCGCGACGAGCCGCCCGAAACGCCACCATGCACAACATCGTCCACGGCAGGTACAGGTACACAAACGTGTAATCAAACGAGTTCGGCGGCAGGCTGATCGCCATCACCATGATGAACAAAACTTGGTTCAGCAGAGGAAGCCGCAACGACCGTCCAAAAAACAGCACGAGCGCCAGCACCCCCGCAATCAGGTAATACGGGTGCAGCCACGTCTCGTAGTGCAGCCCAAGCCCGTGCCCCACAGCCTTGGTCAGCGAAAAGAACGAGTGATCCATCCCACCGTCGGACACCCGCGCAGGAATCGAGTAGCTCTGCTGGTAGTTCATCACGGTCTGATTGAATCCGTGAAACGCCGTCATAAACGTCGGCCCGGCATACCACAACGAAAGCACATCACACACTGCCGCAGTCAGGATCGCGACCCCGACAGCGCCATACCGACGCCGCTGCAAGAGCAGCCCACAAAAGATAATCGGATAGATCTTCATCGAGGCCGCCGCGCCCAAAAGCACCGCCGCACTCTTGTCATACCCCTTTAAATACAGAAACGCGCCCAGGTAAACCAGTATCCAGACCACAAGCTCCAGATTGCCGCGCTCCAGCATAAAATCCAGCGGAAAAGACCCCGCCAGCATGAGGAGAGCAACTCCCGCCGCCACCCCCATCTTCGATCCCGACCGCCGCAGCATCCAGTAAAGCCCAAACGTCAAACAAGCAGCCCAAACCCCGCCGAGCAGAAGATAGTCACGCGTCGGCCGCCCAAGACCGTAGAAAAACCGGTACACCGCCGCCGCCGGCGCAGGGTAGGAAAAATACGGAAGCCGGATGTCTGTGTACTGGTTGAAAAACTCCGCCCGATGAAAGAAAAGCTGAAACCGGAAGTTGTACGTGCGGAAGTCCGTGAACGGATCCCAGCTCTGATGGATAAATGGACTGGAATACGGCTGGCTGTGCCCCAGCCGGTAATGGATCAGACACGAGATCCACGTCACAGCCGTGTACAGGACGTAAACCGTCAGAAAAATCCGGAGCGGACGCGGGATAGACTCCATCAACTTCCGCGGGCGTTGATTCAGCATACTCAGCTCGCTCTAGAGAGACTCCCATGACAATATCATCTGAGCGCCTCGGTCATCTGTACGCCACCCCAAAACTCGCACCGCGGAAAGCCCCAAAGTAATCCCCTGATCCTGCACCCCGTCCCCTATTCCCTGCCCTGGCTCGCTGTTCCCTGTTCCCTGTTCCCTGTCCCCTGACCTACCCCCCCGGCTTCGCAATCACCCCCAGGTCCACCATCCCATTCACAAAATACTGCACCGCCAGAGCCACCAGCAGCAGACCCATCACACGCACCAGGATGCGAATCCCGGTCTCTCCCAGAGCGCGCGCCACTCGGTCCGAGTTCCCCAACACCAGAAAGCAGATCAACGCGGTCAGGAAGATCGACCCTAAAATCGCCAGCAGCTGCCACCACTTCTGCACCTGCCCCACCAGCACCATCACACTCGTAATCGACCCCGGTCCGGCCAGCATCGGCACCCCCAGCGGAACAATCCCAGCATCCTCCTTGTGCGCCGCCTCTTCGGCCTCCTCGGTCGACTCCTGCGTCGGCGATCGCTTCGCCTCCAGCATGTCCAGACCGATCAACAGCAGGATCACACCGCCCGCAATCTCAAACGCCGGCAAAGTAATCCCAAACATCTGAAACAGATACTTGCCCGCAATCGAAAATGCACTCAACACCACCAGGGCCGTCAACGACGCCTTCCGCGCGATCGCCCGCCGACGCAGCTTGTCGGCACCCGCCGTCACCGCCAGAAACGTCGGCAACGCCGCAAACGGATCCACCAGAAAGAAGATCGAGCTCAGCGCCAGCAACGAAAACCGCACGTACGCCGCATACTCCGTGCGCGCCAGGATCATCGAATGAGAATCAAAGACCACCCCCAATTCTCCCACGCACGGTCGCTCCGTCCGGTAAACATGCCCGCTCGCACACCCTTGCTAAAATGGGCTCTCCCATTCCGGGACCGCCTCGAGACCGAATAGCAACTACCCCTACAATCGACTCAGGAGCCAACACCATGCCCATCGAAATCACCGAGCACATCTGGCACAACGGAAATCTCATCCCGTGGCAACAGGCCCAGATCCACGTCATGAGCCACGTCGTCCACTACGGCTCGTCCATCTTCGAAGGCATCCGCTGCTACGCCCAGCCCAGCTCGGCGACCGCCGGCGTCTTCCGCCTCCCCGAACACATGGCCCGCTTTCTCGACTCCGCCAAGGTCTACCGCATGCCGCTCGGCTACACCGTCGACCAGCTCTCGGCCGCCGTCGTCGAGGTCGTCGAAGCCAACAACATCGCCCCCTGCTACATCCGCCCCGTCGCCTTTCGCGGATACGGCGAGATCGGCGTCAACCCCCTCCGCTCCCCGGTCGAGATCTACATCGCCAACTTCCCGTGGGGCAAATACGTCCCCGGAACCCAAGGCGCCGACGTCTGCGTTTCCTCCTGGTCCCGCCTGGCCCCCAACACCATGCCGTCCCTCGCCAAGGCCGGCGCCAACTACATGAACTCCCAGCTCATCCGCATGGAAGCCGAGATCAACGGATACTCCGAAGGCATCGCGCTCGACGTCAACGGATACCTCTCCGAAGGCTCCGGCGAAAACCTCTTCCTCGTCCGCGGCGGCGTCCTCTACACCACGCCGCTCGCCAACTCCGTCCTCAACGGCATCACGCGCTCCTCCATCCTCACCCTCGCGCGTGAGTTCGGCATCCCGGTCGTCGAACAAACCCTCCCCCGCGAGTTCCTCTACATCGCCGACGAGGCCTTCTTCACCGGCACCGCCGCCGAGGTCACCCACCTCCGCTCCGTCGACCGCATCCTGGTCGGCGACGGCACGATGGGCCCCATCACCCGCATCCTCCACGATGAGTTCTTCGCCCTCGTCAACGGCGAAAAACCCGACCGCTACAACTGGCTCACACCCGTCAAAGTCGCGGTCCCCGAACCGGTCGGAGCCTAGAGCAACTTACTCTTAGGTATAGAGCTAGATTCTTTGCAGGCGCTTCGGCTTGGCTGATTGTTGGAGGATGGCACGAGCATACAGCGATGATCTTCGGCGCAAGGTGTTGTCGGCCTATGCGGCCGGCAAGGGCACGATGCGGGAGTTGGCCGTGCGGTTCGATGTGAGTACGGCTGGGTGTTGAAGATCGCCGCCTCCCAGCGTCAGAGCGGCAGCTACAAGCGGGTGCCGCAGCGTCGCGCTCCCAGCCGCATCGATGCCGCGTTAATCCGGCGGCTGGTCGAGGCGCAACCGGACATCGTGCTCGTCGAGTTGCAGCAGAAGGCTGCCGAGCAGGGGGCGCGGGCCAGCACCGTGCACCTGTGGCGCATCCTCAACAGGCTCGGTCTACGGCTCAAAAAAAGTCACTCCACGCCACCGAGCGCGACACCGGAGACAACCTCCAGAAGCGCGACGCCCACCTCCAGGCCATCGGCTCGATCGCGGCCGATAGCCTGATCTACGTAGACGAAAGCGGCGTCTCGACGCAGATGACGCGACGGTACGGGCGTGCCCGGAAGGGACAGCGCATCCGCGACCGGGTTCCCGGCGGGCAATGAGAGATACTCACCATCCTCGGCGCCATGGACCACACCGGCATGCTGGCCACCATGACCGTCGAGTCCGCCACCGACGGCGACGTGTTTCTGGCCTTCCTCGACCAGGTACTGTGCCCGAAGCTGCGTCCCGGCCACGTGGTCGTTATGGACAACCTGAGCGCGCACAAGGTCGACGGCGTACGCGAACGGATCGAGGCTTGCGAGGCATCCTTGCTCTACCTGCCACCCTACTCGCCCGACCTCAATCCCATCGAAAAAGCCTGGTCCAAGCTCAAAGCCCGCCTGCGCGCGCTCGCCGCACGAGCCATGCCGCAGCTCGAACACGCCACCGCACAAGCTCTCCAGACCATCACCCCGCAAGACGCCCAAGCCTGGCTCAGACTCCGCTTCGGAGACTACACCTAAAGGTAAACTGGTCTAAAGCAACTTAGGGCAGTTCTCCTATTGATGTAGTTGTTGAAAGGGCAGCCTAAACCAGGCC
>CAXTYQ010000158.1:0-5052 GCA_964248505.1 uncultured Acidobacteriaceae bacterium
GAGTACGACGTCCTCTGCGCCACCTCCATCATCGAAAACGGCCTCGACATCCCGCTCGCCAACACCATCATCATCAACCGCGCCGACCGCCACGGCCTCTCCGAGCTCTACCAGCTCCGCGGCCGCGTCGGTCGCTCCAACCGCCGCGCCTACGCCTACCTCCTCATCCCGCCAGAGCAGCAACTCACCGAAATCGCCCGCCGCCGCCTCGCCGCCCTCAAAGAATTTTCCGACCTCGGCGCCGGCTTCAAGATCGCCGCGCTCGACCTCGAACTGCGCGGCGCAGGCAACATGCTCGGCGGGGAACAATCCGGCCACATCGAAGCCATCGGTTTCGAAATGTACACCACCATGCTCGAAGAAGCCGTCCGCCAGATGAAAGGCGAAGGCACACCCGAGCACATCGGCGCCACCGTCAATCTCGGCATTTCAATACGTATCGACGACAGTTACATACCTAAAGAAAACCAGCGCCTGCGCATGTACAAACGCATCGCCGGCGCAATCTCCCAAGCAGATCTCGCAGAAATCCGCGACGAATTAAAAGACCGTTACGGCGCCATCCCTGATTCAGTTACAAATCTCCTGGCTGCCGGCGAAATCCGCCTCCAGTGCGAACATCTCGGCATCGCATCCATCGAAAGAAAGCGCACCGCCGTCGAAGAAACCGTCTCAGCCCCCGCAAAACCGGCGACCAACGGCCGCCCCACCCCCACAACCCTCCAACCCCTGCGCCCCGGCCAGATCGCCCGCCCCGCACCGCCCTCGCGACCTCTGCAATATGGCACACGTACAGTTGCAAATCGCGAAATCACCAACGCCACCCTCGCCGCCCGAGCCACCGTCGGCACCCGCCCCACCACCGCCCCACTCGCGCAAGCCGGCAAAATCAAAGCCATGCGCGACATGCTCCACATCAAGTTCATCGACCGTTCAGAATCCCGATCCACCACCGCGGACAGCACCGGCGACAGCTTCGCCAACCCCGGCCGCCCTCACGCCTCCCTCGGCGTCGACCCCGCCTCCCTCATGAAGCTCGTCAGTCGCAACAGCAAATCCGGAGCGCAGTTCACCCCCCAAGGCGTCCTCCGCTGGCCGCTCACCAGCGCCAAAGCCGAAGTCGTCCTACGCGAGACCCGCGACCTCTTGAACTCGCTCCAACCCGCCGCCGCAACGCCCGAACTCACAGCTCAGTAGCCAGCCGCCTTCCCATACGCGCGCCGGCTGTCATGCCCGGCCATCAGCGTGTGCGTCTTCGGGTCCACCGCGATCAGCTCCGAATCCCCCCACGTCCCCGGCGAATGCTCATCCGCCGCCATCTGCCGGTTCGTGTGGTATCCCATCGTCAAGAGCTGCTGCGCCACATCGTCCGGAAACGTCTTCTCCAGATCCAGCCGGTCCGGCAAGTATTGATGATGAAACCGCGGCGCATCCGCCGACTGCTGAATCGTCAAACCGTTCTCAACCACACTCAAAAAATCATTCGCCACCGTCGTGATAATCGTCGACCCACCCGGCGTCCCCAGCACGAGCCGCAGATCGCCGGGCCTCCCATCCTTCGGCAGCGTCGTCACAATCGTCGGCGTCATCGCCGACAACGGCCGCTTCCCCGGCGCAATCGAGTTCGCCGGTCCCTGAATCAGACCGAACATATTCGGCACACCCATCTTCGAAGCAAAGTCGTCCATCTCGTTGTTCATCAGAAAACCAAGCGGCGCAATCGTCACCCCCGAGCCAAAGTAGCCGTTCAGCGTATACGTATTCGAGACCGCATTGCCCTCCGCGTCCACAACCGAAAAATGCGTGGTCTCACTCGATTCATGACGCTCCGGCCCCATCTGCGGAGGCGCCGGCATAAACCCCGGCGGCCGCTTCAACTCCGTGCTCGGCGTCGGCTTTGCCGGATCGATCGAAGCTCGCCACGCCGCCGCATACGCCGGGTTCTCCATCTCCTTTACCGGCTGCCGCGTAAAGTCCGGATCACCCAGGTACTCCGCGCGATCCATATACGCCCGCCGAAACGCCTCCGTAATCACGTGCACCTGCGCCGCCGACCGGTCCGGCCCCAGCTTCGGCAAGTCGTACGTCGACAAGATATTCAGGATCTCCGTCAACACCACACCGCCCGAAGACGGCGGCGGCGCCGTGATGATCTCGTACCCGTGATACCGGCTCACAATCGGCGCACGATCCTTCACCTCATACGCCGCCAAGTCCGCCGCCGTAATCAGACCGCCGCCACGCGCCATCTCCGCCGCAATCGTCCGCGCCATCCCGCCGTGATAAAAATCTCCCGGATCGGCCGCAATCTTCTTCAGCGTCTCTGCCAGCACCGGCTGCTGAAACCGATCGCCGCCCACATAGAAGTTCCCGTCCCTCTGAAAAATCCGCGCCGAAGCCGGGAACTTCGCCAGCTCCTTCGACCGCAAATCCGCCGCCTCCGCGTCCGACAGCACAAACCCCTCCGCAGCCAGACGGATCGCCGGCGCCATATCCTCCGCCAACGTCAACTTGCCGAAGTGCGCCTGCGCATACACCAGCCCCGCCACCGTCCCCGGAACCCCCGAAGCCTTATACCCCACCGTCGACAGCCCCTTCACCACATCTTTGTTCGCGTCGAGATACATATCCCGTGTCGCCAGGGCCGGAGCCTTCTCCCGATAATCCAGAAAATGCGTCGCAAACCCGTCCGTTCCTCCGTGCGCCCGGTCCGCATGCTGCCGAATCAGCATGAATCCACCACCCCCAATATTGCCCACCTCCGGTCGCACCACAGCCAAGGCAAACCCCACCGCCACCGCCGCGTCCACCGCATTTCCGCCCTTGCGCAACACGCTCACACCCGCGTCCGTCGCGTCATGCTGAATCGTCACCACCATCGCATGCTCGGTCACCACAGGCACCGTCCCGCGCGCCGAAGCTCCCACAAGGCCCGCGGCACTCTGCGCCCGCATCTCCGCCCCCATCCCACACACCATCAGCAGAGCACCCACCACCAAACGTCCGCATCGAACAAAAAAAACAAACCGGCCGCGATCACTCACACAGACACTCCTCAGAACTGCATTGGGTCTGAAGAGAATACACCGCCGCCTTCACCCGCCCGCCCGTTTACCGGTCATGAACTCCCCAACAAATACTCCCAACCCACCGAAACTTTGTCCCCAGACCAGAGTCAAAGTCGCATCTTTATCCAAATCTCCCCTGGTCGGTTGCCCCGCATGAGTTCCTGGTTCCCCTCTCTCCTCGGCGGGCTTGCTCTATCCCTCGCCGCGCCGCCGCAACTCCTCGCACAAGCCGTACCCACCCCCGCGCAAACCCCGCGCTTTGCCGGCATCCTCTCCGGCACCGTCAACGACCCCTCCGGCGCCAAGGTCGGCGGAGCCCAGGTCCACATCGAGAGCCAGTCCCACCTCGAAGGCCCCACCGTCACGCGCGACATCACCACCGACGCCACGGGCCGCTTCTCCGTCGACCTCCCGCCCGGCACCTATCGCCTCCTCATCACCTCCCCCGACTTTGAACCCTACCTCCGCGAAGGCATCGTCCTCCGTGACCGAGCCCTCCCACCCCTCAACCTCAACCTCCGCATCGCCACCGAAAACGAAGTCCTCAACATCGACGCCAACAACTCGAACAGCACCTCAGCCGGCGACAACGGGAGCTCCCTCGTCTTCAAAAAAGAGCAGCTCGACACCCTCTCGAGCGACGACGCCACACTCCAGCAGCAGATCCTCGCCATCGCCGGCGGCGACGGCCAGCATCCCCCGCAGGTCTACATCGACGGCTTCTCCGGCGGCCGCTTCCCGCCCAAAAGCTCCATCCGCGAGATCCGCATCAACCAGAATCCCTACTCCGCCCAGTACGAAGGCCTCGGCTTCGGTCGCGTCGAAATCTTCACCAAACCCGGCACCGACAAGCTCCACGGCTACCTCCAATCCAGCGGCAACGACCGCGCCTTCAACGCCCGCAACCCCTTCACCGGTGCCCAGCCTCCCTACCACACGCTCTACATCGACGGAAACGTCAGTGGCCCCATCGGCAAAAAGACCTCCTTCTTCCTCTCCAGCAACTACAACGACCAGCAAAACAACGCCGTCATCAACGCCGTCACCCTCGACCAAAACCTCAATCAAACCGCCCTCTCGCAAGCAGTCGCCGACCCGCAAACATCTCACTCCTACTCCGCCCGCCTCGACCGCCAGCTCACCACCAACAACACCTTCACCGCGCGCTACGAGTACAACCAGAACCTCGTCACCAACGGCGGCATCGGCCTCCTCACCCTCGCCAGCGAAGGCTTCAACAACACCGCAACCACCCAAACCCTGCAGGTCGGCAACACCCAAACCATCGGCCCACATCTCGTCAGCGAGACCCGCTTCCAGTACATCCGCACCCGCCTCAACCAAACAGCCGTCAGCTCCGCGCCCACCCTCATCGTCCAGGGCTCCTTCAACGGCGGCGGCGCCGCGAGCCAGTTCCTCCGCGACAACCAGGATCGCTACGAATTCCAGCAATACATCTCCGTAGACCACGGCAAACACTTCATCCGCGCCGGCGCCCGCTACCGCCTCGTCCGCGACAGCAACCTCTCCACCGCCAACTACAACGGCCAGTACACCTTCCCCGACCTCGCCACCTACCAACTCACCGAGAAGGGCCTCGCCCAGGGCCTCACTCCCGCGCAGATCCGCGCCTCCGGCGGTGGCGCCACGCAGTTCAACCTCACCGCTGGCCAGCCCAGCGCCTCCGTCCTCACCGGCGATCTCGGCCTCTACGCCGACGACGAGTGGAAGCTCACCAAAGCCTTCACCCTCAACCTGGGCGCACGCTTCGAAACCCAGTCCGGCATCCCTGACCACATCGACCCAGCCCCCCGCATCGGCTTCGCCTGGGCCGTCCATCAGGCCGACAAGAAGCCCGCCTGGGTCACACTTCGCGGCGGCTTCGGCCTCTTCTACGACCGCTTCGACAGCTCCAACCTACTCACCGCCGCACGCCAGAACGGCGTCACGCAACAGACCTACTACCTCAAAAATCCCGACTTCT
>CAXTYQ010000159.1:0-4970 GCA_964248505.1 uncultured Acidobacteriaceae bacterium
GGAGCAGACAGTTCTATCGTCTGCGCAGTGGAGAGACCTGCAGTTTTGCGACCGCTGGAACTATACCTGTGTGAAAACCGCTCTAAACAAGAACCGCCAAGCTCCACGTCCCGTAAACCCCGGAGGGCGCGCCACCAGTACCCAGGTCCGGTCCCAGTCCTCTGTCTCTGTCTGTCCCCTGTTCCCTGTTCCCTCCTCCCACCCTACCCCACCACACCCACAACCCCTACCCCAAACCCGCTAAAATAACCCTCATGCCCACCCAAACCCCACGCTACACCGACGACCACGCCGCCGCCGGCCTCACCTTCCCCTTCCCCGAAATCGAAACCTTCCAAAATCAGTTCCAGAGCTACGAGATCCTCATCGACGACCCCGAATTCACCTCCGTCTGCCCCAAAACCAGCCTCCCCGACTTCGGCGTCATCACTATCCGCTACATGCCGCGCGAGCGCTGCCTCGAGCTCAAATCCCTCAAGGAATACCTCTTCACCTACCGCAACCTCGGCATCTTCCAGGAAAACATCGCCAACCAGATCCTCGACGACGTCGTCCGCGCCACCGACCCCGTCTGGGCCCTCGTCAAAGGCGACTTCCGCCCCCGCGGAGGCATCTCCACCGTCGTCGAAGCCTTCTACCCCCGCCCCAAAAACTCCACCGGCCCCCGCGCCTAGAGCAGTTTACGTATAGCTATAGCTGTGTCATCTCGACCGGAGCAGACAGTTCTATCGTCTGCGCAGTGGAGAGACCTGCAGTTTTACAACCGCCGGAACTATACCTGTGTGAAAACCGCGTCTAGCAGAACTTACAACCTGCAGCTAGGCTCGGGGCCCTAACCGCAGACCCCAAACCGCCGCCGCACCACACCAGCCATCCCCAGCAAACCCGTCCCCACCATCCCCCACGTCCCCGGCTCCGGAATCGCCGTCGGCGCCGGATCGTCATACAACGTATCCGCAAACGCATCGATCGTCACAGCAAACGGCTGTCCCACCCCCAACCCATTCAACCCCGTCGTCGTCACCATCAACAGGAGGTCCGACCCCGTCGGCAACACCACCTGAAACGTATTCGGATCGTTCGAGATGTAGTTGCCCCCGTACCCCTCATCCCCCAGCCAGTTCGCTCCCCGGCTGGTCGAGTTATAGCTTCCCGCGTACGCCACCGCAAACAGATCCCCCGCGTTGAACTCATCGAAGAACCCGATCTCCACATACGGCGCACCCGCAAACAACGACGCCGCAAACCGGTACGTCTGGTAGTTGTAAAGATTCCCCAGCGTCGCCTGATTCACACCGTCGTACGTCTCCGTCCCGCTCCAGTCCTGCGGCACCCCGCTCCGAAACGGCCGCCCCAACTCCGTCGAGCTGTTCGCCGTAATCACGCCCGTGAAATCCGAAATCGTCTCCGCTCCCGACACGGCTGAGAACGCCCCGAACATACACGCCACCGACACCACAACCTGTCCAAGTTTCACCGGAAATCTCCTAGAAATCACCCACATAACCTTCGTTCCAGTCACGCGAGGCCGCCCGCTTGCCCTGCTCGGCCCCGCACGCACTCAGCCTTCTACTGCGACGCCACCACGCTCGAACTCGTCCCCGAGCCCTGCGCCGCCGCAACCGCCGGCACCGCCGCCAAAATCCCGTACCCGCTGTCCCGATCCACCCCAGGCTCCATATTGTCGATCGCCGCCCCCGTCAGCATCCGCCGGATCTGCACATTCGTCAGCGCCGGGTTCGCCGATTTCACCAACGCCGCAATCCCCGCCGCATGCGGAGCCGCCGCCGACGTCCCAAAGAACGGGTTGAATCCCGGCGTCTTCGTCGTCACACCATCCGCCGCAGCCGCATCCGGCTTCACCAGCGTCACACCTCCATTCGTCCCAAACAGGACGTTCCCCGGCGTGATCGGCGTCCCATCCGGGTTGTAAAAGATCTTCCGCGGACCATCCGAACTGAACACCTCGATCGGATTCGCCGCACCGCCCACAAACGGCCGCACCCCCGTCCGCGCACTGTCCCAAAACACCGCCGCCATCGAAAACGTGCTCGCCCCCGCATTGTGCCCAAACGTCGCCCCCGCCGTCCCGATCGAAAGCGTCGCCCGCTCCGTATCCACATGCAAAGCCCGCGTCGCCCCGTTGTACAGCGCGATCACCACCTGGTCCCCCAGCGCCGGACAGTACCCCGTCGGGGTCGCCGTCCCGCACGTCGAACTCGGAAGCACATACTCCAGCGGATCCTCACTCCCATCCTGTGCGTTAATGCTGAATCCCTTAATCCGCGTCCCCGTCGGGTCAAACACAAACAGGTCGTAATCGTTCCTCGAAGCACCCTGCGGATCCGACCACTGCAGCAACACACCGTTCGTCGCCGCATGCGTCAACACGTCATACAGCTGCGGCGACGTCGCCGTCCCAAAGTTGTGCAACGGCACCGGCCCACCCTCAATCCCATTGATCGGCCCCGCGGTCAAACCGCCGTTCACAAAATCCCCCTCCCACGTCCCCGACGTCCCCGAACTCAAATTCCCCGAGTTCGCCGCCGACGAAAAATACAGCGCCCCATCCGCCGTCACGTCGTTCACCGCCTGCGCAATCACACCGTCCTGAAACACCGGCTCGTCCAAGTAGCTGACATCATCCAAAATAATGTCGCAGTGATACACAGATCGCAGCGTCCGAATATTGGCAGCAAACTCCGTCTCGCCCGAAAACGCCGTCGCAAAAAACAGCTTCGCCCCCGGAGCCATGTCATGGACAATCTCCATGATCGCCGTCCCCTCGTCATCGCCGCCCAGCCCCTCCCCCGACTGCCCCGGCACCACCACCACATCCGGCGGCAGATCGCCCGTCCGAATCAGCGCCGCCACCCGCGCCGGCGTCGCACTATCCGACAACACACCGACCCGCACGCCCGCGCCCGTCACGCCGCTCGCCACCACCCGGTTCGCGCCCTCCGCCACATACCCCTGCGTCGTCAGCGAACCCACATTGGTGTGCCCGCCCGTCGCCTCCCGCACAGAGCTCACATCCGTCTGGCTGGCCAGATCCAGCAACTCCCCCGCACTCACGCGCGCCCGCACCTGCCCCGTCCGAAACGCCTCGGCCGGCACCGTCCCATTCACCGTCTCCACGCCGCGCATCGCTCGCGCCGTCATCAACGCCGGCGTCAGCCGCCCGTGCACCTCCACCAGAACCTGCCCGCTCGTATCCCCAATCCCCGCATCCACAAACCGGCTCAGAGCCCCGAGATTCTTCCCCGACGCCGCCCGAGACAACAGCAGCAGATTCGTCGACAGCTTCCGCTCCGCCGGCGAAAGCGACCGCTTCAACGCATAAACCTCCGCCATCTCCCGCTGCGCTGACGCCGATACCTGCGCCATCCCGGCCGCCCCGCACACCGACAGGAGCAGGATCGCAACCGAAACCCGCCCGGCCCTTCTCCGCCCCGATGCCACTAACTCCGTAACCGCAAACTTCCGCATGTTCATCTCGTCTCCCCGACCACAGCCTGAAAATCTCCGCCGAACCCAACACACAGCCATAAGCGAACGCTGTACGTTATCTCCGTCACATGGCTCGGTTACCGTGGTGTGAGTCTAGCCGCAAATAAGTTTCTTAGGAAAAGAAAATCAGGAACACGCGTTCCCACCGAATGTGCAACTTATTGCACTCACGTCCCCTCTGCTACAACCAATCCAGCATGCTCACCCGCCGCCGTCTCCTCAGCACCGCCACCCTCGCCGCCGCCGCCCGAGCCCTCCGCGCCGCATCCCCCCCATCCAGTCGCCTCCAGGCCCTCCCCGCCGCCTTCGCCAACCTCGAACAGCAAAACCGAGCCCGCCTCGGCGTCGCCGTCCTCGATACCGGCACCGGCGAAACCGCCACCCATCGCCCCGACGAGCGCTTCCCCATGTGCTCCACCGTCAAACTCCTCGTTGCCGCGGCCATCCTCCAACGCGCCGACACAAACCAAGAGCAGGGCCGGCACTCTCTCGACCAAACCCTTCCCATCCCCGCCAAACCCCTCATCTCCCACTCCCCCCTCACCGAGCCTCACGCCGGCGGCCAGATGACCGTCCGTGACCTCCTCCACGCCATCCTCACCGAAAGCGACAACACCGCCACCAACGTCCTCCTCGCCAGCCTCGGCGGCCCCACCTCCATCACCCGGTTCGCCCGCTCCCTCGGCGACCCCGTCACCCGCCTCGACCGCACCGAAACCGCCCTCAACGAGTCCATCCCCGGCGACCCCCGCGACACCACCTCCCCCGCCGCCATGCTCGCCGACATGCAAAAAATCGTCCTAGGCCCAGACAGCAATCCAGTCGCCAATCCAGTCCTCTCCCCCGCCTCCCGCGCCCAACTCACCAGCTGGATGGTCGAAAACAAGTACGGCGAAACCCGCCTCCGCGCCAATCTCCCTCCCCTCTGGCGCGCCGCCGACAAAACCGGCAGCAACGGCGAAACCACCTCCAACGACATCGCCGTCCTCTGGCCGCCCCACCGGCCACCCATCCTCATCACCGCCTACCTCACCGACTGCCCCGGCCCCGAAACCAAACGCGGCGCCATCCTCGCCCAAGTCGGCCGCCTCATCACCTCCGCCCTCCAACCCGCCTGAAGTCAAAACCAAATCACTCAGAGATGGCGTACACACTCGCCCAAACCTCTAAACTGGAATAGAGGCCAAACCCCACAAGAGCGACACGCCAGCCCTTCTAGTTGTCATTCCCAGAGGGAATCTGCTTCTGCCCTGGCCCTTTCTAGAGCAGTTTACGTATAGCTATAGCTGTGTCATCTCGACCGGAGCAGACAGTTCTATCGTCTGCGCAGTGGAGAGACCTGCAGTTTTTGCAACCGCCGAAACTATACCTGTGTGAAAACAGCTCTAGTTGTCATTCGCGAAGATGACCTGCCCCCTTTTTCTCAACCATTCGTAACTGGAGTTTTCTCTGTTCTGTAG
>CAXTYQ010000160.1:0-2767 GCA_964248505.1 uncultured Acidobacteriaceae bacterium
GGGATGCGGCGGGGCTCCTGCGGTATCTGGAGATGAAGGGGTTTCCGGCGACGGAGCCGCTGGTTGACGGGCGGTTTGGCGTGCGCGATCCGGAGGGGAACCTGATCGAGTTCGTGCAGACGGGGTCGGAGAAGGTGACGGCGCCGCCCGAGAATGCGGCTTCGCGCCGGATCATCCATGCGGGGTTTGTAGTGAAGAATAGTGAGGCGGAGGACCGGTTCTACCGGGGTGTGCTCGGGTTCTCGCCCCTGTGGCATGGGGGCATGACGCCGGAGCGGACGGACTGGATGAGCTTGCAGGTGCCCGAGGGGACGGACTGGCTGGAGTACATGCTCAACGTGCCGGCGGGTGCGGACTTGCACCAGATGGGGGGTGCGGACCACTTCTCGCTCGGGGTGGCGCACATGGAGGAGGCGGCGCGGGCGCTCCAGAGGAACGGGTGCGAGGGGCCGAACTGCGGGAAGATGCAGATGGGGCGCGACGGCAAGATCCAGCTGAATGTGTACGATCCGGATCTGACGCGGGTGGAGTTTATGGAGTTTGTGCCGCGCGGGACGCCGTGTTGTTCGCCGATCACGGGGCGGGTGCCGGGTGAGGTGGAGGATCGGTAGGTGGAGTGGTTTTGGACGGAGTTGGCGAGGTCGTCTCGTCTGTTCTGTCCGGCTTACGGCCGAGCGATCTGGCCCCCGCCCGACCCCCATCGATTTGATCTCAAAATATAGAAGGTAGGGGACTTAGTTCTGGATCGTGATCCGTCGAGATCCTAAAAATTAGGGAATTCGGTCTGTCGGTGACTCTAAAATATTGCATTGGCTTAGGTTAGGTCTCCTGAATGCGGGGTGAACGGATGTCTCGGAGCCATTCGGTGCCTAGTTTCAATTGTACGGAACGGGTGGGGGTGGATGCGCCAACACTTGCCGATAATTTCGCGCGGCAGTTATAGGTCCAGCAGAGGATTGGTCTTGGGATAGACCCGCTCTTCACAGGGATGGCCCGTTCTCCAGGCCATCCTCTTTCCGCGCGTAGTGCCTCATGGGATTAGGCGACACTCTTCGTACTCGAAGCCTTTAATATTCCGATCACTTGCAAGCTTTTCTGTAGAGCAGATATATCTGAACTGGGAATAGAGATGTCGAGTACTCCATTTAAGATAGATCTGCTGTTATCGTTTACTTCCTCATCCTCGTACACAACACCTACTTGAGTGCGCTGGTTCGTTTTCTTTATGTCTAGTGATCGGAACGCCCAAGCTTCGGCCATTGTTCGGGTCGGATTGTTCATCACGGAGAGGGCTAATCCGGGAACACCATTTGGCGGGAAGTAGAAATCCACCACGTGCCGCTCGTACTTACCATTCAGGGCATGCTTGGTTTGGAATGGCACGCGCTGCTCAGCGAGGAATGATGATACGCGACTTATTAGGGCGGCATCACGTTTGGTGCTGGTCCGCTGCACCAGGTAAGCGTCTCCGATCGTTTTCGCGGCTTCAAGGAAGCGTTGTAATGATTCGCCCAGATCGGCAAGGCAACAGTTAGCTACGATGTAGCTGTTTACGATTCGGATGCGAGCTACTTTGACAATGTGCTCCAGTCGCATTCTCAGCTTCTTGTCTAAGATATAGCCTGCTGTTCTTAGTTCATCGAGAATCTTGCCTCCATCAGAGATGATGAAGCACTTATCAGGAAGTTGCGTAACTGTCACTTCGATGCGGTGAAAACCGGAGAAGTGAATTGGAAAGGATAAGACGACATTGTTATCGTCAATTACCTCAGTTTCGATGTCGCTCCTGTAATAGGAGAAGAATTGGTTGAGGGTTATGTCTTCTAGGTTGCTCATTTGAAAAGCTCCAGCGGCGTTTCCATACCTTCGATGTTCCACTGCTTGCAGCACCAGTCGATTAGTGCTGAGACGTCCTTGTTTCGAGGGGTAGGGTTCGGCACTCTTATTGAATCGCTCCCGTCCTCATCGGTCCAATAATGCTCGTGCCATCCCCTGATAACCTCGTTCGTCGGCATTCCATTGCGCGTAACTTCATGCTTAATTGTCCAATCGATGCCCCTGATTCGTTTCTGATGCCAGAGAAGAGATGCTGAGGGTCGCCTCACCGACGGCACGCCCGGCAAAGCGTTCCAGGAAGAGCGCGCCTCGAAGAAAAGCTGGAGTTCAATTCCCGGTGAATCGACTCGCCGGATGTCGATGCGCAAAGGTGAGTCATCTTTCATGACACTCTTTGTTTTGCCGGCGAATTTGCGTGCTTGTACGAGCTCGTCCGCCGCATAGCGAGTGATGGCGAGCTTCGGCATCGAGACCCCAATTATAGGGCAGGATCGTTTCTGCTAACACAGTACGCTGGATGGCGGGCTATGTTACGTCCAGTAGAGGATTTGGCAGGTGGGTAGGTGCTGGGGGATTTGGGTGTAGCAGGAGTCGCGGAGTTCGCGCATGGGGTCTTTGGGTAGAGGTATTTGAAGCCGCCGGATATGGGTGTCTTTTCGGGGATTTTGCTATGCATAGCTTTTGCTTCAGGAGGATTGCTGCGTTGCTCCTATTTGCTTTGCCGGTCACGAGCTTTGGGCAGCAGGCGCCTGCTCTGTCGGTGAGGGGGGCGGCGGTGAAGCAGAAGGCCGGTCAGCTGTCGCCGGGGGCGCGGATCAGTGTTGTGCGCGTCCACGGTCTCGAGGAGTTTGGGACCAGATTCCCTTCGGGAATGACAACCAAGAAAGGCAAGGGCTACTACAGGGGTCTTCGCTTCGCTCAGGATGACGGC
>CAXTYQ010000160.1:2867-4797 GCA_964248505.1 uncultured Acidobacteriaceae bacterium
GGTGGAACAGGCAAGGGCAAGGGCAAAGCAGATTCCCTTCGGGAATGACAACTAGAAGGGCAACGGCAAGAGCAAGGGCAACGGCAAAAGCTACTACAGGGGTCCTTCGCTTCGCTCAGGATGACGGCGGTGGAACAGGCAAGGGCAAGGGCAAAGCAGATTCCCTTCGGGAATGACAACTAGGAGGCAGGGGCGAGGGCGAGGGCAAAGGCGACTACAGGGGTCCTTCGCTTTGCTCAGGATGACGGCGGTGGAACAGGCAACGGCAAAGGCAGACGCAGATTCCCTTCGGGAATGACAACCAGAAAGGCAACTGCAACTCCAACGGCAAGGGCAACGGCAACTACAGGGGTCCTTCGCTTCGCTCAGGATGACGACGGAGAAACAAGCAACGGCAAGGGCGAAGTAGATTCTCTTCGGGAATCGGGAATGTTTAGGTCCAGTAGAGGATTTGGCAGGTGGGTAGGTGTTGGGGGATGGCGGTGTGGAAGAAGTCGCGGAGTTCGCGCATGGGGTCTTTGGGGTAGACGTATTTGAAGCCGCCGAATTTTGTGCGTTTTTCGGAGCGGTTGCTTTCGGCCAGGTCGAGGGTGGTGCGGGGGTACCAGCCGAGGAGGACTTCTTTGGAGCCGGGGGTGAAGCGGTGGGTGATGAGTTCGGCGGTGAGGTCCGGGGAGGGGATGCCGTCGAGGGCTAGGGCGGCGGCCTGGAGGAGGCTGGTGTACTCGGATTGCCAGTTGGGGACGGGCATGATGGGGGCGATGGTGAGGCCGATGGGGTAGCCGGCGAGGGCCATCTGGCGCATGGCTTGGAGGCGCTGGCTGACGGAGGCGGTGCCGCCTTCGAAGTTGTGGGCGACGGAGTGGGCGTTGACGGAGAAGCGGACGCGGGTTTGGCCGTTGTGCGGGAGGTGGAGGAGAGGTTGGACGGCGTCGAATTTGGTGGTGAAGCGGAGCTGGACGTGGGCTAGGGGGGTGTTGGGGCTCTGAATTTGGTTGCGGGGGGGGTGGGGGCTGGGGTTTAGGTCGGGACTGGGGTTGGAGTCTGCGTTAGGGGTTTGGCGCCATTGGCCGAAGTAGCGGATGGTTTCGGCGAGGGATCCGGTGAGGTGCTCGATGCCGAGGGGGTCGGTGTAGCAGGAGGCTTCAAAGGTGGTGCCTTCGTGGGCGCGGGGGCTGCCGGGGCGGGAGGTGATGGCGCCTTGGCCGGCGAAGGGTTGAAGGGCGTCGAGGATCTCGGGGAGGTTGGCGTAGGCGCGGGTGACGGGCGGGCCGGCGAGGGATCCGGCGAGGTAGCAGTACTGGCAGTGGGCGGGGCAGCCCTGGGCGAGGTGGAACTGCCAGTCGGCGGAGGGTGGGATGGGTTGGAGTTTGCGCTGGCCGGGGGGTGCGGTGACGATGGCCAGGGTGGTTTTGGCGTTGGCGTAGGTGAGTTGGGCGGATTTGTCTGGGGTGGGTTCGGGGTCGGTTGCGGTTTTTGGGCGGGGTGGGCTGAAGCTGGGGAGGCGGTTGGATTTGAGGTGGATGACCTCGGCGCCGAGGTTGGCGGCTCGGTCGAGGATGGCTCGGCCGTGCGGCCAGAGGAGGGCGTCGGGGGTGATGAGGACGCGGCGTGGGCGCCAGAGTTTGGCTGCGGTGGGTGGGGTCTGAGCCGGTAGTACGTCCGGCGTTGCGGAGGCTGAAGGCACAGAAGTTTAGATCGGGCGGGGGTGGATGGGGATGCTGGGGAGCTTTGGGCGGATTTGATTGGGTGAAGTGCGGGGAGTGGGGATGATGACGGGATTTGGTTGGGGCGGTTCGGGGTTTGCGGTCGGGCTGTCTAGTCTGGGGAACCTCTGATTTTGGGTCTGTGCCGGCGGAAAGCGTACCTCAGCGGCTAAAGCCGCGTTGCATGAATTGCGGTTACGGCACGGCTGAAGCCGTGCCCTTAA
>CAXTYQ010000161.1:0-4747 GCA_964248505.1 uncultured Acidobacteriaceae bacterium
CGCACCTGGTTCGGGACCAGGGGGTCGGAGGTTCGAATCCTCTCGCCCCGACCATTTTCTCCTGCGGCGACCTCCGGGTACACCCACCCCCTACCTCCCCTACAATCATGCGTAAAATCTTCGATTCAGGGGACTTAGGTCTGGATCAGATCTGGTTCCCGGATATGCTCCGGGGCGGCGGATCTGTGCTCCGGGGCGAGCCGGTCAGTCCCTACCCTGCTCTTTGTATTCTACGGGACTGGATGGGGTACTTGCGCCATCGACGATCGGCTTTGGGAAGGTTTTCGCCTCGGGACCGTATACTCGCGCTGAGCTCCTTGAGCCCCCTTTCTGTATGCCCATCGCGAAACTTACATTGGAACTCGACATACCGCACGCTCAGTCGCTCAAGGATCGCCGGCAGGTGGTGCGGTCGATCAAGGAGAAGCTCCGGTCCGGCTTCAATGTGTCGATCGCCGATATGGACGAGACGCCGGTATGGAACCGGGCGACGCTGGGGATGGTGGCGATCTCGGGGTCGACGAGCTACCTGACCGGGCAGATGGAGCAGATCGAAGATGCTTGCCGGAGGTACGCGAATATTCATGGGGCCGAGATTTTGGACTGCTTTGCGGAGATTTTGGCTGAGTGAGAAGCAAGGCAAAATTAGTGAGTTATGAGTAACGAGTAGCGAGTTTTGAGCGGACCGCTCTGAATGGAAGGCTGTGCATAGTCGGGCGAGGGCAGGGTGAGAAGCAAGGCAAAATTAGTGAGTTATGAGTAACGAGTACCGAGTTTTGAGCAAACTGCTCCGAATGGAAGGCTGTGCATAGGCGGCGAGGGCAGGGTGAGAAGCAAGGCAAAATTCGTGAGTTATGAGTAACGAGTAGCGAGTCATGAGCGGACCGCTCGGAACGGAAGGTGTGCATGCGGGAAAGCCGATCAGAGAGACAACGAGCAGCGGCTTACGGTATTCTGTGCGCCTACCAGATCGCCCAAGTACAAGAGAGAATATGCCTGAACATCGTGCCCGAACGCACCATCGCAACCGTGTTGCGAACACCTTCTCCGACGAGATTGGAGCCATGCTGGAAGGGGAGCTCTCCGATCCGCGCATCGCTCCCAGTTATGTGACGGATGTGGTTTTAGCTCCGGGGGGCAAGTCTGCGCGGGTGTTTGTCGCGGTTCATGGGAGCGACGTTGAGGAGGCCGAGACGTTGGAGGCCCTGACCACGGCGCGTGCGTATATCCGGTCGATGCTGCGGGATCGGATGGGGGTTCGCCATATTCCGGATCTGACGTTTGCGATCGACCGGTCGGAGAAGATGACGGGTCGGATGGATGAGTTGCTGGAGCGTATGCGCAAGCGTGAGAAGAAGCCGGCGACTGGGGAGGTTGCGGGGGGCGGCGCGGCATCGGCGGGGGAGGGGACGGTGGGTCCGGCGAGCGTGCCGCGTCCGGTCGCGGCGGAAAAGTCGACTGCCTGAGCGGCCAGCTGGGTGGTTTTGGCCGGAGGTTTGGGGCGATTCTGTTAGCCTAGTTTTTGCGCGTTCTCGCGATGCATGACTAGACCACCTCGAACCTCTGATCCTCCCTTTCGCTCCGATCCTGAACCTCCGGGTTCTCGGGGTGAAGTGCCGGAGGTGGGAGGTGAGGGGGCCGCTCGGTCGGAGGTTGGGCCGGGAGATCCGCAAGTCCAGGCGGGGCTTCCGCGACCGATGGGGCGAACGCGGCGGATGATCCGGCGTCTGCGTGAGCCGGCGTGGCCGACTGTGGATGTCCTGCGGGAGATGCTGGTGCTCGTGCTGGTCGCGGGATTTCTCTTGCTGTATGGGTTGGTTCCGATCTTTGGCGGCGATCGTCTGGGTCTGGTGGGCGCGGACGAGCCGAGGTATGCGCAGATTGCGCGCGAGATGCTGGCCCGGCACTCGGAGGTGTGCCACCGCGAGAACGCCAAGGTGGTTCCGCGATCGCTGCGGCCGGCGGACTTGCGAGCTTCTCTGCGATGCCTGGTGGGAGGGACGGTGACGCCGGTGCTGTATGGGCAGCCGTGGCTGGAAAAGCCGGCGCTGTACTACTGGCGGGCGATGGGATTTTTCAAGGAGTTTGGGGTTTCGGACTGGTCGGCGCGGCTTCCCGCCTCGACCGGAGCGGCGTTTTTGATTGTGCTGATCTACCTGCATATGCGCAGGTTTCGGCCGGGGGGGCAGCTGGATGCGGCGCTGATTACGGCGTCGTGCCTGGGGATTGTGAGTTTTGCGCGGGGTGCTTCGACCGACATGCAGCTGGCGGCGCCGTTCTGCATTGGGATGCTGGGGTGGTATGCGTGGTACGAGACGGGCAAGAAGTTCTGGCTGTTTGACTTGTATTTTTTTGGGGCGGCGGCGACGTTGGCCAAGGGGCCGATCGCTCCGTTTCTGGCGTTGTGCATTATTTTTTTGTTTGCGGCGTTGCGGCGGGAGTGGAGCCTGTTGCGGCGGACGGTGTGGATGCCGGGGATTGTGCTGTATCTCGTGATGGTGCTGCCGTGGTATATCGCTGTGCAGCGGCGGAATCCGACGTTTTACCGGCTGTTTTTTCTCGAGCATAACCTGGAGCGGTTTGCGACGAATCGGTACCAGCATCACCAGCCGTTCTGGTATTACTTTGTGGTTTTGCTGATTGCCTTGATGCCGTGGACGGTCCTGGCGTTTCGGGCTCTGGTGGATGCGATCGCGGTGTCGGTGACGGAGTGGGAGTGTCGGCGCAAGCCGGCGCGGTACCTGGGGCATGGTCGCGCGGGGGATGCGTTTCCGGAGTTCCTGGTGCTTTGGGCGCTGTTTCCGATCCTGTTTTTTTCGTTTTCGGGGTCAAAGCTGCCGGGGTATATCTTGCCTTCGCTTCCGCCGCTGACGATCTTGATTGGGGATTACTTGAACCGGGTGCGGCGGGTGGGTCTGCCGAACTGGCTCCTGCGGTCGCATGCGGGGGTGTGCGGGATCCTGGTGTTTGTGCTGGTGTTGGCACCGCAGCACATGAAGTACGAGACGTTGGTGCCGTCGACGGGGTGGTTGGCGATTGCGTTTGGGTCGGCGGTGGTGGTGGCGGGTGGGGGGTTCCTGATTGTGTGGCGATGGGGGATTGGGGCGGTGCGGACGGCGACGCTGATTCCGGTGCTGGGGAGTTTGATTTACCTGTTGGGGTTCTGGGGCAACGAGCTGGACGTGAACTACTCGGCGCGGCCGCTGGCGCGGGAGATTGCGCGCGAGGCTCCGGGGGTGGGGGTGGTGGCGACGGAGCGGATCAAGCGTGACATGGATTATGGTCTGTCGTTTTATCGCAATCAGCCGATGGTGCACTACAGCACGGACGGGGTTCCGGCGGCGGAGCATGTGTTGGTGGTGCGGGTGGCGGATACGGGGATGCTGGACCGGTGGCTGGCGGGGCGGGTGTACCAGCCGATGTTTTTGTTCGACACGCAGGGGTTGGCGGTGTACCGGGTGGAAGCGAAACGGTGAAGTCGAAAGCGGTTCTCCTGTCCCTGTAAGTCGGATAGAGTGTGGGAGTGCCGTTTTCATTGAGGAAAACGGCCATGAGAGCTATGTTCTCGCTATATACCTACAGGAGAACCGCTCTAGGCGCGGGATGGGGTAGGCTCAGGTTTTGAGATGGATGTAGCGCAACAAGTCGAGGTTTTGGACCTGCGGCACTTCTCGGGCAAGCAGCTGCGGCCGCTGCTCGAGGCGGAGTCGCGGGTGTGGGAGGAGCGTCTGCGGTGGAACTACCGGAGCGCGACGGAGCTGCTTCTGGACTACCTGGATTCGCGGGTGTTGCCAGGGTTTGTGGCGACGGATCGTGGGCGGATCTGCGGGTTTGCGTTTTGCGTGTATGAGGGGCAGAAGGCGGTGATCGGCGATGTGTACAGCGTGGGCGAGGGCGGGCGACCGGCGGAGGAGATCTCGCGGCTGCTGCTGAAGCATTTGCTGGAGCTGGTAGATCACTCGCCGACGGTGCGGCGGGTGGAGTCGCAGCTGTTGTTGTACGAGGCGGGGACGTTGTCAGGGGTGTTTCTGGAGGCGGGGTTTCAGGTGTTTCCGCGGCTGTTTCTGGAGTGCGAGCTCGACGGGCCGGCGGCGGCGGCGGCGGGCGAGGAGTTCTCGGCTGGGCTGGAGCTGGGGCGATGGGCGGGGTCCGACTACCAGGTGGCGGCGGAGCTGATTCACCGGTCGTATGCGGGGCATATCGATGCTCTGATCAACGACCAGTACCGGTCGTTGGCGGGGTCGCTGCGGTTTTTGCACAATATTGTGCGATTTCCGGGGTGTGGGGTGTTTGAGGCGCAGCACTCGTGGGTGTTGCGGGAGGCGGCGACGGGGCGGCTGGGAGGTTTGGTGCTGTGTTCGCGGATCGCCGAGGATGTGGCGCATGTGACGCAGCTGTGCGTGGCTCCGGCGTTTCGCGGGCGGCGGTTGGGGGAGAAGCTCCTGCGGCACGCGATGCAGCAGCTGCGGCGAGCCGGGTACGCGGCGGTGACCTTGACGGTGACCGAGGAGAACCGGCGCGCCGTGGCGCTGTACGAGGATCTGGGATTTGGGGTGCGGCACCGGTTTGACTCGATGTATCTGGAGAAGGACGCGGCGTTTCGGGCTTGATCCGGTCGGGCTCGGGGCTAGAACGGCAGGGGCGAGGGCGGAAGCAGATTCCCTTCGGGAATGACAACTAGAAAGGCAAGGACAACGGCAAGGGCAACTACAGGGGTCCTTCCCCTTCGGCGAGCTCAGGGTCAGGA
>CAXTYQ010000162.1:0-4732 GCA_964248505.1 uncultured Acidobacteriaceae bacterium
GAACTGTCTGCTCCGGTCGAGATGACACAGCTATAGCTATACGTAAACTGCTCTAATCCGCCGCGAGCGCGCGAAGGACGCCGACGTTGCGCATCTCGTCTCCGGGGTTGTCGACCGGCGTCTCCGCGATGAATGCTGCGTGCGCGAACCGCTCGTCGCGGAGCAGTCGCCGGAAAGCTTCGGCGCCGATGGTGCCTTCACCGATGTGGTCGTGCCGATCGAGCTTCGATCCGCGGGGCGCCTTGGCATCGTTGCAGTGCCACAGCTTGACGAACTCAAAGCCGACGGTCTGACCGATCTGCGTCGTTGTCTCGGCATAACCCGCAGCCGAGACGATGTCGTAGCCTGCCACATGGACGTGGCAGGTGTCGAGGCAGACGTCGACCGGAGCGCAGGGCCGCAGCCGCTCGACCAGCTCGGCGACCTGTTCCAGGCTGCTGCCGAGGGAGAACTCCGCTCCGGCGGTGTTTTCGATCAGGATGCGCAGATGGCTCTCCTGCCAGGGGAGACCGTCGATGGCGCGCTCGATGCCTCTGGCGGCAAAGCGGAGGCCCTCTTCGCGGCTGAGACCCTTCCAGCTGCCAGGGTGCAGGACGAGGAACTCGGCGCGGTACGCGAGCGCGCGTTCCACCTCGCCGCGAAACGCAGAGGTGCTGTTGGTGCGAACGGTTTCGGTTTGGGAACACAGGTTGATGAGGTAGCTGGCGTGGATCGAGACCGGACCGATGTCGTGCGCGGCGCGGAGCTCCTGCATTTTCTGGGCGTCTTCGGGCTTGACCGGCGAGGCGCGCCACATCCGTGGGCTGGAGGAGAAGATCTGAAAGCTGTTTGCACCTACCTCGGCGGCCTTCTCGACTGCCTTCCAGCAACCGCCTGAGGTGCCGAGATGGACGCCGATCCGTCGCTTCCCTGCTGCCTTGGTGTTGGTGTCCATCCCGTCAGCCTACCGCAACGCCGCGCCTACTTACGCTCTGCGCACCCGGTCGATGTATCATCTGGCGAAAGCACGGTCTCTTGCGCGCCGCACACGACACGCTTGCGACCCATCACTTCCTAACCGCGAGAGAGAGGTTTTGCTGCATGGCCCAGGAACAGACTCACAAGAACCACGCGCGCGTCGATCCGAAGTTCCATTATTTCGTCATGCCCGTCTTGCTGTTGAACTTTATCTTCGCGGTCTACACGCTCGTTCGCCACTTCCCGAACCACGTCCACCTCTTTGCCTGGTGGATCGTCGTCTCGGCGGCGCTGTTTACCCTGGCCTTCACTCTGCGCACCTACGCCACCAAGGTCCAGGACCGCATTATCCGGCTCGAAGAGCGGCTGCGCTACGCCACTCTGCTGTCGGCCGAACAACTCCGGCAGACCGAGCAGATCTCCGATCGCCAGGTAATCGCGCTACGCTTTGCCTCTGACGCCGAGCTTCCCAAGCTGCTGAAACGCACGGTTACGGAAGGTCTTGACCCGAAGAACATCAAGCTGAACGTAGCCGAGTGGCGGGCTGACCACAACCGCGTGTAGAAAAGGGCCAGAGCGGGTTAGGTAAGGGTGTAAAGAACAAACAACACCAAGAACAACAGCAGATTCCCTTCGGGAATGACAACAAAAGAGCAAATGCGCTCTATGTCAATATTTGAATTGCTCTAGGGTAACTTGCGTCTCGATATCAGACGGCGAGTGATCCGGAATCCTCGGGCACGGGTATAAGCGCTGTAGCTAGAACCCGCTGCCTACGCAGGAAGACCTTCTCCACGTAGTTCCAGGAGAATACGGAAAGCACGGCGACGATCACCGCCACCAGAAGCATACTTAGGTAGGGGGCCGCTCGAAACAAACCCAGGGCGACGAACGCCTGCACAATGGGGAAGTGAAACACGTAGGCGCCATAGGAGAAATCGCCAAAGCGGGTCACTCCCTTGTACGGGGGCAAGAGGAAGCCGATGCACATAATGAGGAGCGGCAGACCGATGGCGCGCAGGGCAAAGACTCCTGTCAGCGTCGAGGCCGCGTAGCACGTGGCGCCGATGGTCCATGCCCAGGCCCGGTGCTTGAGAAAGTATGGGAGATAGAAATAAACAGCTGCCCCTACCATGAAGAATGCAAGCTCTCCGGGCAACTGACGCTCGAGCGCGTTTCCGTGCATCGTGCGCAAGTGTCCTATCCTGCCCAAGGCAAGGCGATACGCCACCGATCCGGCAAAGAAGCAGATCAGTGTCACAAGATTGCCGAATTTACGGCACAGCAGGACAAACAACGGAACAAAGAGATAGAACCCGACTTCCACTTTGATCGTCCAAAGGGCTCCGTTCACATTGGGAAATTGCGGATTGTGCTGAAACACTCCGGGCAGATCGGTATGGAGGCCGTTCAGGAGGATGACATTGGCGCCCAAGAACTTCCAGGTGTCTTTGGACAGCAGGAACTCTCTTAGCGGAAGGGTCGTCATCAACAGACCGACAACCAAGGCGAGCACGGTAGCCGCGTAGTATCCGGGAAGAATTCGCTCCGCTCGCCGCTTTCCGTATTCGCCGAGAGACCGGCTGCGATCGTAGCTCGCCACAATCAGGCATCCGCTGATGGCAAAGAATCCCTCGACCGCCAGCGAGGAGTCGATCCTACGAAGGATCCAATCGAGCGCGGGGCTTGCGCTGAGGCTGCAGCAATGGACCACGACGACCATCCAGGCCAGGATGAGTCTTAGGATATCGAAGTTATTTTGCCGTGGCATCCGTGATTGATCGATCCTTGAAAGTACGACATCTCAGTGCGACGTGCGGTACGACATGAGAAGCAGGAACGTCGATCCGATGTCCATGGATGTTGATAGTACAGGGACGGAGCGCATGATGTCTGTCCCACAATTCGGGTATCCCCAGCCGTCACTGCGCGATGAAGCCTTGCAGGCTGACAGGTAATTGGCCCCGAGGGGACGTCGGTCACTAGTACACGTCGCGCTGGTAACGCTTCTGCTTTTTCATGGTCGCCAGGTACTCGTTCGCGTAGTCGTGCGTGCTGTTCGCACCCTTGGCGATGACATCGAGCAAGGCTGTTTCGACGTCCTTGGCCATGCGGGTTGCGTCGCCGCACACATAGAAGAACGCGCCCCGCTCCAGCCAGGCGTAGAGCTCCGCAGCGTTCTCCTGCATGCGATCCTGCACGTATATTTTTTTATGCTGATCGCGCGAAAACGCTGTGCTGAGCCGCGTGAGGAATCCGCTCCGGTGCATTTGCTCGAGCTCGTCTTTGTAGAGGAAGTCGAGCGCCGCCCTTTGCTCGCCGAAGAAGAGCCAGTTGTCGCCCGGATCGCCATTCGCCTCGCGCTCCTCGAGAAACGCCCGGAACGGCGCTATGCCCGTGCCCGGACCGATCATGATGATCGGCGCGGATGGGACTTCGGGTAGACGGAAGTTCGCGTTTGCATGGAGAAAGATCGGCATGGTGCCGCCCACCGGCGCGCGCTGGCCCAGGTGTCCGCTCGCCAGACCCTGCCGGCCACGGCCGTGCGACTCGTAGCGCACCACACGCACCGTCGTCTGGACGGTATCGGGGTACTTCCGCTGGCTTGATGCAATCGAATACATGCGCGGAGTCAGACGGGCGAGCACCTGAAACAGCTGCTGCGGAGCGGTGATCACGCCCGGGAAATCGAGGGCCAGATCGACGAACTCGCGGCCGTAGCAGTACTCCTCGGCGCGCGCCTTGTTCTCCTGCCCGTTCATCGCCTTCAGGCCCTCGAGATTTGGGGACAGCTTCGCGAGCTGGGTTACGGAACCGCGCGTCAGCTTGCCGATCGCAAGTCGCGTGCGCAGCGCCTCATCGAGCGAGATCTCGACCTTGTAGTGGTCGAGCACGCGTTCCGAGCCGGTCCACTTCAGTGCCTCGAGCACCTCATCGACGGCTTCGCGCCGGTTCTCTGGGAGGATGCCGACGGCGTCACCGGGCGTGTAGTGCATGCCCTCTTCCAGCGTCAGCTCGACGTGCCTCGTCTCCTTCTCCGAGCCCTCGGCGGTGAGGAGATGATTTATCGTCACCTCCGCCTGAAACGGGTTGTTGCGCGTGTACTTCGGGGCGTGGCTCGCCTCGTCCTGGGCTGGTTCTATAAGGAGATCTTCGCTCATGGTTATCGCTTTAAGGCTAGCATGCGAGCCGGGACCGAACAGCAACGGGAGCGTTTCGATGAGCGAAATTTGTTTGTCCGTCCGGCCTCGGAGCCGAGGTTTTGATTCGGTCTACTCGGCGTGCGGCTTGCGCGCTGGCGATCGCGGCGGGCTCTGCACGATCACTCGCGCTTCGGCGATATCCGGCGTGCCATTCTTCTCCGTGGCCACAAGGCGGTACGTCGTTGAGACGGTCGGGTACACCGCGCGCGAGCCGGTCGCATCCACCCGCGCACCGTCGAGCTCCACCCTGCTGTAGTCCTTCGCCGACCAGTGCAGCACGGTCCGCTGTCCGCGCTGAATCGGATTGGGATTGGCCAAGAGCGTCGGCGCGGGAGGCTTCGTCGCCGGTGTGATCAGAGCGTAAAGAATGACCGTCACGAGGATCAGGAACAGCAGGGCTAGAAACCTCCGTCCAGCCTTGGGACGAGCCGGACGGAACGGGCCCCTGGCGGCGGGCGGGTACGGGGGCGTCGAGTAGATCGGGGCACGGGGCGCGGATACAACTGGCTGATAGGGCGGCGGAACGGGGGGATGGGCGGCAGACGGAACCGGCCGGAACGGTGGCGGTGGCG
>CAXTYQ010000163.1:0-4729 GCA_964248505.1 uncultured Acidobacteriaceae bacterium
CCTCACCGGAACAGCCCCCACCATCTACCAGGTCAGCCCCAATCTACGCTCCGAATACGACATCATCGGCGGCATCTCCGCCGAGCGCTCCCTCGGCAAAATCGGCAGCATCACCACCACCTACCTCAACATCCGCGGCGTCCACCAGTGGCTCTCGCGCAACATCAACGCCCCTCTCCCCGGGACCTACAACCCCGCCGACCCCACCAGCGGCGTTCGCCCCTTCGGCGGCACCGAGAACCTCTTTCAGTTCTCCTCCGACGGCCTCAGTCGCGGCAACATCCTCTTCACCAACTACAACCTCCACCCCGTCAAGTGGCTCAATATCTGGGGCTTCTACGTCGTCCAGCACGCCAAGTCAGACACCAGCGGAGCCTCCAACTTCGTCTCCAACTCCTACGACGTCCACGCCGACTACGCCCGCTCGATCTGGGACATCGACAACCGCCTCTTCACCGGCGGCTCCATCACCCTCCCTCGCGGCGTCACCCTCGAACCCTTCCTCATCGCCCGCGGCGGCCGCACCTTCAACATCACCACCGGCGCCGACAACAACGGCGACACCATCTACAACGACCGCCCCAGCTTCGCCACCGACCTCACCCGGCCCTCCGTCGTCCGCACCCGCTTCGGCAACTTCGACACCAACCCCATCGCCGGACAGACCATCATCCCCGCCAACTACGGCACCGGCCCCACCTACATCTCGCTCCAGCTCTCGCTCGCAAAAAGCTTCAAATTCGGCCCCCGCCCAGCCGTCGAAACCGAAGCCCCACCACCCGCCGGAGCACCCCCACCCAAGCCCGGCGCCGCCCCACCCAAGCCCGGCGCCGCCCCACCCAAGCCCGACCCACGCTACGAACTCGGCTTCTCCACCGAAGCCCAAAACGTCTTCAACCACGTGAACGGAGCCGTCCCCATCGGCATCCTCACCTCACCCTACTTCGGCAAATCCATCTCCCTCGAAAGCGGCTTCTTCAACAACTCCGCCGCCAACCGCACCGTCAACGTCCGCGCCTTCTTCCGCTTCTAACGCCCTTCTGGTTGTCATTCCCGAAGGGAATCTGCTGTTGCCCTTGCCCTTTTAGTTGTCATTCCCGAAGGGAATCTACTGTCGCCCTTGCCCTTCTAGTTGTCATTCCCGAAGGGAATCTGCTGTTGCCTTTGCTCTTCTGGTTGTCATTCCCGAAGGGAATCTGCTGTTGCCCTTGCCCTTCTGGTTGTCATTCCCGAAGGGAATCTGCTGTTGCCCTTGCCCTTCTAGTTGTCATTCCCGAAGGGAATCTGCTGTCGCCCTCGCCCCATCCTTCACGACAGTCCCACCGTCGTGAAGGATGGGGTATTCGCGCAAAAGCGCGAACCGCTTTCGCCCACCCAAGCATGTATGTATAAAAAGAAAATTGGTCGGGACGACTAGATTCGAACTAGCGACCTCACCCACCCCAAGGGTGCGCTCTACCAGGCTGAGCCACGTCCCGACTTCCGTGCCTGCCGGCCTCCATCAGGACGCCGGCACCAGGGTTGACCTACACGCCAAGTGTACACGACACCCCTACCGGCTCGGCGCCACATACTCCTTCGGCAACGCGCCACCCTCGCCAAAAAAGAACTCATTCATCTGCTCCACCAAGAACTCCTGAGCCTCCCTCGTCCAGGGCTGCAGCCGGTACTCGTTCAAGAGCATCTTCTGCCGCTCCACCCACTCGCCCCAAGCCTTCTTCGACACATTCTTGTAAATCTTCTGCCCAAAATCCGAGTCAAACGGAGGCTCATCCAACCCCTCCATCTCCTGCTTGTACTTCGTATCAAATACCATGTGCGCCATCAGAATCGCTCCCCTTGTTGTCAGATCTCCATTGTAAGTCGAGACACACCCACCCGCCCCCCCTGGATCTGTTTCTTGCCGCCCGCCCTAAGATCTGTTCTTGCAAAAGTACAGCTGTGTAATCTCGACCGGAGCAGACAGTCTTTTCGTCTGCGGAGTGGAGAGACCTGCAGTTCTGCTCCATCGGAACTCACCTGAAGGAGAACCGCCCCTAGCGCCGCTTCCCCTTCGCCTTCCTGTCCCGCAGCCGTTTCTTGGCCGTTCCCTTCTTCGCCTTCCCACTCCGCTCCGGACTCGCACCACCCTCCCCAGCCTTCCGCCGCCGCAGCGATCCCCCGCCCTCCGCAACCTCCACCCCAGGCGCCTCAATCAACGCAAACTGCAGCCGCCGCTGCTGCCGGTCGATCCGGTCCAGCAACACCCGCACCCGCGTCCCCATCCGAAACACCCGTCCACTCCTCTGCCCCACAATCACCCGGTCCGTATCGCGAAACACATACCGGTCTTCATCCCTGGCGCCGCGGCCCTGAGTCCAGTCCCTCGCCCCAAACCCACCCAAGGAAGCGATCGGCACCAGACCCTCAATAAACAAATCACTCAGCTCCACAAAGAACCCATACTTCGTGCACGACAACACCACACCATCAAACTCCTCGCCCACCCGGTCCTGCATAAACTTGATCTTCTTCCACTCAATCAGCTCCCTCTCCGCATCGTCGGCCCGCCGCTCCGCCTGGCTCGACTCCGTCGCAATCGCCTCCAGCTCCGCCACCGCCATCGGCCCGTCATCCGCCTGCGCACCCGCACCCCGCTCCGCCTGACCCCGCCCCACCTTGCCCCGAGCGGCCTCAAGCTCCGCCCGCCAAGGCTGCCAATCGTCCGAGTGAATCGCCTCCCCGTGCGGATCAGCCCCCGCCTCCAGCAGAGCCCGCAACAGCCGATGCACAATCAGGTCCGGATACCGCCGGATCGGCGACGTGAAGTGCGTATAGCTCGGGCTCGCCAGCGCAAAATGCCCCTCGTTCCGCTCCGAATACCGCGCCTGCTTCAACGACCGCAGCATCAGGTACGACAAAATCCGCTCCTCCGGCGTCCCCGCAATCTTGGCCGTCAGCTTCTGATACATCTGCGGCGTCACCGGAATCCGCTCCGGAACCTCATGCACCGCCGCGCCGCGATCCCGCCCACCTCCGCTCCCGCCCCGTCGCACCTCCCGCCGGTCGCGCCTGTCGGATTTCATCGTCAACTTCTTCACCGGCAAGTTCCCGATCCCAAGCGTGTACCCAAACCCCGCCGCCGTCTCCTCAAAATCCACAATCCGCTTCGGATCCGGCATCTCGTGGATCCGGTACATGCTCGCGATCCCCTGCCGCTCGATCCACGTCGCCACACACTCGTTCGCCGACAGCATAAACTCCTCAATCAGCCGGTGCGACCAACCCCGCTCCGACCGCGTTATCGCCGCCATGTTCCCGTCCGGATCGAACCGCACCACAGGCTCCGGCAGATCGAAATCGATCGATCCCCGCCGCTTCCGCTTCGCATTCAGCTTCAGCGCCAACTCGTACATGCGCTCAAACTCCGGCGCCATCTCCGCGAACTCCGACCGCACCTCCGCATCGCCGTCCAGCACCGCCTGCACCTGCGTGTACGTCATCCGCCGCGCGCTCCGGATCAAGCCCTCGCCCACCTCGTACCCCACGACCTCGCCGCGCGGATCAATCTCCATCACACAGCTCAAGACAAACCGGTCCTCTCCTGGTCGCAAGCTGCACATCCCACTCGAAAGCTGCGGCGGAAGCATCGGCACCGCGCGATCCGGAAAATACACGCTCGTCCCACGCAGCCGAGCCTCCAGGTCAAGCGCCGTCCCCGGCCGCACATACTGGCTCACATCCGCAATGTGCACCTGCAGCTCCGAGTTCCCATTCGCCAGCTCCCGCACCAGCACCGCATCATCAAAATCCCGCGCCGTCTCCCCATCGATGGTCACGATCGGCAGCCCACGAAAATCCCACCGCCGCCCGACCTCCTCCTCCCCCGCCGCCTCCACCGTCTGCTCCGCCGAAGCCGTAGCCTCCAGCAACACATCCGCCGGAAACACATGCGGCAAATGATGCTTGCGGATCACAATCTCCACATCCACACCAAACGCATCCGGCGGCCCCAGCACCTCAATCACACGACCCTTCGCCGGCCGCCCCGGCTGCGGAAAGTCCGTAATCTCCACATCCACCGCCAACCCCTCCAGCGCCTCGTAGCTAGCAGATGTGTCATCCCGACCGGAGTCGGAGCGCAGCGAAGACGCAGCGGAGGGACCTGCATCTCCCTCCGCCGCAAAGCCGGAAAGGGTGGAGTCCGAAGCAGCACGAACTTCGGCGCCGGGTGCCCCATCCTCTCCGGCAGCCTCATCGCCGGAAAGGGTGGGATCAGACCCACCACCAACCCCCACCCCAGACCTCCGCAAGGCCGCCACCGCCTCCTCCCCCAGCACCCGATCCACCGACTCCCGCCGCGTCACCACCTCCATCCCATCCGGAATCAGCACCGGCTGCGCCATCCGCTCATCAAGCGGCATCACGTAGTTGCCCTTGATCAAAAATCCATCCGTCCACTCGCTCTGCCGCCTCCCACTCCGCCGCGAGCTCCGCGCATAGTGAAAGATCCCCACCACCGTCGGGTTCCGCCGCGTCAACACCCGAGCCACCCGCCCGCTCCGCCGCCCATCCCGCCCCGGCGGAGCCTCATCCACCAGCACCTCGTCCCCCTGCATCGCCCCGTTCAACTCACTCGGCGGCACAAACAGGTCATCCGCGCGATCCGAGCTCCCATTCGGCCGCACAAACCCATACCCATCCCGATGCAAATCCAGACGCCCCGCCACCAGACGATCCCGCCCCTCCC
>CAXTYQ010000164.1:0-4710 GCA_964248505.1 uncultured Acidobacteriaceae bacterium
TGTTTTCCCGGGGGGGCGGGGGGGGGGGCGGGGGGGGGGGGGGGGTTGGGGCTGGGGGGGGGTCGGGGGGTGGGGCGGGGGGTGTGGGGGGGCGGGGGGGAGGGGGGGGTGTGCTCTGTCGGGATGGGGCTAACCGCCGGTTTGTCTGCGGCGGGTGTGGGGTTTGGAGTTTCTGTTGCGATTGCGACCGGGGATTGGGCGGTGTGAGGTGTGGTGTTGGCCGGGGTCGCGGGGCGGATGTCGCCGGGGGAGGATTGCTGCTCGGGGTCGGGGTTGGGCTGGCTTGTGGGATCTGAAGTCGTTGGATTTGGGCTTGCGGGACTTGGGCTTGTGGGATTTGGAGTCATCGTGACTTTCTCCGTTCTGCCTCGAGCGAGGGGGCCTCGACGCGCTGGACCTCGAGGCCGCTGATCATGGAACGGAAGTTGTTCCAGCCGGCCAGGGCAACTTGCGCGACGTGGACGACGAAGAAGCCGAGAAAGCTGACGGTGAGCCAGAAGTGGAGCCAACGGGCCATCTCGTAGCCACCGCAGAGGGTGGTGAGCCAGTGGGTTTCGGTGGGTTTGTAGATGGCGAAGCCGGTGAGGAGCATGCCTGCGCCCATGAGGATGACGGAGGTGTAGGCGATGCGCTGGGCGCCGTTGTACTTGGTTTGTGGGGGGAGGCCTTTGCGGAGGTGGAGATCGACGAGGGTGACCTGGATGGCGTCGCGGACGCTCCGGCGTTGGGGAAGGAGGAAGCGCCACTCGCCGGAGAGCCAGGTGTAGAGGACGTAGGCGAGGCCGTTGAGGGCGAAGATCCACATAAAGAAGAAGTGGTATCCGAGGCCTTGGGTGACGTGGTAGGAGACGTGGAGCTTGTTGTAGAACCAGTCTGGGAAGAAGCGAAAGAGCGTGAGCTTGCCGATGCCGACCTGGTAGACGCGATGCGGGTGCTGGTAGGCGTTGTCGGAGTCGTTCCAGTAGATGAGGAGGCCGCTCCAGATCATGGTGAAGAGGACGGGGAAGTTGACCCAGTGCATCCAGCGGATGGCGAGCGGGTGCTTGGGTTCGAGGCGGATGCCGGCCTGCTCCGCGTCTGGTTCTGCTGGTGGAACCGGGTGGGATGCCGTCGTCTGGATGGGCTGGGCGGCGAGGTAGTTTGGATCGTTGAGGGCGGCTCCGCTCATGGTCGTGCTCCGTTCTGTCTTTCAGCAGCGGGTCGGATGCGATTCTATGCCTTGTTGAGGGCGTGAGATTGGCGGCAGCGGTTTCGGGTATAACGGGTGATGCGCGCGGGCGCGGGCCTGCCGTGTGTAGGATCGGGCGGGCGGATGGGTTGGGGGTACGGGCGCGAAGGGAGTGGGGAGGAGTGGTGGCGGTGGACAGAATCGAACTGTCGACCTACGGGTTATGAGTCCGTCGCTCTAACCATCTGAGCTACACCGCCTGGGTGTTTGGGGGTTGCATTCGGTGGCGGACGCTCTGCCGAAGCGGGGAAGAAGGGAGACAAGACTTCCGATGTCCAATATACGTGAGCCGGGTGGGTGGGAGAAAGGGCGGATGAGGGTTTTGGGGGTGATTCCGGCGCGGTTGCAGTCGACGCGTCTGCCGCGCAAGGTGTTGCGGACGATTGCGGGGAGGCCGATGCTGGCCTGGGTGGTGGAGGCGGCGCGGAGGTGCCCGGAGCTCGACCGGGTGGTGGTGGCGACCGATAGCGCGGAGGTGATGGAGGTGTGCGCGGCGAATGGGTGGCCGGCGATGCTGACTTCGGCGGAGCTGCAGAGCGGGACGGACCGGGTGGAGGCGGTGGCTCGGGAGATGGAGGCGGAGATTTACGTGAATATTCAGGGGGATGAGCCGCTCCTGCGGCCGGAGCATGTCCGGGCGTTGCTGCGGCCGTTTGCGCGGGAGGGTGTGGAGGTTGCGACGTTGAAGGTGCGGAGCTCGGAGGAGGCGGTTGGGAATCCTCATGCGGTGAAGGTGGTGACGGCGGCGGATGGTCGGGCGATGTACTTTTCGCGGGCGGCGATTCCGTTTGATCGGGACGGGGCGGGGGCGACGTACTGGAAGCACTTGGGCTTGTATGCGTATCGGGGGGAGGCTTTGCGGCGGTTTCGGGCGTTGGCGCCGAGCGAGTTGGAAGTGACGGAGCGGCTGGAGCAGCTGCGGTTTCTGGAGAACGGGTTCAGCGTGTATGTGGAGGCGGTGGAGGAGGATACGGTGGGGGTGGATACGGAGGCGGATCTGTGGGCGGCGGAGGCGGAGTTGCTGCGGCGGCTGCGGGGGTGAGGGTTAGGGCGGGCTCCTTTCTTATGTGGCTTCGATGGGAGTAGAACTGCAGGTCTCTCCGCTACGCAGACGATAAGACTGTCTGCTCCGGTCGAGATGACAGAGCTATGCCTGTGCGAGGACAGATCTAGAGCGGAGGGTTATGGGGTGGGGGTGCGTGAGGGTTTTGCCATGGGGGTGAAGCGGAGGGATAGGCCGGTGGGGGTGGCGGTGACGAGGACGTGGTCGAGGGAGGGTGCGATCCAGTTTGCCTCCTGGAGTTGGGCGACGGTGTGGGTGCCGAGGACGCCGAGGACCTGGCAGCCTGCGGCGATGCCGGCGGCGATGCCGGAGGGTGCGTCTTCGACGACGATGCAGGTGGAGGGAGCGAGGCCGAGGAGGCTGGCGCCGCGGATGTAGGGTTCGGGGTCGGGTTTGCCGTGGGTGACGGATTCGGCGCTGACGAGGCGTTCCGGGACGGGCAGGCCGGCGGCGGCGAGGCGGCCGAGCAGGAGTCGGCGGGTGGCGGAGGTGACGATGGCCCAGCGGTCGGGTGGGAGCGAGCTGAGGAGAGACTTGACGCCGGGGAGGACGGTGAGGTCGGCGGTGTCGGCGATCTCGAGGTCTTCGATGACGCGGAGGCCGGCGTCGGCGTCGATGTCAGGGCGGAGCTCGCGGATGATGTCGATGGCGCGGCGGCCGTGAGGGACCTCGTAGGTGTCGGGGTCGGGGACGTTGTAGAGCGCGGCCCACTGGCGCCAGCAGCGGACGACCGAGCCGATGGAGGAGATGAGGACGCCGTCCATGTCGAAGAGGAGGCCTTGGGTGTGGAGGTCTATCTGGACGCCGATGGGAGGAGAGGTTGGGGCAGGGTTCATGTTGTCTTATCTTGCATGACGGAACCTTGATCGTGCATGACAGAGCTTTGATCTTGCATGACGGAGCTTTGATCTTGCATGACGAAGCTTTGGGCGGCGGCGAGGATCTGGTTGACGGAGGTGGGGGAGCAGCTTTCGCAGTAGACGCGAAGGAGGGGTTCGGTGCCGGAGGCGCGGAGGAGGAGCCAGGTTTCGGCGGCGTTGGGTTTGGTGTGGCACTCGGGGTTATCGAGGTAGAACTTGATGCCGTCGAGGATTTCGATGCGGTCGACGGGCATGCCGGCGAAGGTTTGGAGGCCGGCGTTGGCGCGGGTGATGGCGGAGGTTTTGAGGGTGTCGGGGATGTGGAGGTCGACGCGGCCGTAGTGGTGTTCGCCGAACTCGGACTGGAGGGCGGCGACGAGTTGGCCGAGGGTTTTGCGCTCATCGGCCATGACGTTGGCGAGGAGGAGCGCGTTGAGGAGGCCGTCGCGCTCGGGGAGGTGGCGGCTGATGCCGATGCCGCCGGACTCTTCGCCGCCGACGAGGATTTCGCGGCTGAGCATGAGGTCACAGACGTATTTGAAGCCGATGCCGTGCTCGTGGAGGGTGCGGCCGAATTTGTGGCAGATGCGGTCGAGCATTTTGGTGGTGTTGAAGGCGCGGGTGACGTCGCCGGGCCAACTTTTGCGCCGGAGCAGCCAGTGGAGAAGGATGGAGAAGATTTTGTGAGCGTCGACCACTTCGCCGTGCTCGTCGACGGCGCCGATGCGGTCGGCGTCGCCGTCGGTGATGAGGCCGGCGTCGCAGTGTTGGCTGACGACGGCGAGCTGGCTGGCGTGGATGTGCGGGAGGATGGGTTCGGGGTTGATGCCGGGGAAGGCGGGGTTGCGATCGGCGCGGATCTCGACAGAGGGGATGCCGGCGCGGGTGAAGATGCCGGCGAGGACGCCGGCGCCGGCGCCGTACATCGAGTCGATGAGGAAGCGGTAGCCGGAGCGCTGGATGGCGGCGAGGTCGACGAAGCGCTCGATGGCGGCGAGGTAAGGGGGGAGGAAGTCGACCTCGGTGATGGGGGCGGGGGTCGGGGCGGCGGGGAGGGGCCGGCCGAGGTAGCTTTCGATTTTGGCGGTGATGGAGGGGCTTCCGGAGCCGCCGTAGCTGGCCTTGTATTTGACGCCGTTCCACTCGGCGGGATTGTGGCTGGAGGTGATCATGACGCCGCCGGCGGCCTGGCGTTCGCGGACGTCGAAGGAGAGGGCGGGAGTGGGGGTGACGTCGGAGCTGAGAGAGACGGGGATGCCGGCGGCGGCGAGGACTTCGGCGACGAGGTGAGCGAAGGTGCGCGAGCCGAAGCGGGTGTCGTAGGCGACGGAGACGCCGGCGGTTGGGTCTTCGTGGGCGAGGACGTAGTGGCTGATGGCGCGGGCGGCGACGCGGACGTTTGCGTAGGTGAAGTCGTCGGCGATGATGCCGCGCCAGCCGTCGGTGCCGAATTTGACGGGGCTGGTTTGGGGTTGGGGGTTGGGGGCGGGGTGTGCTGGAGTGGCGGGTGCGGGGGAGCTCATGGTGTCCTGAGGTGAGGTGGGGATGGCTGTTTTAGA
>CAXTYQ010000165.1:0-4629 GCA_964248505.1 uncultured Acidobacteriaceae bacterium
GTCCGGCACCGCGCACCGCCGCCTCCGCCACCGCCGCCGGCGGCCCCGCAATCGTCACCACCGACCGGTTGTGATCGCGGTCAAGCGACCAGTCCAGCAGCCGAACGCCCTCCACCTCCATCGACCGCACCACCGACGCGACCTTCCCCTCGTCCATGCCCTCCGAAAAATTCGGAACACACTCCACGATCGCGTCCGGCGCCGCGGGGACAGCCCTGTCCGCCGCGGAAGCTAGCCCTTCTACCCTCATCGCCCCGCCTACTTCCACCAGCTGTAGCCGAGCGAAAATTGCACGCTCGCATTCACCCCAGGGTTCCGATCGCCCAGCGACGCCGACGATATATGCACCGCGTTCGCGCCCAGATCGATCGACCTCCGCGCGCTCACAAAATAGTGCAAACCAACTCCGCCCTGCGGGGTAAAATTCCACACACTCGTGTCGCTGCTCGGACCGCTGTTCACCACATCCTGCTCCGTCGAACCAAACGCCGGATACTTGTGATTCGTCCACAAGAGGCCGCCCGCGCCCTGCACCCACGGCGTCACCCGCCGCGTCCCCGCAAAGTTCCAGCGCAGGATAATCGGCGTCAGCGTCACCCCGGAAAACGTTCCGCCCACCGTGTACGGCGCCGAACAGACCGTGCTCGTCCCCGGCCCCGCCGCAAAGCTGCACTTCACGCGCTCAAACCGCGGCGTATACGACTGCCAAAAGGGAAACAGCTCCGCCGCATACTCAAACTCGCCTCGCAGCAGGCCCCGGCCATGCGCTCCGGTCAGCACCTTGCCCGCATGAACGCCCGCCATCAGAAACTTGAAGTCGTCTCTCTGATCCGTAACCCCAACCCCGCCCTGAACGATCGCGCCCACCTCCATCGGCCGACCCACCCCCGACGCCTTCTCCCCGCCCGGCAGACCCTGCGCCCCGAGCGGAGCCGAGCCCGCCAGCAACAGCACGCCCAATATCAGCTTCAAACTCCAGCAACCTCTTCGCAATCCGTTCAAAATACCGTTCCCTCAAGAATCACATGTCTGCGCGATACAATCCAACCGCGATACGCGCCAGCTTAGAGCCCAATCTGGACGACATGTATTGGATGCAGACTGAGACTAAGCACTGGATGCGCACCATGTGTCTCCGGAGTGAAAAATTGTCTTCAGACAATTAACTTTTTTGTGTCCACCCCGATCAAGAGGATCCAAGAGGATCGCCGATGAAAGCAGCATGGTACGAGCGGAATGGACCTGCGCGCGACGTCTTGCACGTCGGCGAACTCGACAAACCCGCGGTAGAGCCAGGCAGCGTGCTGGTTCGGGTGCACGCAACGAGCGTCAACCCTTCCGACACGAAATCCCGAGCGGGCCGACCGCTTCTGCCGGGAAATCTCCGTCAGATCCCGCACCAGGACGGCGCCGGCATCATCGAGGAAGTAGGCTCCGGGATCGATCCCTCCCGCGTCGGCGAGCGCGTCTGGATCTATGAAGCTCTCATCTCCGGCAAGGCTGGATGCGCGGCAGAGTACGTCTCTGTGCCCGCTCCCAACGCGGTCAGGCTCCCCGACACCATCTCTTTCGAGACCGGCGCCTGCCTCGGCGTGCCCGCCCTTACCGCCCACCGCTGCATCTTCGCCGACGGCCCGGTCACCGGAAAAACCGTTCTCGTGACGGGCGGAGCCGGCGCTGTCGGCGTCCACGCCATCCAGTTCGCGAAATCTGGAGGAGCCCGGGTCTTCACCACAGTCAGTCGAGAAGAACAGGCCGTCGTCGCCCGAGCCGCCGGTGCGGACGCCGTCTTCAACCGCCGCGAACAGGACTGGGTCGCAAGCATTCAGCAAGCCGCCGGCAGCCCAGGCGCTCCAGCCGTCGACCGCATCGTCGATGTGGCCTTCGGAGCCAACCTCCCGGCCACCCTCCAGCTCCTCAAGCCAAACGGCGTCATCGCCACCTACGCCTCCGACGCAGAGCCCGAACCCGTCCTTCCGTTCTGGCCGCTCGTCTTCCTGGACGCAACCATCCGGTTCGTCCTGGTCTACAAGATGTCCCGTGAAGCTCATCAGCAAGCCATCGCCGCGACCACAAAAGGTCTGGAAGAAGGCTGGCTGAAGACCACCGTAGCCGTGCGATTCTCACTCAGTCAGATCGCACAGGCGCACAGAGCCTCCGAGTCCGGCACGCACATTGGAAAAGTAGTGGTTCTGATCGACTAGAGCGGTCTCCTAGCTATGCCCGCTTCAGCCCGCAACCTCAGCCATGTCCATATCAAAATTCGAATAGACATTCTGCGCGTCGTCCAGATCCTCCAGCGTCTCCAGCAACCGGATCATCGCGTTCGCCTGCGTCCCTTCGAGCTTCTGGTACGTCGACGCAATCATCGTCACCTCGGCGACCTCCGTCGGGATCTTCGCCGCCTTCAGGGCCTCGCGCACCGCCTCAAAGTCCTTCGGATCGGTCGTAATCTCCCACGTGTCGCCGTCCTCCGCCAGGTCCTCAGCGCCCGCGTCCAGCACAATCTCCGTCAGCCGGTCCTCATTCACACCCGCCTTCGGCACCACAAGCAGGCCCTTCTTCTGAAACAGGTACCCGACCGATCCGCTCTCGCCCAGGTTGCCGCTGTTCTTTGAAAACGCATGCCGGATCTCCGACACCGCACGATTTTTGTTGTCCGTCAGCACCTCGACGATGATCGCCACGCCGCCCGGACCATACCCCTCGTACGTAATCTCCTCATAGTTCACGCCCTCCAGCTCGCCCGTGCCCCGCTGGATCGCCCGCTTGATATTGTCCGCCGGCATATTCTCCGCCTTGGCCGCCGCCACAGCGCCGCGCAGCCGCGGATTTCCGTCCGGATCGCCCCCGCCCTGCTTCGCCGCGATCGTGATCTCCTTGATCAGCCGGGTAAAGATCTTGCCGCGCTTGGCGTCGAGCGCGCCCTTCTTATGCTTGATGGTGGCCCATTTTGAGTGGCCGGACATGCGTTACCTCTCCCAACAAAATTTGCCGGCGAACCCAGGCCCAAGAGCCCCGTCGCGACCAGAGGAGTTTAGCACGCACAGCCAGCCGCTTTCGAGCCGGCATCCACCCCGCGCCTACCCGCAGCGCGCGGGCTACCCCAGCAACTCCGTCGCCAAGAGATCCTCCATCGTCTCCCGCCGCCGGATCAGCCGCGCCCGCCCACCCTCCAACAGCACCTCCGCCGGCCGCCCCCGCGTGTTGTAGTTCGACGCCAGGCTCATCCCGTACGCGCCCGCGTCCAACACCGCCAGGAGATCGCCCGCACTCACCGCCGGCATCTCGCGATCGCGCGCAAAAAAGTCCCCCGACTCGCACACCGGTCCCACCACATCGGCCGTCATCCGACCCGCACCCGCGCCCGGCTCCCGCACCGGCACAATCTCGTGGTGCGCCCCGTACAACGCCGGCCGGATCAGGTCGTTCATCCCGGCATCCGCAATGGCAAACAGCTTCGCCCCATTCCGCTTCACCTCGAGCACGCGCGAGACCAGCGCCCCCGCCTGCGCGACCAGAAACCTCCCCGGCTCCAGCAACAGATGCACGTCCTCGACCCCGGCCAACGCCGCCCCCACCGCTGCCGCATACCGCCCCACCTCGGCCGCCGGATCAAAAGCCTCCCCACCCCCGGACTCGACTCCGAGCTTGTACTCCACACCCAGACCACCGCCCACATCCACATACCGGATCGCGTGCCCATCGGTCCGCAGCTCCCGGACGAGCTCTACCACCCGCTCCGCCGCCGCCCCAAACGGAGCCACCGACCGGATCTGCGACCCGATATGCACGCTCACCCCCGCAGCCTCGATCCACGGCGACCGCGCCGCCATCCGGTACAGCTCCCGCGCCCGCCCGATCTCGATCCCAAACTTATGCTCCCGCAGCCCCGTCGAGATGTACGGATGCGTCTCCGCAAACACATCCGGATTCACCCGGAGCGCAAACCGCGCCCGCACCCCAAGCTCCTCCGCCCGCCCGGCCAGCCTCGCGATCTCCCCCTCGCTCTCGACGTTGAACAGCAGGATCCCCGCCCGCAGCGCCGCGTCGAGCTCCCACTCTTGCTTGCCCACCCCCGAAAACACCACGCGACCAAGCGCCTCGGCACACGCCCGCCGCACCCGCTCCAGCTCCCCGCCCGACACAATGTCGAACCCCGCCCCAGCCCTGCCCAGCAACCGCAGGATCGCCAGCGACGAGTTCGCCTTTACCGCATAGCACACCGTGTGCGACCGCCCGGCAAACAAGGCGGCAAACATCCCGTACCGCTCGCGGATCTGCCCCGCCGAGTAGACATACACCGGCGTCCCAAATTCCTCCGCCAGATCCCGGAGCCGGACCCGGTCGGCACACATCTCGCCACCCTCATACACCCACGGCCGCGCCCCGCGCCCGGCCAACCTACATCCTCCCCGAAGGCAGCACGTTTGGCGCCTCCGGAATGATGACCCACGCAATCGCATACAGGATCGGCACCAGGACCACCGCAAACAGGATCGCCACCACCACTGTCACGATCCGCACCAACGTCACATCCCAACCGTAGTACATTGCAATCCCCGAGCAGACCCCCGCGATCATCCGCGGATGCCGCGGCCGCACCAGCCGACCCTCATACGCCCGTCC
>CAXTYQ010000166.1:0-4583 GCA_964248505.1 uncultured Acidobacteriaceae bacterium
AACTCATACCGACTAACGCCCATCTTCCAACTGCACCAAAAATGCAGCAACAGGAAAGTGAATATGCCAATACACCCTAGTAGGTCTTGATCTGTTCCAGGTAGCCGTGGAAGTTGCGTTGGAGTTCGGGGAGGGAGTCGCCGCCGAATTTCTCGAGGACGAGGCGGCTGACGGTGAGGGCGACCATGGCTTCGGCGGCGACACCGGCGGCGGGGACGACGCAGACGTCGGAGCGCTCGTAGGCGGCTTTGACGGGCTCGCGGGTGTTGAGGTCGACGCTTGGGAGCGGGCGGCGGAGGGTGGAGATGGGTTTGAGGTAGCCGCGGACGATGAGGTCTTCGCCGTTGGAGATGCCGCCTTCGATGCCGCCGGCGTTGTTTTGAGTGCGAGTGAAACGGGTGTGGCGGGGGGTGGTTTCGGGGGTGGTGTTTGCGTCTGGGTCTGGGTTGCTTGCGTCTGGGTCTGGGTTGCTTACGCCTGAGTCGGGGGTGTAGGTGATGCTGTCGTGGACGGCGGAGCCGAGGGAGCTGGCGGAGGTGACGCCGCGACCGAGTTCGACGGCTTTGACGGCCTGGAGGCTCATGACGGCCTGGGCGAGGAGGCCGTCGAGGCGCTCGTCCCAGTTGACGTGGGTTCCGATGCCAGGGGGGAGGTTGTGGACGACGACCTCGAAGACACCGCCGACGGTGTCTCCGGTGCGGAGGGCGGTGTCGACTTCGGACTTCATGCGGGCTTCGCTCCCGGGGTCGACGCAGTTGAGGAGGACGGGAGTTTTTTGGGCGAGGGCGGCGATTTCGGGCCAGAGGGCTGGGGGGTCGAGCTCGGCTTGGCCGACGCGGACGACGTGGCTCGCGACCTCGATGCCGAGTTGGCGGAGGAGCATTTTAGCGAGGGCGCCGCAGCTGACGCGGGCGGCGCTTTCGCGGGCGGAGGCTCGTTCGAGGATGTAGCGAGCATCGGGGAAGTTATATTTGAGGGCGCCGGCGAGGTCGGCGTGGCCGGGGCGGGGGCTGGAGACGGACTTGTGTTTGGAGGGGTCGCCGGCGCTGACAGGGAGGATGTCTTCCCAGTTCTTCCAGTCGCGGTTGGCGAGGAGGATGCTGACGGGGGAGCCGATGGTGTGGCCGTGGCGGACGCCGGAGAGGATATGGGCGGTGTCCTGCTCGATGCGCATGCGGCCGCCGCGGCCGTAGCCTTGCTGGCGGCGCCAGAGTTCGTGGTCGAGAAAGGTTTGGTCGACGGGGATGCCGGCGGGAAGGCCGCTGATGAGGGCGACCAGACTTTCGCCGTGGCTTTCGCCGGCGGTGGAGAATCGGAGCATTGTCCTCTTTTAGGCTCTGGGGGTGCCAGAGCGTTTTTGCGGGCGGGACGGACTGGGGTCCTGTCGCCTGGGCCGCAGAGGAGATTGTAACAACCGGGGGATGGTGACGGACAAAGGTAGGAGGGCGGGGTGGGTGGTTTGTCGCTTAGGCTCGAGGGTGGCTTTGTTTTCGGATGTGCATCAGAGGAGGGTTGGAGCGTGGTGACGCGGTGAGAGCTGGAAGGGAGAAGATGGAGACATGAAGGATGTTCGACGTGTGCTGGCGATGGGCGCCTCCGCCGTGCTTTTGCTTTGTTTTGTCTTCCTCTTTGCGACGCGTGGGGCGATGGAACAGCTGTCGTTCTTGAAGGAGCAGGCGGGCGGGCAGAGCAGCGGCAATCTGGTGGATCAGAGGCCATGGCAGACAGCGGCTTCGCTGGCGCCGTTGGCGGTGACGGCGGAGGAGCGGGAGTTTGCGCAGGATGCGGAGCGGCTGGCGGACCATGAGGTCGATCAGGCGTTTGCGATGGCGTTGCGGGAGGCGAATGCGGAGACGCGGACGCTTTCAGGCGAGGCTTTGGCGCTGCAGCAGAAGGTGGATGCTCTAAAGGAGACGGTGAAGGAGGATCAGGCGCGGGTGGATGCGCTTTCGACGGAGGCTAAGGGCAAGGGCGGGGGTCAGGCTGGAGCTGGAGCTGGGGCTGGTGCCGCGCGAGCTGGGGCGGGGGTGGATGGTACGGACCTGGATGTCGCCAAGGCGCAGCTGGGGCTGGACAACGATGAGCTGGCGGACGCGGTGGAGGATTTGGCGCGGGAGAGCGGGGACAAGCGGGGGAAGATCCAGGCGGAGTTGACGGCGCACGAGGCGGCGATGAAGCAGTTCGATGCCGGTGGAGGGGGTGGCGCGCAGGTTGCGGTGCTGGCGGCGGCGCGGTACGGGACGTTGTATGGGCGGGTGAACGCCTGGTTCAGTCAGCGCAGCCGGGACCGGTTGATCGCGCAGGCGGCGGAGAGTGCGCGCGCGGATGTGGTGGCTCTGACCGCGAAGCACAACAAAATGGAGGCGGTGGCCAATGCTGCAGAAGGCGGAGGTGCGCGGGGCAACGGAGGAGCGGGGGCGGCAACGGGGGCGGAGCGAGTTCGGGCGCTCGAGGCAATGGGTGCGCGGCGCAAGATCCTGAGCATTCTGGACGACCGGATCCAGACGGAGACGCAGCTGGCGGGGGTGTATGGACGGTGGCGGGCGCAGGTAGTGCTCCAGCACAGGATTGTGTTGCATCTGATTGCGCGGTCGGTGGCCACCATTGCGGGGATCGTGCTCCTGACGGTGTTTTTGAACTGGGTATTGCGGTCGGGGCTGAGCCGGTTTTCGCGGGACCGGCGGCAGCAGCAGACCTTGGGGACGATCTCTGATCTTTTTACGGAGATTTTTGGGTTGATGCTGGTGCTGTTTGTGGTGTTTGGGGTGCCAAAGCAGACGCCGACGATCCTGGGGCTAGCGACGGCAGGGCTGACGGTGGTGTTTCAGGATTTCATCCTGGCGTTTTTTGGGTGGTTTGTCCTGATGGGGAAAAAGGGTGTGCGGCCGTGCGACTGGGTGGAGATCAATGGTGTGGGCGGCGAGGTGATGGAGGTGGGGCTGTTCCGGACGGCTTTGTTGGAGACGGGGAATTGGACGGCGAACGGGCATCCGACGGGGCGGCGCGTTACGTTTCTGAACAGCTACGCGATTCGGGGGCAGTATTTCAACTTTTCGACGGACGGGCAGTGGATGTGGGACGAGATCAAGGTGAATGTTCCGTCAGGTCCGGAGAGGTTTGCGCTGATCGACCAGATTCATGAGGCGGTGGTGCAGGAGACGGCGGGAGACGCGGCGCAGGCGGAGGCGGAGTGGAAGCGGGTGACGATGCCGAACGGTTTGAGCCAGTTTTCGGCGACACCCGCGGTGAACATGCGTCCGGCGGCGGCGGGCGTGGATGTTGTGGTGCGGTACGTGACGCGCGCGGGGAGCCGCCTGGAGACGCGGAACCGGCTGTATGAGCGGGTGGTGGAGCTGATGCAGGCACCGGCGGGGGTACCGGAGGCCGTGGGGGCGGTGCGTTAGAACTGCGGGTCTCTCCACTCCGCTGCGCTCTGGTCGAGATGACAGATTATCTATTCCGATGGGGCGGGTGGGTTGGGAGTTGAGGGCGCGGGGGTGGGGCCGGTGCGGAGATACTCCCGGGAGTTCAGGAGGGAGCGTTCCATGCCGCGGACCCAGTCGGTGACTTCGTCTGGAGGGCGGCCGTTTGCGGCGGCGGCGGCGAACTCGTTGCGGACGGCTTGCATTTTGGCTTCGAGGTCGTCGAGGGCGTGTAGGAGGATGGCTTCGGGGGTCATGGGGAGTTTGGGGCTGCCGAACTCGTAGCGACCGTGGTGGCTGAGGATCATGTGTTCGACGAGGTTGCGGAGGCGCTCAGGGAAGGGGCTGAGGTCGCGGATTTTGTCGGCGAGCATGCGCTGCGCGATGGAGATGTGACCGATGACCTGGCCTTCGAGGGTGTAGTTGAAGGCGGACTTCCAGGTGAGTTCGCGGACTTTGCCGATGTCGTGGAGGATGGCTCCGGTGACGAGGAGGTCGGGGTCGACCTCGGGGTAGAGCGGGGCGGTGGCGAGGCAGACGCGGACGAGGGTGAGGACGTGTTCGAGAAGGCCGCCGAGCCAGGCGTGGTGGAGGCGTTTGGCGGCGGGAGCGGTGCGGAAGCTCGGGCCGATTTCGGGGTCGTCGAGGAAGCTGAGGACGAGGCGGCGGAGGTCGGGGTTGGTGAATTGTGCGACGTAGCCCTGGAGTTCGGACCACATTTCATCCACGTTGAAGCGGGTGGCGGGCATGTAGTCGGCGGGGTCGACTTCGGTGTGGGCGGCGTGGCGGAGTTTCTGGAGGGTGATCTGGAACTTGCCCTGGTACTTCGAGATCTGGCCCTGGGCCTTGACGTAGCAGCCCTCGCTGCAGGTGGAGATGGAGTCGGCGAACTCCTCCCACATGCGGGCTTCGAGCGTGCCGGTTTTGTCGGCGAGGACGAGTGCGAGGTACTGGCCGGGGGCGCCTTTGCGGTCGCGGACCTGGACGGAGGAGAGACAGAAGAACGAGGTGACGACGGCGTTTTCGAAGCGAACGGCGTCGGCGATGAAGAAGTCCTTCATGTCTCCTCTCGGGTGGCTGCGGGAAGGATGGACGCGAGGGCCGGTGCGCCTCGCGAGGGCGGGGCGGGCTAGATGGAGGGTGGGGCGGAGGTGCCGTTGG
>CAXTYQ010000167.1:0-4558 GCA_964248505.1 uncultured Acidobacteriaceae bacterium
CGCTCCGCGCTTCGCGCTCCGGTCGAGATGACAGGGTTGGTGGTGAGAAACGCGGGTTCCCTTCGGGAATGACAACAAAAGGGGCAAAAGCGAAGGCGACTGCAGGTCTCTCCGCTCCGCGCTTCGCGCTCCGGTCGAGATGACAGGGTTGGTGGGGTGGGTTGACAGGGCGGTTTTGCCGGATTGTCGGTCTGTGTCGGAATGTGTCGGAATGACAGCTTTGGGTGGCTCTAAATTCGTTGCTGAAAAAGTTTTGCATCGATCAGCCAAGGCATGGTCAGGAAGTTCGATGTACCATTACAATTCACGCAAGCAGAGGAGTAAGTTGAGCGGCTGATCTTTTGGTCTCCGATACAGCATGCGCCTATTTTTCAAGGAGAAACAAAGACCCATGAGATTGACCTTACGGATTCCGGTGGCTGCTGGTCTGTGCGCGATGGTTTTGGGTTCGGCGACCGGGTGTGAGAGCCTCAAGGCCCGCGATCAGCTGAACAAAGGTGTTCAGGCGTTTAAGAACGCGCGGTACGAAGAGGCTGTAGGGCATTTTCAGACCGCGGTGAACATTGACCCGGGGTACGAGCAGGCCAAGCTGTACCTGGCGACGGCGTACTCGTACCAGGTGGTGCCGAACCTGGATACTCCGGAGAACCTGAAGACGGCGCAGAAGGCGTTGGACGGGTTTCAGGAGGTGTTGCGCAAGGACCCGAAGGATCTGACGGCGCTGAAGCAGATCGCGTCGATCGACCGGAATATCAAGAAGCTGGACGAGGCGAAGGAGTACGAGCGCAAGGTGATTGCGATCGACCCCAAGGACGCTGAGGCGAATTATACGATCGGCGTTGTGGACTGGATGCAGGCGTACAAGAATGCGACGACGATTCTGGCGGCGGACGGTCTGACGGATGACGGCAACGGAAATGCGAAGAAGAGCAAGGGGGCTTGCCAGAAGATGCAGGCCGCCAATGTGAAGCTGGTGCAGGAGGGTCTCGACTACCTGAACCGTGCGGTGGAGCTGAACCCGACGTATGACGATGCGATGTCGTACTTGAATCTGACGTACCGGCGCAAGGCCGATATTGAATGTCCGGACGACAATGCGCGCAAGGCCGATCTGGCGCAGGCGGACAGTTGGAGCCAGAAGTCGATGGGCGCGCGCAAGGAGAATGAGTTGAAGAAGGAACAGAAGAATGCGGGCGGCGTGACCATGCAGTAGGTGGGCGGCGCGGACAGGTAGCGACGACGAGCCCTCCTCTGAACCGGAGGGCTTTGTTGTGTGTGGGCGAGTGTATGCTGCTCGGGAACGGTTACGGAGGCTGACGATGGCGACGACGGGCGGGACGGGACTGGATCAGGGGCTGGATCAGGGACTGGGGCAGGGGCGGGGCCTGAGCGAGGTGGAGCGCGTGGTGGATGTGTTTGTCGCGCCATCGAAGACGTTTTCGGATATTTTGCGGAGCACGCGGTGGTGGCTGCCATTTCTGTTGCTGGTGCTGGTGTCGGTGGCGTCGACGGTGGTGGTGGACCGGCAGGTTGGGTTTCAGAGGGTGGCGGAGAATCAGATCCGGCAGAATCCGAAGCAGGAGGATAAGCTGGCATCGCTGACGCCGGAGCAGAAGGCCGCGCAGATGGGCGGGATGGCGAAGGGGTACAAATACTCGAGCTACGGCTCGTTTGTGTTCATTCTGGTGTTTGTGGCGATCTTTGCCTTGCTGTACTGGGCGAGCTTCAACTTCGGGCTGGGAGCGCAGACGACGTTTGGGCAGATGTTTGCGGTGTGGATGTATGCGTCGTTGCCGAAGCTGCTGATTGGGTTGTTGTCGATTGTGACGCTCCTGTTCGGCAACAGCGCGGATGCGTTCGACATGAAGAATCCTGTGGGGACGAACCCGGCGTACTACATGCTGGATGCGGCCGGGTGGTTGAAGGCGGCGCTGGGATTTATCGATGTGATCGGGTTGTGGCAGCTGGTGCTGCTGGTGATTGGGACGGCGATTGTGGCGAGGGTTTCGCGAGGGAAGGCGGCGGCGGTGGTGGTCGGATGGTGGTTGGTCGGGATGGTGGTGAGTGTGGGATTGGCCGCGGCGTTTGGGTGAGGGCGCATGAGCTCCGCCCACTACTGGGTGGATCTCAACGTCACTGCTTCCGCGATTCCGAGCACCAAGGCGTATGTGGCGAAGAGGAAAGCGCCGTAGCGCCCGCCCGAGGAGGCGTGAATCCTCGGCATGAATGTTGATAGATGCGAGAGAACGACGGCCTCTCCGATCATGCCTGGGATGGCGAGCAGGAGCATTCCGGACGCCCATGCGTGAGATGGGACGTGGCGCAGTTTGAGGATCGCGATGCATACCATCGCACTGAGAAGAGGCGAGATGAGGAAGTTGATCCAGTAACGCAGGCTCGTTGTTTCTAAAACGGATGGACCTCGGAAGGCATAGTAGACGGAGCCGAGAACCCAGAAGATAGAGCCGAGGGCGAGCAGGAAGATGGAGTCCGGTGTTTTCATGGTGGCCTTTCCAGATAAGATCTGAATGTACCGCGCGGTACATAAAACAACTGTACCACATGGTACATGGAACAGAGATCAAGTGCCGAACAGAGAGAGCAAGGACCTCACCGACCTTACCGAGAGTTGCCTTGGCGCTTTTGTTCGATCTGGAACGCTTGACCTGAGCCTCGACCAGTTGGCGAGAGATGTTGGCATCAGCAAGCGGATGCTGGTCCACTACTTCGGCGGCCGAGAGGCGATCGAAGATCGGGCGATGTCTCTCTTGGAAGAGAGACTTCGGGTCCAGTTCGCTCCTGAGAACTTTCCGCCCGGCGCCGGCATACAGACGGTCGTCCATGCGCTGTGGGATAGGACGACGAGTCCTGAGTCCAGAGGAGTTCTGTTGCTGGTGATAGACCTCTCACGACGAGCATGGAACGGGTCTCCGCGGGCCAGGTCGTTCTACCAGGAGCAACAGCGACTATGGGGCGATCTGCTCTTGAGGTATCTGCCGGACACGAACGGTGTTGAGGATGTGCTGCAGACCTTTCAGGGAGCGGTTCTCGCATATCTTGTGACGTCCGACCCGGAGCCGGGAAGAAGGGTGCTCGACCGGATGTCGGGGATGGTAGAGGCCGCGGGAAAGGCGAGTAAAGGGAGAAGGCAACGCCCAAGCGGTGGGCGACGCGCTGTGAATCGGCGGCCGAGGTTTTAGAGCCGTTTGTGGGGATTGGCTGCTGCGTTTGGGTGAGGGGGGCGGGGGGAATGTAACGCCGCTTGGGGGCGGCGCACGATGATGAGGTGAGGCGGGCCAGCCTCTCTTGGAGGAGGGAAGATGGCTCGTGGATTGCGTGAGGGCTGGTTTGCTGGGCGTGGTTGGTATGGGACGGCTGTGGTGGCGCTGCTGGTGCTGCTTGGGGCGGAGTTGCTGTTGTCGGTGCGGCACCTCTCGAAGACGGTGGACGAGGGTGCGCACATGTACGCGGGGTACCGGCACTGGCGGGCGCATGATTTCGGGGTAAATCCCGAGCATCCGCCGCTGGTGAAGCTGGTGGCGGCGGCTCCATTGTTGAGCCTGGACTTGCGGCAGCCGCATCCGCCGAACCCGTTCTTCATGGTCGAGCAGTATATCGGCGGCGACCAGCTGCTGGGCGCAAACGATGCTGAGCAGTTGCTGCGCCGGGCCAGGACCGCGGTGGCGGTGTTTACGCTCGTGCTGGCGCTTCTGGTGTGGGCGGCGGGGTATGAGATGTTTGGACCGGCGCCGGCGCTGCTGGGTCTCCTGTTGTTTGTGCTGGAGCCGACGGTCCTGGCCCATGGTGCGCTGGTGACGACGGACATGGGGGTTTCGGCGTGTCTGTTTGCGGCGGTGTACGCGTTTTTCCGGTATGTGCGACGGCCTGGGTGGGGGCGGCTGGTGGTGCTTGGGGTGGCGGTTGGGCTCTCTCTGGCGGCGAAGCTGAGCGGCGTGATTGTGTTTCCGATTCTTGTGGTGTGCGCCCTGGTTGAGTTGGTGCGACGGTGGGATCGGCGGCGGGCGATGCAGATGGCAGGGGCGATCGCGTTTGCGGCCGTGGTGGGGTATGGCGTCCTGTGGGCGTTTTACGGGTTTCGTTACGGTGCGCGCACGGGTGGGCTGATGATGGCGCCGCCGCTTGGGGCGTTTGCGATGGGTCTGCCGTCGGTGGGGGAGAGATCGCTGGTGATGGGTCTCGCGAAGTGGCATGTGCTGCCGGAGGCGTACCTGTATGGCTGGACCAAGCTGCCGATCGACCAGATGCGGCACCCAATGTTTTTGTTTGGGCGCGTGTACCCGACGGGAGAGTGGTTTTACTTTCCGGCGGCGCTCGCAATCAAGACGAGCCTTGCGCTGCTCGTGCTGCTGTTGCTCGTACCTGTGGTTATGCTGCGCGATGGGCGGGATCGCCGGCGGGAGATCGTGTTTTTAGTGGTACCGATCGTCCTGATTGTGGGCGCGAGTTTGACGTCAAAGCTGAATATCGGCGTGCGGCACGTGTTGCCGGTGTACCCGGTCGCGGCGGTGCTGGCGGGTGCGACGGCGTGGGCGCTGGC
>CAXTYQ010000168.1:0-4527 GCA_964248505.1 uncultured Acidobacteriaceae bacterium
GACGAGGCGAGTCTGCTGGAGCGTGCGGGCATTGGTGTGGCGGTGGTGCCCGGGTCGCCGCGCAACTTCAAGATCACGCAGCCGGGCGATATTGAGCTGGCGGAGTTTTACCTTGGGCTTTCGGGGGCTCCGCCGCAGCGGGCGGGCGGCGTTCTGCTGGGGGCGCGATGAGTATGCGAATTGGGTGCGGGTTCGACTCGCACGCGTTTGAGGCGGGCGTTCCCCTGATTATCGGCGGCCTGACGATCGAGCACACGGAGGGTCTGGCGGGGCACTCGGACGGCGATGTTCTGCTCCATGCCATCACGGACGCGTTGCTTGGGGCGGTCTCGGCGGGGGATATTGGGACGTTTTTTCCGCCGTCTGATCCGCGCTGGAAGGGTGCGGCGTCGAGCCTGTTTTTGCGGACGGCGCTTGAGGAGGTGCACACGGCCGGGTACCGGATCGTGAACGTCGACACGGTGCTGGTGATGGCGCGGCCGAAGATTGTGCCGATCGCGGGCGATCTGCGAGCGTCGGTGGCCGAGCTTCTGGAGATCAAGCCGAACTGCGTCGGCATCAAAGCGAAGACGCCTGAGGGTCTGAACCAGGATGGTGTGGCGGTGGCGCACGCAACGGTGCTGCTCGAAAGCCTGGAAGCGGCGGACGAGCCGAAGGCAATGACGGCGGTTGCGGATGTGGATGAGGTGAATGAGCTGGTGGAGAGCCTGGTGGCGGACTCGCGGGATGTTTCGGCGCTGGGGCGCAAGGTGCCGGTGTTTGATACGGACGATCTGACGTAGGGGGTTCCCTGTGTCTGAGTTGAGGGATGCTCCGAAGCCTGGCCGTCTGGTTATCTTGACGGGAGCCTCGGGCGCAGGGAAGACCACGCTCGCGCGTCTCATCGCGACAACCCACCCGGCCTTATGCGAGGTATTCTTCTTCGATTCGATTGGGGTACCGCCGGTGGAACAGATGTTGGCGGAGTACGGGCATGGACACCAGCCAGGTGGGGCCTGGCAGCGTGCGATGACGATGCGTTGGATAGAGAAGATCCGACCGCTCCTCGACGCGGGGCGGCCGGTGCTGTTTGAAGGGCAGATGCGGATTGCGTTCATCCTGGAGGCTCTGGCGGAAGCCGGGATCACGGGAGCGCATGTAGTGCTGGTGGACTGCGAGGATGAGGTGCGGGAGCTCCGGCTGTGCGGGGACCGGAACCAGCCGGAGCTGGCGCATCCTGACATGATGAACTGGGCTAGGTATCTCCGGGAGGAGGCGCTGGCGAACAGCATCGAGGTGCTGGACACAGGGCGAGTGCCTTCGGCGGCTTGCGTCGAGCGGATTGCTGGTTACTTCGGGTGGGAGTGAGGAGTCGGGCGGCAGAGGCACATTTACAGCCGCGCACGGTATTCTTGAGGTGTGCGGATTGGCTTGCGAGTTCTGGTTGCGATGGTGTGTTTGGGCCTGGGTGGGTTTCTCTCGGGGCAGGCTTTGCCGGCGAATGGCGTTATTCCGGAGCCTCCTCCGTCGGCGCCGATGCGGGATTGGGTGGATCGTCCGGGGCGGTTGCGGGTGGAGCTGGATGCGGACGGGGCGAAGCTGCGCGGTTGGGTCTACTCGCCACGGTCCGGAGGGCCCTCGAAGGAGGCAAAGGGGGCTGATGCCGGGGATCGACGGAAGCTGCCGGTTGTGGTGTTTTTCAATGGCAACGGCATGACGATCGACCGTGCGGACCCTCTCTACCGGGGCATGGCGGACCGCGGCGCGGAGGTGGTGGTGTATGACTATCGCGGCTACGGCTTCAGCGAGGGGACGGCGGATGTTGCGGCGTTTCGGGCGGATGCGCTCCGGATCTACGACAAGGCAGAGCGGCAGTATGCGGGTCGGCGCGTGGTGTTGTACGGATTTTCGCTGGGGACGGCGATGGCGGCGTATGTGGCTTCAGAACGGCCAGTCGCTGGGCTGATCTTGGCGGCGCCGTTTGCGACGGCCGAGGAGGAGCTGCCGGTGTTTGCGGCGCGGTTTGGGATCGACGCCGAGACCCTGAAGCGGCTGACGCCGGATGAGGATGCGAAGACGGCATTTGACGAGCTGGCGATGGTGCACAAGAGCCTGGCGCCGATGCTTGTGCTGCATGGGACGGCGGACACGCTGGTGCCGATCGGGCAGGGACGCGAGGTGTACCGTGCGGGCGGCGCCCGGGACAAGCGGTTCGTGGAGCTGCCAGGGGTGGCGCATGGGCAGACACCGTTTGTGGAGGCGGCGGTGCGAGCGGTTCTTGAGTTCCTGCAGTCCAAGTAGACGGGGCCGGACTGGTGTGTGGGCTTGTTGCGAGGATCTGAGTGCCGGCTGTATTAAGTCTGGGTTAGGTCTGGGTCTTAGCCTGAAGCTTAGCCTGGAGCTCAAATGGGGGCTTCGGGGAACGATGCTTCAAAAGTGCCCCAAAAGTGTTAGATCGAGTCTGATTTGTCTTTGTTTTCCGTGCGCGTGAGAGCTCGGGGTCACGTATTGTTTGAGGAGCCGTTGAGCAGCTAGACCGGCGAGAGCGGCAAAGGTGCGTCCGGCTGTGGTCTGGGCGCCTGGGGGAGATTGGCTTGGTAGATCTGCTGAAAGATGAGCCCGAGGGCGACGGAAAGCACGGATATCCGCGGCCGCAACTGGTGCGAGAAGGCTGGGTCTCGCTGAACGGTGAGTGGGAGTTTGCGATCGATCCGGAAGGCCGAGCGGAGCAGCTGAGCGATGTGGTTTGGGACAAGGTAATTCAGGTTCCTTTCAGCCCCGAGACCACCTTGAGCGGCATCGGGGACACGGGTTTCTACCGCGCTGTCTGGTACCGCAGACAGGTCTCTTGTCCGGAGTTCACGTCGCCGAGCCGGGTGATCCTCCACTTTGGTGCGATCGACTATAGCGCAAAGGTTTGGCTGAACGGTGTGGAGGTCTGCGCGCATGAAGGCGGGTACGCACCGTTTTCTGTCGACATTACGAACTTTTTGCGGGACGAGGGTCCGCAGGAGATTGTTGTGCGGGCGGAGGACGATCCGCAGGATCTGGCCAAGCCGCGGGGCAAGCAGGATTGGAAGCTCGAGCCGCACTCGATCTGGTATCCGCGGACGACCGGCATCTGGCAGACGGTGTGGATGGAGGTGGTGCCGTTTGCCTCGATCGAGTCGATCGTGTGGTCCGCGAACCTGAAGCGATGGGAGATCGGGATGGAGGTGCACGTCCGCGGAACGGTTCCGGAGGGCGCTTACCTGGCGGTGCGTATGGAGACGGGCGATCAGGTGCTGGCGAACGATACGTACTCGCTGGTGGCCGGCGAGGTGCACCGTCGCATCGCTCTCTCGGACCCGGGCATTGACGACTACCGCAACACGCTTTTGTGGAGTCCGGCCTCGCCCACCCTGGTGGACGTGCAGCTGGAGTTGCGCGACGCGAGCGGCGATGTGATCGACAAGGTGCAGAGTTATACGGCCCTTCGATCGACGTCTACCCAAGGCGACCGATTTCTGCTGAACGGACGTCCGCTTGAGCTGCGGATGGTGCTTGACCAGGGGTACTGGCCGGAGTCCGGGCTGACGGCGCCGGGCGATAATGCTTTTTTGCGCGATGTGCTCTTGGCCAAGAGTCTGGGTTTCAACGGTGTTCGAAAGCACCAGAAGATTGAGGATCCGCGATTTCTCTACTGGGCCGACCACCTGGGTTTGCTGGTGTGGGAAGAGATGCCGAGCGCGTACCGGTACACGATCAAGTCGGTCTCGCGACTGACAAAACAGTGGCTGGAGATTATGAAGCGGGACCTGAGCCATCCGTGCATTGTGTCGTGGGTGCCTTTCAACGAGAGCTGGGGCGTGCCGGATTTGCCGGACAGTTCGGCCCAGCGGAACTACGTGCAGGCGCTCTACCATCTGACGAAGACGATGGACCCGACGCGGCCGGTGATCGGCAACGACGGATGGGAGAGCGTGGCCACGGACATTATCGGCATCCACGACTACGACGACACACCGGAGCGCATGGCGAAGCGGTACGGGGCGGACGATGTGGAGGGGCGGCTGCTGAAATCGGAGCGTCCGGGCGGCCGCATGCTGATGCTGGGCGAGGCGGCAAAGTCTCGGCAGCCGATCGTCCTGACGGAGTTTGGCGGCATTGCGATCTCGGAGGAAGGTGATAGGACCTGGGGCTACTCGACATCGGAGACGGCCGGCCAGTTTTTGGAGCGTTACACGGCTCTGCTGGACACGGTGCGATCGTTGCCGGCGCTGGCCGGATTCTGCTACACGCAGTTTACGGACACGTACCAGGAGGCGAATGGCCTGTTGACCGCGGACCGTGTTCCCAAGGCGCCGCTCGACGAGCTGGCGCTGGCGACGACCGGCAAGGTTCCCGACCAGGACAGCGCGTCCGAGCTGAAGTGGCGGCAACGCATTATGGACGGACAGCGGCGCCGGGCGGTGCTGCAGGGCTAGGTTTGGCGCCGCGGAGAGCCGCGCGATTTAGGGCGTGTTCACACTAGCGAAGGGCTTCCACGATGAGGGCGAAGTTGAGGAA
>CAXTYQ010000169.1:0-4442 GCA_964248505.1 uncultured Acidobacteriaceae bacterium
GAAGAACAAACAACCCCAAGAACAACCGCAGATTCCCTTCGGGAATGACAACAAAAAGAGCTAATGCGCTCTAGGCTAAGACCTAAGTTGCTCTTGGCTTGATCTGGCTCTGGTGTGGCTCTGGGCTGGCTCTGGTCTGGGCTCTGCTCCCCCAAACGGGGCAGTGTGTTTTTGGGGGCGGAACTCCTATCATGGAGACGCCCTGCATGAACGCCCTCCTGGTCAAGGACGAAGCTCTTCGGATCGAGGCCCTCAATCAATATGAGGTGCTCAACTACACGCCTGACCCTGTTCTGGACGACCTCTGCCTGTTGGCGGCGCAGGTGTGCGACGCGCCGATGGTGGCCATTTCGCTGATCGGTGCGGACCGGATCTGGCTGAAGAGCCGTGTGGGCATAGGGGTAACGGAGCTTCCGCTGGGGAGCACGCCGTGCGAGAGCACGATTTTGGGGGACACGCTGTACGAGCTCTCGGACGTGCGGCAGGACCGCGAATTTGCGCAGACGGGTCTGCGGGTGGATGGGATCAGCGTTCGTTTTTATGCGGGCGCGCCTTTGACGACGCCGGGCGGCATCAGCATCGGGGCTCTGGCGGTCTTTGATCTGCGTCCGCGGCGGCTGACGGTGGCGCAGGGGGAGGCTCTGACGATTTTGAGCCGGCAGGTGGTGCAGCGGCTGGAGTTGAACGGGCGGATTCGGCAGATTGATCGGGCGGCCCGAGCCCGGCAGAGGGTGGAGAGTGCTTTGACGGTGGAGCGGAACTTTGTTTCCGCGGTTCTGGATACGGTGGGCGCGCTGGTGGCGGTGTTTGATACGGCGGGGCGGATTGTGCGGTTCAATCGGGCGTGCGAGATCGCGTCCGGCTACGACTTCAACACGCTGGTTGGTAGGTATGCGTGGGACAAGTTGATTCCGGAGGAGGACGTCCCCGAGGCGATGGAGACGTTTGAGCGGTTGCGGTACTGCCGGCTGCCGGTGGCGTTTGAGAATCGCTGGCTGAATCGGGACGGATCGTTGCGCAGGATCGCGTGGTCGGCGACGGCGCTGTTTGATTCGCAGGCGGAGGTGACGTTTATTATCGCCACCGGCATTGACGTGACGACGCAGAGGACGGCGGAGGCAACGCTGCGGGAGAGCGAGGCGCGGTATCGGCAGTTTGTGGAAGGTTCGCTGGGGATGGTTTGCACGCACGATCTCGAGGGCAACATACTTTCGGTGAACCGGCACGGGGCGGAGACGATTGGACGTACGGTGGACGATCTGGTGGGCCACTCGCTGGCCGAGTTTATGCGGCCGGAACAGATGGCTGCGCTAGGGGTGTATTTGCGCGAGATGGTTCAGAACGGCGAGTCGCAGGGGCTGCTTCACCTTTCTCACCGGAACGGCGAGACCCGGGTGATTGCGTATCGGAACAAGCTGATCGATGTCCCGGGCCGGGAGCGGTATGTGCTTGGATTTGGCGTGGACATCAGCGAGCAGGTGCGCGCGGAGGGCCGGCTGCGGGCGCTAATTCGCGAGTCCAATTCGATTCTGGAGTCGGTAGGCGACGGTATCTACGGCCTGGATTTGAAGGGCAATGTTACGGTGGTGAACTCTGCCGCGGCGCAGATGCTGGGATACAAGCCGCAGGAGATGATGGGCCGCAACATGCACCAGCTGATCCATCACACGAAGGTGGATGGAACGCCGTATCTCGCGGACGAATCTCCGGTTCAGCGGACGGTTACGGAGTTGGCGACGGTGCGTGTGGGGGATGAAGTTTTCTGGCGGAAGGACGGTACGTGCATCCCTGTGGAGTACGTGGCGCGACCGCAGATTGAGTCAGCGAGCGATGGTTCGGAAGGCAAAGCTGTGGGTGTGGTGATTGCGTTTACGGACACGACGGAGCGGCGCGCGCTGGACAAGATGAAGGACGAATTTATCTCGACGGTGTCGCATGAACTGCGGACGCCTTTGACGTCGTTGCGAGCGGCACTGGGTCTGGTGACGGGAGGCGCGTTGACGGCGCGTCCGGAGAAGATGCGGCAGATGCTGGAGATCGCTCTGGGCAACACGGACCGGCTGGTTCGTCTGGTGAACGACATCCTGGATTTAGAGCGGATTTCGAGCGGCAAGTCGGATCTGCAGCTGACGCTTGTGCGAGCGGAGGATCTGCTGGAGCGGGCGGCTTCGTTGCAGCAGGCAGCGGCGACGAAGGCGGAGATTCAGATCAGCTGCAAGGGTCGGGAGGTGGAGGTTTGGGCGGACCCGGACCGGATCTTGCAGGCGTTGACGAACCTTATTTCGAACGCGATCAAGTTTTCTCCGGCGGGCAGCCGGATCGAGCTGGCGGCAACGAGGATCGATGACGGGGAGGCGGAGATCGAGGTGACCGATCATGGCCGGGGGATTCCGGCGGACAAGCTGGAACACATTTTTGAGCGGTTTCAGCAGGTGGACGCGTCGGACTCGCGGACGATGGGGGGAACGGGGCTGGGGCTGGCGATCTGCCGGTCGATTATCACGCAGCATAACGGTCGGATTTGGGCGACGAGCGAGCCTGGGGAGGGGACGACGTTTCACTTTACGTTGCCGACGCAGGCGAGTGTGAAGCTGCGCTAGGCGGTTTCTCCGGTTGCTGTGAGTCGGATGGAGTGGGGGAGTGCCGTTTTCATTGGGGGAAACGGCCATGAGAGCTACGTTCTCGCTATACACCTACAGGAGAACCGCGCTAGGTTTGCCAGTCTTCGACCCGGAGGTTGGGCACGCGTGCGAACTCGCGAACGTTGTGGGTGACGAGAGTGAGGCGACGGTGGAGTGCTTGACCGGCGATCAAAACGTCGTAAGGTCCGATCGGTGTTCCAAGACTCCGAAGGTGTGCACGAATTTTGCCGGCTTCACGGGCGTCCTCCCGGTTGAAGTCGAGCACGGGGAGGTCGAGATCCTCGATTGCAAGGAGGCTATCGGCTTTTCCGGCACTCTGGTAGGCGCCGAAGTAAAGCTCGTGGAGCACGATGGAGGAGGTCCCCACCTGGCCCGCTGCGTGGCGGCGGATGGAGGCGCCGACGGTCTGATCCCCGGCTGGCGAAGGAACCCGACATACGGGACAACGACGCGATATGGAGCATGGTTTTCTTGCTCGGGCATCACCTTGAACTGACAGAAGCGATGCCGGAAAAGATGAGTGCGTCTACGAAACGTTTGCTGGACTCATTCAATGCCGCTAATTTGTAAACGTGGCGAACTGGCTGAAACGGGGCTAAGAGCAGCAAGAGCTCGTATCGAGGACTCGGTCAGTGTCGCGGTAGTGGCATCGGCTGAGAGGGAGATTGCGCGTGCTGCTCAGACGGTCGCCAGGCACACTGCCGCCAAGAGTTGGCTTCAGTGGCTGGGAAGTGCAGCGATTCTAGGGATGCTGATCTTCGCAAGCGCCTTCTACTGTGGGTATAGAGACGGGAAAAGTGTCGGGTATGCTTCCGCTTGGACGGGAAAACAGCTGCAAGTTGGGCCATCACTCCGTTGGGACAGGCGGCCTACCATCTGGACCAGAACGGCGACTTGATTCACATCATCCGTTGTGACCGTGACGGCTGGAGAATCTCAACGGCGAGGTCAGGCGCGAAGAATTGCTTTGTACGGCCAGGATTCGATGGAGAGATAGTCGGATGGCAACTTCCGTAGGTCAGAGTCGGCACCACCCAAATGCAACCCGGTGCGTCCATATTCCTATGATCGTCTCTACTCGGGAAGAGGCCGTTGCTGACAGTCTTCAGTCACTCGAAATCGAGCCGCTTGACCCTGGGCAGAAGGCGCGAAAGCTGGCTAATTCTTATGTACGTGGTCGTATCGGCCTTTAGGAGCTGTGCGTTGCTCTTGATCAGTTCAACGAGCAACAACGATTGGATCACTGAGATGAACCCTTACGTTTAGTCGGAACTCGGGTCCTAAAGAACAAGGGGTGCACTTCGAGTGCCGGAGGAAGCAGCGGCATAGGAGCTCGTATGGTCTTCAAGCGTTTACTGGGCCTCTATGCTGAGCCGTGTCCGGGGCCCCTGGACACACAGCATTTACTCGGCATTCACCGCACACTGTTTCAGGACGTTTACCCATGGGCCGGCAAGCTACGGATCGGAGAGATGTCGATCGGGTCGTATAGATTCTGCCGGGCGGAGCTCCTAATGAAATCGCTGACAGCACTTCTTGACCAACTGGCAGGTGAGCGGTATTTGGTGAATCTGTCGCCAGATGCATTCTCAGAACGAGCCGGCTACTATCTGGGCGAGCTGAACGCGATCCATCCCTTCCGCGACGGCAATGGTCGGACACAGCGGGAGTTCATTCGGCAGATTGGCCTCCGTGCTCACCACAAGGTCCGTTGGGCACCCGTTACTCGGTTTGAGATGGTCGCGGTCTCTAAGAGCCTGTTCACGATCTAGTTACTAGCGAGCGTGTGGATTTGGCTTG
>CAXTYQ010000170.1:0-975 GCA_964248505.1 uncultured Acidobacteriaceae bacterium
GCTGCGTCCTCACCGGCGGCGGCGCCCGCATGTCCGGCCTGCTCGACAACGCCGAAAGCCTCCTTCGCGTCCCCGCCCGCGTCGGCCACCCCGTTCCCCTCAGCCGCATGCCCGCCGAACTCTCCGGCCCAGAGTTCGCCGCCGCCATCGGCATGCTGCTCTACACCCACCGCACCCAGGTCCGCCGAGCCAGCGAGGAACAAGGCCTCAAAGCCAAGCTAAAAGCCATCTTCGCCGGCAGCTTCTAAGCCATGAGCATGACCTCCGGCAACGATCCCTTCAACCTAGACCGCTTCGTCCAGGCGCAAACACCCGTCTACGCTCGCGTGCTCACCGAGCTGCGCGCCGGCAGCAAACGATCGCACTGGATGTGGTTCATCTTTCCGCAACTGCGCGGCCTCGGCTCAAGCACCATGGCCGAGCTCTACGCGATCTCCGGTCGCCCCGAGGCGGCCGCCTACCTCGCCCACCCCACCCTAGGTCCCAGGCTGCGCGAGTGTGTCGGTCTCGTCCTCGGCGTCACCGGCCGAACCGTCAGCCAGATCTTCGGCTACCCCGACGACCTCAAGTTCCACTCGTCCCTGACGCTCTTCGCCGAAGTCTCAGGCGAGCCAATCTTCCGCGAAGCCCTACTAAAGTACTTCGCCGGAAAACTCGATCCCAGGACAACGCAACTCCTAAAGCCCTAACAGAGGTCAGATCAAGCCTGCTCCAAAGTAGTTCCGCTTTTCGTGTCGTCATTCCCAAAGGGAATCTGCTTCTGCCCTTGCGCTTGCCCTTGCCGTTGCCCTTGCCGTTGCCAGTTTCACCGCCGTCATCCTGAGCGAAGCGAAGGACCCCTGTAGTTGTAGTTGTAGTTGCAGTTGCTCTTGCCGTTGCTCTTGCCGTTGCCGTTGCCGTTGCCGTTGCCCTCGCCTTTGCCTTTGCCGTTGCTTTTCTTGGTTGTCATTCCCGAAGGGAATCTGCTCTCGCCCT
>CAXTYQ010000170.1:1075-4441 GCA_964248505.1 uncultured Acidobacteriaceae bacterium
CGCCCTTGCCTTTCTTGTTGTCATTCCCGAAGGGAATCTGCTTTGCTTTTGCCCTCGCCCTTGCCTTTCTTGTTGTCATTCCCGAAGGGAATCTGCTTTGCTTTTGCCCTTGCCGTTGCTTTTCTTGGTTGTCATTCCCAAAGGGAATCTGCTGTTGCTCTTTTCTCTGCTTACACCATCAGCGAATCGGCTCTATCGATCCGGCCGAATCCCACTCGCCCTCCTCTCCCACAACTTCACAAACTTCCAATGCACATACACCGCATGATTAAGGTGAAAGATGAAACCCTCCGCGCCGTCCAGAAAACCCGCCCGAAAAACATAGTTCTTCAAAAAATTCCCGAGAGGGTTCAAGACCGAAAGCGCCAGGATCACCGGTCGAGCAGTGGCCTGGTGCTTGCGCAACAGCGGCTCAGCCGTGCCCGTGCTGTACTCGTTCATGTGGTCGAGATACTGGGCAAAATCAGGGTAGCCGAAGTGCTCCAGGTGATTGCGCAAGAGGCCCTTGTGCTCAGAAAACTGCGGCGTCCCATGCGGTCCCGCGCCCTCCTCCACCATCGCGACACCGCGGCGAAACAGCCGCAACTTCGTGTCCGGAAACAAGCCCCCATGACGCATCCAGCGCGTCAAAAAAAGATTCAATCGCGGGATCCAGAAGGCATTATGCGTGGAATCCCGCACCGCCGCCTGAATCTCCTCCGCGAGCGCCGGCGTCACCACCTCGTCCGCGTCGAGCAACAAGATCCAGTCCCCCGTGCACTGCCGGATGGCAACGTTCTTCTGCTCCGCGTGTCCACGAAAATCCCGATTAAAGCTGTGCTTTGCTCCAAATGATCGGGCGATCTCGGGCGATCGATCCACCGATCCCGAATCGACGATCACGATCTCGTCCACCCAACGCAGCGCCTCCAGCGTGCGCGGCAGATTCTTCTCCTCATTGGTCGCAATCATCGCCACCGACACCGTCGGTCTCCGCGACAGAGGAGCTCCAGCCCGCCCCCGGATCTCGGCTCCCTCCGGGACGCGTGCGGTCCCGTCAGGCATTGCGTGCAGGCTCAGCGAAAGGAGAGCGCGTAGCCTGCGCAGAGCTCTGAGCGCGCTCAGGCTCAACCCCGAGCCGGCCAATCCGATCGATCAAATCATCCTGCTCCGTAATCGACTCCGCCCCAATCGTCATCGAGTCGAGCAGCCCCGACGCCAGCGCGTACCGCAGCGCCTCATCGGTCCGCGTCCGAAGCGCACCCTCCGCCAGGATCTTCATCCCGACGACACCCTTGCCCGCCGCGCGCATCTCGCGGATCACACCCGAGACAATCTCGGGCGACGCATCCATGCGCTTGCCGATGGGGTTCAGCCGCACCAGATCGACCTCCACCCACTCCGACCGAGCCGCGGCCCGAAGCGCGGCGATCGAGTGGCAAGAACATCCGTGCGCCCGGATCACACCCCGCGCCTTCAGCTCCGAGAGCACATCCATCACCGGCCGGTACCGCTCCGTCCAGTCCGGCTCGACGACGCAGTGCATCAACAGCACGTCGATCGTGTCAGTCCCGAGCTCCCGGCGAAATCGATCAACCTCACGGCAGACCTCTTCCGGCTCGCGCGACATCGTCTTCGTCAGCACCGTCACCGCGCCCCGATCCATCTGCCGCAGCGCCCGCCCAACCTGCGCGTGCGTGCCGTACGAGTCCGCCGTATCGATGAACCGCAGCCCCCGGTCGTAGCCGTTCAAGAGCATCCGCTCCAGACCATCGCCCGGCAGAGCCGCCTGCCGCGACTGACCGTCCCTGGTATGCGATCCCGTGCCCATCGCCAGCAGCGTGGTCCGTATGCCGGTCCGGCCCAGCGTCACCGTCTCCGCGGCCGAAAAAGCCCGCGCGAGCACCGGAGCTGCGGCGGGACGGCGAATCAAACTCTTGAGGGCGTTGGGGAGCATGGGTGTCTCAGCGCGACCGCCCGCGCGATCTCACCATCAAGAATAACGCGCCCACCGCAGTCAAAGTCGAACATCGCCAAACCCACCTCGCCCCATCCTCCCGAACCATCCGAGGTACCCGCGAGAAAGCAGCCGTCCAATCAGGAAACTTGATGGGAAAATCGGAGGGACGACACGGGATCGAAGTCACCTCCACACACTCGCAATCCCGATTCACCGATCCTCGTAACCCCGATCTCTCGACCTGCACTCCGAACCCCAAAGGAGCCCTGCCTCATGCCGAACTTCTCTGCCGACGACGATCTCCGCATCCTCTACCACGACGAGATTCCGCGAGGCGCGCGCATCAAGGTCATCGGCGTCGGCGGCGGCGGCAACAACGCCGTCAATCGCATGATCGCGGCGCACGTCGAAGGCGTCGAATTCATCGCCGCAAACACGGACGCGCAGGCGCTCCAACTCTCCAGCGCGGCCGTCAAGCTCCAGCTCGGCGTCAAGCTGACGAGCGGCCTGGGCGCCGGCGCGAACCCTGACGTAGGCAGACGCGCGGCGCTCGAAGACTCCGACAAAATCCTCGAAGCGCTCGAGGGCGCGGACATGGTCTTCGTCTGCGCCGGTCTCGGCGGAGGCACAGGAACCGGTGCGGCCCCGGTCATCGCCTCGCTCGCCAGCGAGATGGGCGCGCTCACCGTCGCCGTCGTCACACGTCCGTTCTCCTTCGAAGGCAAACGCCGCATGATGCAGGCCGAGCGCGGCATGCAGGAGCTGCTCGAATCGGTCGACACCGTCATCGTCATCCCCAACGAAAAGCTGCTCGCGGTCGCCAAGGACGCCGGCTTCTTTGAGAGCTTTCGCATCGCCGACGACGTCCTCCGCCAGGGCGTGCAAGGCATCTCCGACATCATCACCATCCCCGGCGTCATCAACCGCGACTTCGCCGACGTCAAGACCACCATGGCCGGCATGGGGTACGCCGTCATGGGAACCGCTCTGCGCTCCGGCCCAAACCGCGCCAGCGAGGCCGCCATGGCCGCCATGGCCTCACCTCTACTCGAGGCCGGAGCCATCGACGGCGCGCGCGGCATCCTCATCAACATCACCGGCTCCAGCTCGCTCAAGCTCAGCGAGGTCAACGAAGCCTCAAGCCTCATCCAGAACGCCGCCCACGAGGACGCCAACATCCTCTTCGGCGCCGTCCAGGACGAGACCATGGGCGACGATGTCAAGATCACCGTCATCGCCACCGGCTTCCGGCAGGAGGGCGACATGGCCCAGCGGCGCGAGCGCATGCTGGCCGAGGCCACGCTCCCCGGCATACGCTACGAGGTCCCAGTCGCCCCGCGAGTCGTCCGGCCTCAGACCTCCGCACCGGCCGCGGCAGCGCCCCCGCCTCCCGTCCCCGCCCGTCCACCCGCTCCCACTCCGGCCGT
>CAXTYQ010000171.1:0-4407 GCA_964248505.1 uncultured Acidobacteriaceae bacterium
GGGGTGGGGAGGCCGGGGCGGTCGAACTGGAAGCGGATGAGCGCGGGGGCCGGGGCGGGGATGGGCGAGGGTGCGGGGGTCTGGGCGCCGGTCTGGGCGCTGGCAGAAGCGGAGAGCAGGAGGAGACCGAGCGAGGTGATGTGAGCAGCGGACTTCAAGGCGGTGGACTTCGGGGCGGTGGACTTCAAAGGGCTGCACCGCGGAGGTTTAGGGGTGGGAGGGACGGCTTTGGGAGGCGCTGCGGTGGGGCTGCGCCGGCGGTCTGGATGAGGAGGGTCTGGGCGGTGTGGATGTGGCAGATGGCGATGGCGAGGGCGTCGGCGGCGTCAGGGGAGTCGGGGGGGCGATCGAGCGAGAGGAGGCGTGTGACCATGAACTGGACCTGCTCTTTTTGGGCGAGGCCGTAGCCCACGACGGCGCTTTTGATGGAGAGTGGGGCGTACTCGGCGACGGGGAGGCCGCAGGTGGCGGCGGCGAGGAGGGCGACGCCGCGGACCTGGCCGAGCTTGAGGGCGGACTTGGCGTTCGCGGCGAAGAAGACATCTTCGATGGCGACGATTTCGGGCTGGTGGAGGGTGAAGAGGGCGGTGAGTTCGGTGTAGATCTGGAGGAGGCGGACGGGTGCGGTGTGTTTTTTGCTGAGATGGATGGCGCCGTGGGCGCGGTGGTCGAGGCGGGGTGTCTGGGCGTGATCGTCGGAGTCGACGACGCCGTAGCCGGTGAACTCGGTTCCGCAGTCGACTCCGAAGACGCGCATGAGGTTGAGTCTAAACGATGGTTGGGGGCAGCTAGAGCGGATAGGTGATGGTGCAAAGAACAAGCAACACCAAGAACAACAGCAGATTCCCTCTGGGAATGACAACAAGAGAGCAAATGCCTCTATGCCAATACCTCCGTTGCTCTAGCGGGAGATGCCTTCGAGTGGGGAGCTGGCGGTGGCGTAGAGTTTGCGGGGCATGCGACCGGCTAGGTAGGCTTGGCGGCCGGCGAGGACGGCGTGCTGCATGGCTTCGGCCATGAGGAGGGGGTCCTTGGCCGCGGCGATGGCGGTGTTCATGAGGACGGCGTCGAAGCCGAGTTCCATGGCTACGCTGGCGTCCGAGGCGGTGCCGACGCCGGCGTCGACGATGAGGGGGACCTCGGTGATTTTTTCGCGGAGGATCTGGAGGTTGGCGGTGTTTTGGAGGCCGAGGCCGGATCCGATGGGTGCGCCGAGGGGCATGACGGCGGCTGCACCGGCGTCGATGAGGCGGTGTGCAAACACAATGTCATCAGAGGTATACGGAAGAACTGTAAAGCCTTCCTTTACCAGGACGCGGGTGGCTTCGAGGGTGGCCTGGATGTCGGGGTAGAGGGTTGCCTGGTCGCCGATGACCTCGATCTTGACCCAGTCGGAGAGGCCGACTTCGCGGCCGAGGCGGGCGGCGCGGATGGCTTCGTCCGCGGTGTAGCAGCCGGCGGTGTTGGGGAGGAGGAAGTAGCGGCGGGGGTCGATGAAGTCGAGCAGGGACTCGGAGGTGCGGTCGAGGTTGACGCGGCGGACGGCGACGGTGACCATTTCGGCGCCGGAGGCTTCGATGGCGGCCTGGGTTTCGGGGCCGTCCTTATATTTTCCGGTGCCGACGATGAGTCGGGATTGGAAGGCTTTGCCGGCGATGACGAGAGGGTTCATGGTGTCGTCCTTTGGGGGGTTGGATCTGGGTCTGGGTTCTGGTGGGGGGAGCGACGGCAGACGCAAACGGCTCGCACTCTTTGAGGAGGGCGAGCCGCTTGGCGGTGATCTGTTGAGATTGACTTGAGGGCATCCTCATCTTTGGATGGGCCTCGGTGGGAGTTGCTGGAGCGGACTAAAACCACCAGGTCTAGAGCAGAATGCCCTAAGCCTCAGTCACCTCACGTACATTGAAGCCACAACTATTACATTCAGATTTCATAGGCTGGACCAACCTCCTTTCCCGTGTAAGAAAAAGATAAACGGTGTGGAACGGATGCGTCAAGGGGACGGATGGGGGATGGACAGGGGACAGGGATCAGGGAACAGGGATCAGGGATCAGGGAACAGGGAACAGGGATCAGGGGGCGAGGGAGCAGGGAGCAGGGGACAGGGAACAGGGGGCAGAGAGCAAGAGCAGAGGACACAGGACGGGGGGCAGGGATCAAGGGTGGCTTCGGTCATGGGGGAGAGATCTGCGCGGTTTAGGATAGGAGGTCATGTCTTGCTCTGAGAGGTTGCTCTGATTTTGTTTTCTGGAAATATGCGGTCGGTTTGTTTGCTGATGGTGTGTTGTTTGGTGCGGGTCGGGGAGGCGCAGCGATCTTCGGTTCCGACGGCGGCGCCTTCTACCTCGCAGATTGAGTCGCCCGCGCCGGCGGAGTCGGATGCGCCGACGATGTTTCCGCATCCGGCGAACGCGCGGTATTTTGTTGCGGGGCAGGCGAACATTATCTTTCAGGCGGATGGGCCGTTTCATTCGCCGTACGAGGGGACGAACAGCTTTATTGGACGCGGTGAGTACAAGACGTCGCTGATCGGGACGCTGTATCTGGGGTATCAGCTGCGCAAGGATCCGGAGAGCAGCACGGACGTGATTGTGGATGTGGAGTCGGCGGGCGGGCGTGGGTTATCGGAGGCTCTGGGGCTGGCGGGGTTTACGAATCTGGATGTGGTGCGCAACCCGAATTTGGGGTCGGCGCCGTATCTGGCGAGGTACCAGATTCACCAGATTGTTGGGCTGTCGAAGAAGCTGATTGAGGGCAGCCGGACGACGTTTTCGATGGCCGATGAGGTTCCGGAGCGGCGGCTGGAGTTCCGGATCGGAAAGTTGAGTGTTCCGGATTTTCTGGATATCAACGTGATTGGGACGGACAGCCACCTGCAGTTTATGAACTGGACGGTGGACAACAACGGGGCGTTTGACTATGCGGCGGATACGCGCGGGTACACGATTGGGGCGGTGGGCGAGTACGACGACCGGCTGTTCTCGGCGCGGTATTTAGTTGCCTTGATGCCGACGGTGGCGAACGGGATCGATCTGGACTATGACCTGCGGCGGGCGAGCGGGCAGAATGTGGAGCTGGAGCTGCGGCGCGGTCCGCTGAGTTTTTTGAAGCGGTATGCACCGAGCAGCGGCGAGGATGCGCCGGCGATCGCGAGCCCGAATGTGGAGCAGGGGAGGCATGGTGCGGTTCGTCTGCTGGGGTATGTGAACCACGCGCATATGGGGCTGTACCGGGCGTCGAACGAGGCGTTTCTGGCGGGTGTGGGGACGAGGCCGGAGATCACCGCCTCGGCGAAGTTTGGCGCGGTGAAGTATGGCGTGGGGGTGAATGTGGAGCAGGAGATTACGTCGGATTTCCGGGCGTTTGCGCGGTTTGGCTGGAACGAGGGGCAGCACGAGTCGTTTGCGTACACGGAGGTGGACCAGACGGTGGAGGTGGGCGGGGACTACTTTGGGCGGGCGTGGGGGCGGCCGCTGGACAAGCTGGGGCTGGTGTTTGTGTCGAATGCGATCAAGCGGGATCACCAGAAGTATTTGGCTCTGGGGGGGCTGGGATTTTTGCTGGGCGATGGTCGTTTGAACTATGCGCGCGAGGATATTGTGGAGGGCTACTACAACCTCCACGTGTGGAAGGGACTGTACTACGCGTTGGACGGCCAGTTCTTGGAGCATCCGGGGTATAACCAGGATCGTGGGCCGGTGTTTGTGGAGTCGGTGCGGATGCATGTGGATTTTTGAGGGCGGGGGCTCGAACCTACGCTCGGGGATGCCGTCTTCAGCGGTCTTTGAGATTGAGATCCCCGCGTTTGTTCTGGGACTGGTCTTCGGCAGCTTTCTGAATGTGTGTATTGCGCGGCTTCCGCGCGGAGAGAGCGTGGTCAGGCCGGGTTCGCACTGCCTTGGTTGCAACGCGCCGATTCGCTGGTCTGACAATGTTCCTTTGCTGAGCTGGATTCTTTTGCGCGGCCGATGTCGGGCCTGCGAGCAGCCAATTTCCTGGCGGTATCCGCTGGTCGAACTTGCCGCGGGGCTCTGGTTTCTCATCCTGGCGGTGCGGCTCCAGCTGTTTCTCGATTATGCCCGTAACGTCGACTTCGGTCTGCCGCCGTCGGTACCTGATGGCGTACTCGAGATTGTCTCTGTCGCCATGCTTGGCCTGCTTCTGATTGGGCTGATTGTCATCGATTGGCAGTACCAGATTCTGCCGGATGCGATGACGTTGACGGGGATTGCGGCGGGGATGTTCTTGGTTTGTACGGAGGCGATCTTTTTGGGGGCGGGCGAGGGGGACGTGTACCTGAACCCGCGGCATAGCCTGCGGATGTCGAGTCCGGGGAGCACGATGGCGAAGGGGACGATGTTCCTGACGGGGCCGGAGCACCTGATCTTTGGGCGGTTGGGGGCGGTG
>CAXTYQ010000172.1:0-4325 GCA_964248505.1 uncultured Acidobacteriaceae bacterium
ATAAAGTTCCCCAGGTGCGTGTACCACCAGAACATCTTCTCCTTCGGCTTCACCACAAAGCTCCACATCTCACTCGCCGCCAGCCGCATCCCCACAATCCCGAACACCACCGCCACCGCGCCCATGTGCTGCACCGCCGCCGGTCGCGCCATCGCCAGGATTGCGAGCGCCGCGGATGAGCAAAACGTCACTCCCCCCGCAATCCAGTCGATCGGCCTCGCCCGCCCACCGCGCGCCAGATCCTTCAACTTCAGCACCCGGTACCCACTAAACGCCGCATAAAAGCTGAACACCGCCACCAACGCCAGGAACAACACCGGCCGGTACAGCGCCATCGGCAGCGCCGTCCCGGCCACCACACCCATCGCGCACAGATACACCATCCCCCAACGTCTATGCTGCTTGCCGCCCTTTGCCGTAGCCAAAGCCACCGGCGCCAAGAGAAACGAAGTGAACCCAGCCGCGATATGCACAACCAACAAAGCCTTCATCCAAACCGGATCCGTATGCGTCATCGTTCCCCTCGTCTCCTCACAGCATCAAGCAGCCATTCCACTGAGCGCCGCAGACGTCTCACTCGCTCTCCCCTGCCCCGCTAACTAGCGACGGCAACCATCTTCACCTTCGGCGCAAACTTCCGCCTGTAGTACATCGTCGTCAGCACAACAGCAGGGGTTCCCACCGTAATCGGCCAAAGCCACAGGATCAGCCCCGCATGGGTGAAGATATGCGACAGCGTCGCGGTCGAAAACGCCGTCCACGCCGCGATATAACTCCCCATAAACCTCTCTAAATGCAAGTACCACCAGAACATCTTCTCCGTAGGCTTCCGGTAAAACGTCCAAAGATCGCTGCCCGAAGCCCGCATCCCGACCAGCCCCAACACGATCGGCACAACCGGCGGCCCATGCAGCACCCGGGGATGCAGCCAACCCACCAGCGCCAGCGCGGCGCAAGCGCAAAACGTCAACCCCGCCGCGATCCAGTCCACCGCGTTGGCGCTTCCACCCCGCGCCATGTCCTTCAGCCGCAGCACCCGGTACCCCGAAAACGTAAGATAAAACGCCAGCACGGAAACCATCGCCAGGAACAGCACCGGCCGCCACAACGCCATCGGCAGTGCCGTCCCCGCCACCACCCCCATCGCCCAGAAGTACACCATCCCCCAACGCTTATGCTGCTTGCCGCCCTTCGCCGTCGCCAAAGCCACCGGAGCCAGCACAAACGACGTCATTCCCGCCGCCACATGTACCCCAAGCAAAGCCTTCATCCACATCGGATCCGTATGCGTCATCGTCTCTCGTCTCCCCTGCCACTTTCAATCTCATCGATACAACGCAGCGTCTCATCCGCCCAATCGATCACGGCCTCTGCCTCAGCGATCCCATACCGCAGCGTCATCAGATAAAACGGCAGCCCCGGCCTCCCCGCCTGCCGCGCCTGGATCACCGGCTCCATCGACCGGTACCGCTCGAGGTCCGCCGCGAACCGCGACCTCTCCGCCGCCACCTGCTCCCGCGTGTCCCTCAGACATCCGTTCCCCCCGAAGAACAGCTTCAACAACATCTCGTTGCGAGGCCTGCGCACCGCCGGCATCACACCCAGCCACGCCGCCAAACGCTCTCGCCCTGCCGGCGTCAGCGAGTACACCTTGCGCCCCGCCCGCCCCGCCTCCTCCACCTCCACCAGACCCTGCCGACGAAGCTTCCCCAACGCCGGATAGATCTGCCCAAAGCTCTCGTTCCAGAAGTTCCCGATCGACATCTCGATCCTCTGCCGAAGCTCATACCCCGACATCGGCCCCAAGGTCAGCATCCCCAGCAGAGCCTCCGTCGTCGTCGTCTTCTCAACTTTTCTCAACTTCCGCACATCCATGCCGCCGATTATATCTACCAGATACATATACGCAAGAAAATACGAACAGTTCCCCGATTGTTCCCTGCCCCTGTCCTGCTGTTCCCTGTCCCCTGTTCCCTGCCTTCCCTAAAACTCCCACCGCAAAAGCGTCGTCCCCACCGTAAACCCGCCGCCAAACGCCGCCAGCAACACCGTATCGCCCCGCTTCAGACGGCCCGTCTCGAGCGCCGTATGCATCGCTAAAGGAATCGTCGCCCCCGTCGTATTCCCGTACTCCCCAATGTTGATGATCACCCGATCCTCCGGCATGCCCAGGCGCTCCGCCGTCGCCTCGATGATGCGCTTGTTCGCCTGGTGCGGTATAAAGCAGTCCACCTCCGCCGCGGAAAGACTGTTGCGCGCCAGCAACAGTTCACTCAGCTCCGCCATCTTCCGCACCGCCATCTTGAAGACCGCACCCCCGGCCTGGTGGACGTAGTGCATCCTCTCCGCAACCGTCTCCGCCGTCGACGGATGCAAGCTCCCACCCCCCGGCATATACAACGACGACGCGCCCGAGCCGTCGATCTCATGCAAGTAATCGACCATCCCCACCTCACCCTCGGCACACGGCTCCAGCAACACCGCCCCAGCCCCATCCCCAAACAAAATGCACGTCGACCGATCCGTGAAGTCCAGAATCGAGCTCATCACATCCGCCCCAATCACCAGCACCCGCCGGTGCATCCCGCTCTCCACCAGCTTCGCCCCCACCTGCAGAGCATACGGAAACCCCGAGCACGCCGCCGACAGATCAAACCCCCATGCCCCCGTCGCTCCCAGCTTCTCCTGCACCAGGCAAGCCGTGGCCGGAAAAAACATATCCGGCGTCACCGTCGCCACCAGGATCACCTCCACCTCCCGCGCATCGATCCCGCGCGACTGCAGGCAGCACCGCGCCGCCTCGACCGCCAGGTCGCTCGTCGCCACCCCCGCCTCCGCAATATGCCGCTCCCGAATCCCCGTCCGCTCCTGAATCCACTGATCGCTCGTCGCCACCATCCGCTCAAAATCAGCGTTCGTCAGCACCTTTGGCGGAACATACGCACCCACAGCGCTGATCTTCGCGCGCACCGCCACTCTGGGCTTCAACACCAAACTCAAAACCTGTCACCTCGCCGTCGCTCCAGCATACAGAACCGAGCCGCAACTTAGGTTGCAGTTCAGCGCCCTGGCCTGCCCTTCACCCGCAACTCCGGTCACTCCGCCCGCCGCACAAGCCTCTTCGCCGCACAAGCCTCATCTCAGTGCGCTACGCCGCGCTCCGTATCATACGTGTGCCTCTGCTGCTCCTGCGCAGCCTGCGTCGGAACACCCATCTGCCCACGTAAGGCGTCCGAGATCAGAGCGCGGTTGTAAGGCTCCTGTGTCGCCGGTTGTTTGTCCGGAGTGCTGAACTGCGTACCGAACACCTGCGGCTGGTGAACGCTCTGGAGATACCGATCCAAGGTCGCTGCTGAGATCCAAACGGCCCCGCGCTGCCCCTTGCTGACCGCAACCACGGCCAGCGCATGCGCCAGCAGGTAGTCGTCAGGCCCGCTTCCATGCTGAAACACAAACGCGGCACTCTCAAAATCCCGCCCCGTACGCAGCTTGCCTTCCCTCAGCAGCACTGCCGTCGCTTGCCTCCGAGTCTCATCCGCCTTGCCCACCACACTCCAGTCGATATGCAGACCGTCCTTGCGATCCGCCTGATCCGCGTCCACAATCCGCTTCATGTCCGCATTGTCAGCAGCGAAGTCGTCCTCCGAGTAGGTCCGCGTCTCATCCCAGTTGCTCGCCAGAACGGGCGCGTCTGTAGCCACCTTCTCCATGCGAAGTAGCGGGACGGACGCGAAAAGCAGAAGTGAGAGATGCGACGGATCAAGCCGGCGCACGTGAAACTCACTCCGGTCGCCTGCCTTCTCCCCAGGTTTGGCCGGTGTATCGTCCACCAGCACCAGCTCTCCATCGCGCATCCCAGCCGACAGGAGCGGGTCTCGAACACTGACATTGTTTAGGCCTGAAAACAGCAGAACCGTGCCGCCTGGCGAATTCATGTTGAAGTGCTCGGGGTGGAGCAGGTACCCGTGCATCTGCGTGCCCTTCGCGCCGGCAACAGGCTCCAGGCGCAGCGCGAGGAGCACATTCGGCCCAAGGCTATACACCCACGTACCCGCCAGATCGTTCGGGCCTTCGCCCAAAACCAGCCCTGAACAGCAAAGCATCGTGAAACACAGAACAAACCCTGCCAACACCTTGCGAAATGTGCGTCTTCTAACCATGCAGCCACCTCAATCCGCGATCAGAGACGCAGATAGGCTGTCCTACGCAGAGAAGAGCGCCGATGTTCCAACTTTGGGATGTCGATAGGGCGGAGCGGGACGAGAAAGAAAGTATGCCGGGCGACCTACTGCGCCCATACTAGCCCGTTACCGTTGCTTCCTTCC
>CAXTYQ010000173.1:0-4265 GCA_964248505.1 uncultured Acidobacteriaceae bacterium
AGATGACACAGCTACTGCAGGTCTCTCCACTGCGCAGACGATGGGACTGTCTGCTTCGGTCGAGATGACACAGCTACTGCGCGGTCTCTCCACTGCGCAGACGATGAGACTGTCTGCTTCGGTCGAGATGACACGGCTATAGAGCGGATTCGGTAATGGTGTGAAGAACAAACAACTGCAAGAACAACAGCAGATTCCCTTCGGGAATGACAACAAAGAAGTGACCTCTATGCCAATAGCGAAGTAGCCCTAGCTATACGAGAACAGCTCTAAGAGGTCGGTTGGGAAAGGAAAGGCCCGGCTTGGGGCCGGGCCTTGGGGTGGAGTTGAGGTTTGGATTATTGGCCGGGCTCTTTTGGGATGACGAGGGGCATGCGGACGAGATGCTGCTGGATGAACCAGGCCTGGAGTTCGTTGGGGCGGAGGATGTCGGAGACGGCCATGTCGTTGGTTCCGTCGTCGCCGACTTTGTCCGCGGCTTCGGCGATGCGGTGGCAGTCTTCCATGATGATGCGGTGAGCTTCGCAGAGCCGGGAGATCTGTACGGGGACCTCTTCCCTGCCCCGCGGCGGTTTTTCGATGGAGCTGAGTTCGCCGACGTCGGTGCCCATGGCGACGGCGATGCCGCCGAGGAGCTGGATGCGCTCGCCGATGGTGTCGGCCATCTCGACCTGTTCTTCGAAGTGCTTGTCGAAGAGGAGATGGAGCTCGTAGAAGGTGGGACCGCCGACCTGCCAGTGATGTTTTTTGTACATGTCGCGGATCTGGATGGTATTGGCGAGCAGACGATTGAGTTCGCCGACCATCTGAGCGCGGGCTTTGGCGTCGAGGCGGTGCGGAAGATCGACGATGACGTCGCTGAAGTTCTGGATCTCGGCGGCTTTGGCGTGCCATTGCGGGGTGTCGAAGTCCTTGGTTCCGGCGGCTTCCTTCATGGGGGTTGCGGTGGTTGTTGCCATGTTTGCTGTGTTGCCTCCTGCGCGTTGTTTTGATCTGTGAGGTTGGATGCTGGGGGACGGTTCTCGTTATTGCTTGATGTCGACGGCCGGGGTGACGGACATGCCGACGCGCAGGGCGTAGTCGCCGTTTTCCTGCTGAAGGTTGGTGAAGTCGAGACGGACGGGGATGCGCTGGACGACTTTGACGTAGTTGCCGGTGGCGTTTTCGGGTGGGAAGAGCGAGAGGCGGGAGCCGGTGGCGCCGCCGATCTGGGTGACCTGACCGGTGAACTTACGGCCCTTGAGGGCGTCGACCTTGATGGTGACGTGCTGGCCGGACTTCATTTTGTTGAGCTGAGTTTCCTTGAAGTTGGCGGTGACCCACAGATCCGTGAGGGGGACGATGGTGAGGAGGTCCTGGCCGACGGCGAGGTTGGCGCCGACGACCACGTTTTTCTTGTCGATGATGCCGGCGCTGGGAGCGGTGATTTTGGTGTAGCTGAGGTTGAGCTGGGCCTGGTCGACGCGGGCCTGGGCCTGTTTCACGTCGGCGGTGGAGGCCTGAGCACGGGCTTGCTGGATGCGGATCTGTTCGGGCCCGGTTTTTTGTGCCTGCGCGGCCTGGAACTGTGCCTGATTGAGGCGTTGCTGGGCGGCGCGGGTGGCGTCCTGCTGTCCGATGACGTTGGCTTCGGCCTCGAGGACGGAGGCTCGGGAGGCGGCGGCCGAGGCGACGGCGGCGTCGAACTGCTGTTTGGAGATGACGTCGCGCTGGACGAGGGGGGTGTAGCGATCGACGTCGAGCTGGGCTTTGACGGCGTTGGCGCGGGCCTGGGTGACGCGGGCTTCGGCGGCTTGGGAGGCGCGTTGGGCCTGGGCGACCGAGGCCTCGGCGCCGGCGACGTCGGTGCCGCTGGCGCTGGTGGTGGTGCGTGTGGTGATGCTGGTGATGGGGATGTTGACGTTGGCCTGGAGGCTGGCGGCGCGGGTGCTGGCGAGATTGGCCTGCGCCTGCTCGAGGGCGACGATGTAGTCTTTGGGATCGATTTCGGCGATGACCTGTCCGGGCTGGACGGTCTGGTCGTCCTCGACGTAGACCTTGATGACCTGTCCGGCGACGCGCGCGCTGACTTGATAGAGGTTGCCGTTGATCTGTGCGTCGTCGGTGTCTTCGGTGAAGGTGGAGCGCCAGTAGAAGAAGCCAGCCACGAGCGCGATGAGGAGGACGACACCGATGATGATGAGGGTGCGGGCGGGGTTCTTTTTGGCTTTGGGCTGGTCTTTATCGTCCTTTGGTTTCTCGTCCGGACCGGATGGGGGATGGTCACCGCTGCCGCCCTGGGGCTGGTTGGGATCGCCGCCTCCGGCGGGTGGCTTGATCTGTACGGTTCCGGTGATCTCCGCGGTCTGAACGCCGCCTTGTTGCTGATCTTGATCTGGCACGGTTACTTACCTCCAAGGTAATCTTTGTAGCTAGTTACGGCGACGCCGAGGGCACGGGCGAGGGAGAGTTTTGCCACGTTGTGCTGGTAGAGCGCGCTGATGAACTGGTCGTTGGCCTGCTCGGTCTGGGACTGTGCCTGCGAGACGGGGAGGTTGTCGGAGACACCGGCGCGGAAGCGGAGCTGGGCTTCGGCGAGGGCTTCGTTGGCGAGGTCGAGATTGGATCGGGCGGCGTCGACGAGCTTGGCGGCGGCCTGGATATCGAGCAGGTTGTCGCGGATATCGGCGTTGACTTGCTGGGCCTTATCGGAGAGGCGGGCGCGGGCGGTTTCGAGTTCCGCGCCGGCGATGGCTTCGGCGCCGCGGGTCTGGGCGATCTGCAGGAGAGGCACGGTGACCTCTCCGGTGGCGGTGTAGGTGCCGTGCGAGTGGCCGGGTGTGGTGCCGAGGTCGCCGTAGTCGCCGGAGATCTTTGCGACGGGGAGTTGGGAATCGAAGGCGGATTTCTTGTCGGCCTCGCCGGCGCGAACGGTTTCCGCGTCGGCGGCGATATCTTTGCGGGTTTTGAGCGCTTGCTCGAAGGCCTGCTGGGGGTCGATGGCGGCGAGGGCCTGGAAGGGAACGCGGTCGGTGGGGGTGAAGGGTTGGTCGAGCGGGAGGCCGATGGTGCGGGCGAGGGCGATTTTGTCTTTGGAGAGCTGGTTGGTGGTGGAGATGAGATTTTGCTGTTCGTTTTGGTAGTCGACCTGGGCGCGGAGGACGTCGATGCGGGGGCTGATGCCGACGTCGTGCGAGGCGACGGCCTGGTCGAGGGTGACTTTGGCGGTGGCGAGCTCGGCCTGGACGGCTTCGATGCGGGCCTGATCGGCGATGCAGAGGAGGTAGGCGTTGCCGACGGTGAGGACGACCATGTCGCGGGCGTCTTCGGCCGTGAGTTTAGCGGACTGGAAGTTGTGCCGGGCGGCAAGGTAGCTCTGGAGGGCCTGGAGGTTGAGAACGTTTTGGGTGAGGTAGGCGCGGAAGTCGACGACCTGAAAGGGTCCGACGATGGTTTTGATGCCGGGGAACTTGATGCCGAAGGAGGCGATGTTGACCTGTTCGACCTCGATGGAGGCGCTGCCGGTGAGGGTGGGGAGGAGGCTTTGCAGCTGTTCGAGGCGCTGCCCGTTGCTGTTGAGGACGGTGGAGCTTTGGAGGATGATGCCGAGGTTGGTGCGGAGGCCGCGGTTGATGGCGTCACTGAGCGAGAGGCCGAGGTTCTGGCCGGTGCTTTTGCCTTCGACGACCGAGCCGAGATAGGAGTCGCTGGTGGAGTTTGCACCGTTGGTTCCGGCGGCATTGTAGAGCTGCTGCTGGCCTTGCGGGACGGAGACGGAGCTGCTGGAGGACCCTGAGCTGGCGCCGCCGGAGGTCTGGCTGCTGGTTTGGCTTGTGGTTTGGCCTGTGCTCTGGCCGGACGTCTGGCCCGTGGACTGGCTGCTTTGGCTGGTGGACTGCGCGGGGGCGTAGGCGGGGAGGAGGGGGAGGGCGAGGAGGAGGGCGAGATGGCGACGTTGAACGGAGCGGGGGAGGCGCAGATCTGGTGCGTGGGCCGAACGCAGATCTGGATTCCCTGTGTTTTGCTTCATCGTCTGATGGTACCTGGGATCTTCTGGGTCTTTCGGAACTTCTGTAAGGCGTGTCTGTGCTGTGAGCATGGCCTGAGTCTCTGTAAGATGCGGAGCCTAAAGGGGAATGTGCAAAGATTTTAGGGCGCGGCGGTCGTGGGAGTCGGGGTTGAGCCATTTCTCGGTGGATAGCAATGTGGGGGCGGAGAGCGGTTCGCGCGGCTCCCGCGCGAATACCCCACCCTTCACGACGGTGAGACTGTCGCGGAGGATGGGG
>CAXTYQ010000174.1:0-4256 GCA_964248505.1 uncultured Acidobacteriaceae bacterium
ATCGGTAAAAACAGATTAACAGAAACTTAGACCTTAGCGTGAACAGGCCCTAGTTGTCATTCCCGAAGGGAATCTGCTTCTGCCTTCGCCCTTGCCGTTGCCTGTCTCACGCCGTCATCCTGAGCGAAGCGAAGGACCCGTTGCCCTTGCCCTTCTCCCCACTCCCCACCAACCCCAGCCGCCGCCCAGCGCTGATACAGTAGCGCAAGCAGGTCCTCCAAAGCCCGATGTCCCACCCCACCCCGCTCTCCGGCCACTTCTTCTTTGCCAGCTCGCAGCACATCCACTTCATCGGCATCGGCGGCATCGGGATGAGCGGCCTCGCCGAGATCCTCCTCACCATGGGCTACACCGTCTCCGGGTCCGACCTCCGCCGCAGCCCCGTCACCGAGCGCCTGCTCGGCATGGGCGCCCGCATCTTTGAAGGCCACGCCGCGGCCAACGTCGCCGGATCCGACGTCGTCGTCACGAGCTCTGCCGTCGGCCCAACCAACCCCGAGGTCGTCGAGGCCCGCACCCGCAAGATCCCCGTCATCCAGCGCGCGGAGATGCTCGCCGAACTCATGCGTCTCAAGTTCGGCATCGCCGTCGCCGGAATGCACGGCAAAACCACCACCACCAGCATGGTAGCCGCCGTGCTCGCCGGCGGCGGCCTCGACCCAACCGTGGTCGTCGGCGGGCGTGTCGACGCCCTCGGCTCCAACGCCCGTCTCGGCAGCTCGCGCTACCTGGTCGCCGAGGCCGACGAGAGCGATCGCAGCTTCCTGAAGCTGTCGCCCGTCCTCGGCATCGTCACCAACCTCGACCGCGAACACATGGACTGCTACCGCGATATGGCCGACGTCGAAGATGCCTTCGTCGAGTTCATGGACCGCATCCCCTTCTACGGCGCGACGACCGCCTGCATCGACGACCCGCTTCTCAGAGGCGTGCTCGGGCGTGTCAAGCGCCGCGTCCTCACCTACGGCGAACACCCAGACGCCGACTTCCAGATGCAGCCAGCAGGAACTCAAATAGAGCCAACAGGATCTGCCCACCCCGCCAAACCCACCGTCGGAGCACGCTTCCGAGTTCTCTCCGGAGGCGCCGATCTCGGCGAGTTCCGCCTCCACGTCCCAGGCCGGCACAACCTCCTCAACGCCACCGCGGCCGTGGCCATCGGCGTCCAACTAGGCGTCGCGCCCGAGCAGATCGCCGCCGGTCTCGACAGCTTTCGCGGCGTCGACCGACGATTTCAGATCAAAGGTGTCAGGCGCGGCGTCACCGTGGTCGACGACTACGGTCATCACCCGACCGAGATCCGCGCCACCCTCAAAGCCGCCCGCGAGTGTGGCTACAGCCGCGTCCTCGTCCTCTTTCAGCCGCATCGCTACACCCGCACCCGCGACCTCATGGACGAGTTCGCCGGAGCCTTCGAGGACGCCGACTGGGTCGTCATCCTGCCCATCTACGCCGCCAGCGAGGATCCCATCCCCGGCATCGACGCCCAAACCCTCGCCGCCGCCATCAAGCGCCGCTCCGATCGGACAAAGGTCGAGTTCTGTGACGGCTTCAGCCCCGCCGTCGATCGTCTGGCCCACGCGGCCGAGGCCGGCGACGTCGTCCTCACCCTCGGCGCAGGCAGCGTCTCGCAGGCAAGCGGCCTGCTCCTACAGGCGTTTTCCGGAGCCTAGAGCGACGGAGGTATTGGCATAGAGGCATTTGCTCTCTTGTTGTCATTCCCGAAGGGAATCTGCTGTTGTTCTTGGTGTTGGTTTGTTCTTTACACCATCACCTAATCCGCTCTTTTGTTGTCATTCCCGAAGGGAATCTGCGTCTGCCTTTCCGTCGGCCTTGCCATTTCAACCGCCCGCCGGCCTGTGCCATGACCTCCCGCCCGCCGCCCGCCAAACTTTCAGGTGAGTTCCCCCGTGGGTACCTCCCCCGGTTTCAGGGTGTGCGCGCCGGAGGAGGCGGTTATAGTCAGGTTGGCGATTCCTCGCGGCCTGGCTCGGGCGTGCGATCCAATGCGGTAACAACAGGGCAGGAGATCAAGGTGCCAAACGCGCCCGTGCGGACATATGGATCGGAGTCGGACAGGGCAGCGGCGGCGACAGCCGGCGCGCGGCGGCAGCGCCTGGCCGTGATGCCCAAACGCGAGTTCGCCGCCGATGGAGAGATCCTTGTGCCCGCAGGCGAGGACGTCTTCGCCCGCCCACGCCGCGGAGTTCGGGTCCGCTTCGAGGGCGGCGTTCCGCACACCAGGCTAGGCCGGATCTTTGCCCTCCTGTCCCTCGTTCTCCTGCTCGGCGGAGCCGCCATTGGACTCTCGCTCCTGCGCGACGCCCTCCTCCGCGACCCCCGTTTCGTCCTCCGCGAGCCCTCCTCCATCAGCCTCCGCGGCAACCGGCATCTTCTCCCAGCGGAGGTCAGCGCCGTCTTCGCGCACGACATCGGCCGCAGCGTCCTCCGTCTCCCGCTCGACGATCGCCGCCGCGCCATCGAGGCCATTCCCTGGGTCGAACACGCCACCGTCATGCGTCTGCTCCCCGATCACCTCGCCGTCCGTGTGCGCGAGCGGACGCCCGTGGCCTTTGTCCGCCAGGGGGGCCACATCGGCCTGGTCGACGCCAACGGCGTTCTGCTCGAGATGACCCCCGCCCCAACCTCCGAGACATCCCCCGAGCCCGACGCCCGGTACTCCTTTCCCGTCGTCACCGGCATCCTCGCGACCGACCCGCTCAGCATCCGAGCCGCGCGCATGCGCATCTTCACCGAGTTCACCCGCGATCTCGACTCCGCCGGCGAGGCCATCTCGCACAAGCTCAGCGAGGTCGACCTCTCCAACCCCGAGGACGTCAAAGCCCTGATCCCGGACAACGGATCGGACATCCTCGTGCACTTGGGCGACACCGACTACCTCAAGCGGTATCAGGCCTACGAGAGCCATCTCGGTGCGTGGAAGGCGCAATATCCAAAGCTCGCGAGCGTCGATATGCGCTACGAACGGCAGGTCGTGCTCGAGATGCAGCCCGGCGCGTCCGTCCCCTTGGCCCACGGAGCCGAGCCCCCCGTAGCGGCCGACAAACCAGGCGCAAAGCCCGAAGCTCACAAGCCGGGAAACCACAATCCCGAAGCTCACAAGCCGGTCGCCGCGGCGGCGCACATCCTTCCAGCCCCGAAGCACCCGGCCCCGGCCGCCGCGAAGCCCGCAACCAACCGGCCCCAGCTCGTCGGACACTGGACCCCCGACGGCAAGTTCCACGTTCCCGCAGCTCCAGCGCACACCCCTGCAAACACAGCGCGAGGGAGCAGCGACCAGTGACCAGCAAGCCCGAAAATCTCATCACCGTCGTCGACGCCGGCACCGCCAAAAGCTGCGTCCTCGTCGCCGAGGTCGCCGACGGCGTCCTGCGCTATCGCGGACACGGCATCGAGGAATCCAAAGGCATGCGCAAGGGCCTCATCGCCGAGCTCGGTCCCGCCGCCGACGCCATCAACCGCGCCGCGCTCACGGCCGAACGCATCACCCGAGCAGCCATCGAGACAGCCGTCGTCGGCATCGGCGGAACCCACGTCCGCGGCGTCAACTCGCGCGGCGGCATCTCCATGGGCAGCCGCATGCGCGAGATCACCCGCGAAGAGGTCCGCGCCACCGTCGACCGCGCCCGCAGCGTCGCCCTCCCACCCGATCGCGAGGTGCTCCATCTCCTCCCGCAGGAGTTCATCCTCGACGACCAGGCCGGCATCCACGACCCCATCGGCATGGTCGGCAACAAGCTCGAGGTCAACCTCCACATCTCCACCTGCTCGGGCGGCGTCGCGCAAAGCGTCATCACCTGCGCCAATCGCGCCGGCCTCGAGGTCCTGGACACGGTCTACGAAGGCCTAGCCGCCGCCGAAGCCGTCCTCAGCGCCGACGAGCGCGAACTCGGCGTCTGCGTCGCGGACATCGGCGCCAGCACCACCGAACTCGCCGTCTTCTTCGAGGGTTCCGTCGCGCACACAGCCGTCCTTCCCATCGGCGGCGACCACTTCACCAACGATCTCGCCGTCGGCCTCCACGTCACGGTCGAAGAAGCCGAAGACCTCAAGCGCCTCTACGGACACTGCGTCGTCACCGCCATCCCGCAGCTCGCCGAAATCGAAGTCGGCGGCAACCTCGCCATCTCCGGCGGACAGCCGGCGCGCCTCGTCCGGCAGCGCTTTTTAGCCGAGATTCTCGAGCCCCGCGCGCGCGAGCTCTTCACCATGCTCCGCGACAACCTCCGCAACGG
>CAXTYQ010000175.1:0-4233 GCA_964248505.1 uncultured Acidobacteriaceae bacterium
GATCCCTTCGGGAAAAGAAAAAAAAAAAGAAAGGGCAAAGGGGTGAAAGAAGTTTCCTTCAGGAAAAAAAAAAAAAGGGGGGGGTCCCCTCTGGCCCGACCCCGCGGGGGTTGGGGGGGGGGGGGGGGTGGGGGGGGGGGGGGGGGGGGGGGCGGGCTGGCGGGTGGAGGCGACCTCGCGGGTGCCGAGGGCGGATGCGTTGTGGATGAGAACGGCGATCTGTGGGTCTTTGCGGAGGGCGGACATCTCGGGGTCGGAGTTGAGGGCGGTTTGGATGTCGAAGCCGCTTTCGGTGGCTTTGGCGAGCCAGCGGAGCATTTCGTCTGTGTCGTTGTGATGAAAGGAGAGCCGGGCCATCTCGAAGCAGAAGCGGCCGCGGTCCTCGGGGGAGAGGACGTGGGCCATCACGCCGTTGGCGCTGTCGTGGCGGAAGATGTCGGGGTCGAGTTGGATGGCGGTCTCGTACTGCTGCTGGGCGGCGGCGAAGTTTTTCTGTTCAAAGAGGGCGGTGCCCAGGTTGGAGTGGTAGACGGCGGTGGAGCCGCTGAGCTTGACGGCGCGTTTGTAGTCGGAGACGGCGCGGCCGACGTTTCGGCCGAGGTACTCGGTGGCGCCGAGGTTGTTCCAGCCCTCGGCCAGCTTGCCATGGAGTTTGACGACGCGCTTGAAGTAGATATTGGCGGCGGTGATGTGCTGCATGCCGAGTTCGGTGATGCCGATGCGGTTGAGCAGGACTGCCTCGTCCGCGCCGCCGCGGCGAAGGGCGTAGCCGTAGAACTCGATGGCATCTTCGGGCAGGCGGCGAGCGCGGAGGATGTCTCCGGCCATTTGGAGCTGGGCGGCGGTGGCGGTGGCTGGGTCGGGGAGGTGCGGGGCGACGATGAGCCAGTCGGTGGTTTGGTGGCGATGTGCGCGGTCGGGGTCGCCCTGAGCCAGGGATTGCCAGGGGATTTGGGCGTGGAGAGAGGCGGGGGTGAGGGCGAAGAGGAGGAGAGAGAGGCGGCGGAGCAGAGACATCGGAGACCTCCACGAGGGGAGGGCTACATCTTCTTCTTTGGAGTTGAGGATGTCAATACCACGGGTTGTTTGTTTTGGATGTTTTTTTGATCACTAATGAGTGATGCGTTGTGAGTAATGAGTGATGAGTTGTGAGTAATGAGTTGTGAGTAATGAGTTGTGAGTTGTGAGTTGTGAGTTTCGGGGCTTCGGGATCAATAGGTGGCGGGGCTGGGCGGGGGTGCGAGCGTTGCTTGCGGGGAGGGTGCTGGGGCGGTGACGCGGAGGGCTAGACGGGGGAAGCTGAAGGAGCCGCCGGCGTCGTCGATGACGTTGAGCTGACAGATGTAGGAGCCGGGCTTGAGGCCGGTGAGGGGCACGTCGAACTGGAAGGCGACGGCGTTGCGGGTGGGGACGTTGACTTGGGTGGCCTCGACGAGCGGGGTTTCTAGGACTTTGGCGCCGCCGGTGAGGAACTCGATGCTGGTGAGGACGTGGACGGCGCCGGAGGGGCGGCGGGTGAGGCCGGGGGCTTTGGCGGGTTCGGGCGATCGGTCGCGGGTGGGGTCGTAGATCTCGAAGAAGAAGAAGAGGTGCTGGTCGGAGCGGAAGACGTGCGGGACGTTGGGGATCCACTCGAGGCCGTCGCGGACGAGCGGGCTGACGGGATCTTTGACGGTGTTGGGCGAGCGCTGGCTGGAGAGGACGACGGAGCTGAGTTTGGGCGAGGTTTTGCGGAGGTCGGGGACGAGGAGGTCGGTCTCAAAGCTGCCCATCTGGCCGGTCTGATTTTCGCGGAGGACGAATTTGAGGTGGTAGCGGCCGGGGGCGAGGAGAAAGCTGGTGGAGTACTGGATGTTTTTGCGCTGGACCTGCTCCTTGTCGTCGAGCGCGAGTTTGACGGTGTCGCGGATGTTGCCGACGACGATGCCTTGCGCGTTTTTGACCTGGCCGAAGATGTCGAGGTTGGCCTTGCTTCTGTCGCCGTTTTTGAGGAAGGGGATTTGGGAGCCGGGGACGATGAGCGAGACGGGGACGAAGAAGCGGTTCTCTTCCAGGCGGAAGTAGAGGGCCTGGAGGTAGACGGAGATGTCGGTTGCGGGGAGGTCTGAGCGCATTTGTTCGGTGAGGGCTTGTTCGCGGTCTTCGGATTTTTGGTGCTGGAAGTCGGCGGGAGCGTAGTAGCCCGGGCGGTATTCGAGGCGGACGTCGGGGCGGTTGAGCTTGACGGTGAGGCGACGGAAGCTGCCGTCGCGGGCCGGGTTGGTGGAGCGGAAGCCGAGGATGTAGTAGGCCTCGGTGTCGCGTTGGATGGCCTGAAAGGCGGGGGCGAAGCTGTTGGAGTCGGAGAAGAATTTGCCGCCGGTGTCGGAGCTGAGGGTTCCGAGGACCTCTTGCGAGCCGAAGTTGCTGTTGAGCTGATTTTGCATGGAGGCGCCGTTGTAGGCGGAGACGCCGCGGAGCGATCCGGTGGAGGCGTTGCCGACGGGCGAGAGGGCTTCGAGGCCGCGGGCGTCGACGGCGTAGATGGACATATTGGCGCGGACGGCGGCGTTGGTGGCGGCGCGCATGCTGGCCTGGTTTTCGATGCCGTTGCGGGTGAGGCCGCCGGAGAAGTAGAGGAGGCTTTTGCGCTGGTCGACGCGCTCGAGGGAGCGGGCGATGGTCTGGATGGCGAGGAGTTCGCGGTCGGTGTTGAGCGAGTTGTATTCGGTGTCGTCGGCGGTGAAGGTGGAGGCGTCGTCGGCGGTGCCTTCGGTGGTACCGGTGCCGCCGTTGGCGAAGCCGGTGCCTTGTGTGCCGTTGTAGCGGCCGACGGCGCGGAGGAGGGCGGGCTTGCTCGCGGTGAAATCCTGGTCGAGGGTGAGGCCGGTGCTCATGCTGACGGAGGCGACGAGGTCGGCGGGCTGCATTTGGGTGTTGATGTAGGTGGTGGCGGCCTCGACGGCGCGGTCGACGTCTTCGGGCTGCATGGTGCTGAGGTCGAAGAAGAGGACGATGAGGCGGTGGTCGCGGAGGGCGGCGGGGTCCGCGGCGAAGTTGCGGTTGAGGAGATCGGCGACGGAGGTGTGGCCGGAGGTGGTGCCGGCGCGCTCGGCGAGGACGGCGGCGTCGTTGACGTTTTGGTAGTCGAAGGAGACGAGGCGCTGGGGTTTGCCGTTTTCAAGGACGGTGAAGTCGGTGGGCTTGAGATCGCGGACGACGGCGCCGGTTTTTTTGTCGCGGACGACGACGTTGGTGAGGACGATGTCGGTTTGGACTTTGAGGGTGTAGGCGGGCGGTGTGGGGGTTTGTGCGGCCTGCGGACTGGTTTGTGCGAGCGCTACACATGTGTGCAGGAGTACGCCTCTAATCAGCAGCGAAAGAGACGTGTATCGACTAAAGTCTCGCAGCATTCCATCACCTCTTGTACTAATCATGTAAACCTCTGAGCATCCCGAGAAAAAAGAACGTGACGATGAAAAGCATCTGTGCAGGAAACAGGAGCGCGACATACCACCATTTCGATCCACGAACAGCTGCGAGCGAAATCAGCAGTATTGCTACAACAGGAAACGTGTAGAGAAGACCCCACCGTAGATATGGGTTGGGACTGAGCCGCAGGTCTGTAGACCCCCCACCGGAAATGTGCCACCAAAACAGACAGCAGACTTCAAGACCCATAAAACCGACGAGGTGAGCTGGTAGACGCGAAAGACGCATGCTGTTCTTAGAAGCGGTAACGGGCTTGGAAGGTGAGGCGGCGGGCGGCTTGGACGGAGGTGACTTGGCCGAAGGTGGAGGAGTTGAGGGTGGTGTTGATGCCGGAGTATTGGACGGTGTTGAAGGCGTTGGAGGCGGTGACGCGGGCTTCAAACGAGCGGGTTTCGCCGAGCGGGACGGTGCGGGAGAGCGAGCCGTCGACGCCGACCACGCCGGGGCCTCGGATGGAGTTGCGGGAGGCGGTGCCGAAGCCGTTGGCAGGGGCGACAAAGGCGGCGGGGTTGAACCACTGGCCGAGTTTGCCGGGGCCGTTGATGGGTTGGGAGAAGACGCGGTCGGGGCGAAGGGTGTAGGTGCCACCGGCGGCGATTTGGGCGGCGGACGAGCTGTACTGCGGTGTGAAGTAGGAGCCGGTGGCGAAGGTGTAGTCGCCGGAGAAGGAGAAGCCGTCGAGGAGTTTCGCGGCGGCGCCGCCTTTGTTGAGGAAGGCTCGGTTGGGGCCGAAGGGGAGCTCGAGGACCCAGTTGCCGGTGA
>CAXTYQ010000176.1:0-4135 GCA_964248505.1 uncultured Acidobacteriaceae bacterium
TACAGAACAGAGAAAACTACAGTTACGAATGGTTGAGAAAAAGGGGGCAGGTCAGGGCGTGGATCTCCGTGTACTTCTTAGTGCCCATAACGATTGCCATAATGACCGGCGGAGGGAGACCATGGCCAGTTGGCGGATCAGGAAGGCCAGCCATCCGCTTCGCAGATACCTGCAGATCTCTCTCGAGCTGCGAAACGCTGGCCAACAGTTCACTCATGAACTGGTGGTTCTCTGCCGCGCCAGCCTCTAGCGCATCTATGCGCCTCTTGACATCCAGTGTGTCGAGAATGAGATTTCCGTGGACCCTGTCGTAGTAGGCATAGCCGTTGGCAGCGTCAAGATAGATCAGCCCAGCCACCCGGTTGGGGAGACGGCTTCCAATGGAACTTAACTCTTCTCCCGCGAGTGAATGACCAACTAATTACGCTACTGAAGCTGATTAGCTAGACAAAAGGTATACAGCTTGATCTTTGCGGCAGCTTTGGTGAAGCTGAAGCTTGAAGGATGGCTCGACCGTATAGCGGCGATCTTCGTCGGAAGTTGTTGGAAGCTCACGACGGGGCAAGGGCACCCTTGCTGAGTTGGCGGACCGGTTTGGCGTGAGCCTTGCGTGGGCGTGGAGGATTCCAGCGCGCGGAAGCGCACCGGTGTGGCCGAGCGCAAGGCATACCAGCCGGGGCCGAAGGTGCGCGTGGACCGGGAAGCGGTGTGGCGTTTGCTGGAGGCGCAGCCGGACCCGTACCAACGCGAGTTGCAGGCTGAGTTGAAGCTCGCGACCGGCATCCAGATGAGCACGCCGCACCTTCGGAAGCAAGAACATCCGCCGCACTGGATTAGACCATCGCCGATCTGCTGCCCACCATCCGTTCACAGGACGCAACCGCATGGTTCAGACTGCCGTTCGTCCAACTACACCATAGCTAATCAGTTGTAGCCATTTACTTGAAAGCTAGCCTACTTCGCCCGCGGATGCGTCTCGTCATAAACCCTCTGCACCTGGCCAACCGTCAGCTGCGTATACCGCTGCGTCGTCGACAGCCGCTCGTGCCCCAGCATCTCCTGGATCGCCCGCAGGTCGGCCCCCTCCTCCAGCATGTGCGTGCCAAACGCGTGCCGCAGCGTGTGCGGATGCACATCCTCCGCCAGCCCCCGCGACCGCGCGATCGCCTTCACAATCCGGCCCACGCTGCGCGTCGTCAGCCGGCACGTCCCGCGCATTCGGGCGTTCACCAACAGCGGTCCGTCCGCCACAAGCTGTCCCTTGCCCGCCGCACGGAGCCGCTCCTCGCGCATCGGCAGGTACGCCCGGACCGCCCTCGCCGCCTCATCCCCCAGCGGAACCAGCCTCTGCTTCTTGCCTTTTCCCTTCACCAGAACCACCTCATCGCGCCAGCGCACATCGGACATATCGACGCCGACCAGCTCCGAGTTCCGGATCCCACACCCGTACAGCAGCTCAAAGATCACCCGGTTCCGCTCCGGCCACACCGCCCCCGCAGCCCCCTCGTCCTCGCCCGAGCCGCCACCCTCGAGCGCATTCAACACGCCATTCAACTCCTCCACACTCGGGACCCGGGGAAGGTGCTGTGGACGTTTCGGCGTACTCACAAGGAGCGCCGGATTCTGCTCAACCTGGCCCTCTTTCGCCAGCCAATTGAACCAGCTGCGCACCGCCGCCAGCGCCCGCGCCACGCTCGTCTTTGTCAAACCACGACCATAAAGATCCGCCAGATATCTCCGGATATGCAGGTGCTCTACCCTGCCGAACGATCCATCCTGCCCAAACTCCTTCTCCAGGAATGCGGCAAAGCTACGCACCTCCCGCGCGTACGCTCTCACCGTATGCTCGCTCGCCCCGCGCTCGGCCCCGAGGACAAGCAGAAACTCCTCCGCTGACTCCATGAAAGTGCATCTTCGTCCCCTCAACAGACCTCCTCTTCCTCGCTTCTCACCGCTACTGGCAAACACCTCCCCTAAGCTTCCCCCTCCCTCTCCCTCCGTCGTCCTCGAGGATGATGTTTGCGGTGCACCGCCTTCAACCGTCCCAGCGCCACGTGCGTATAGACCTGCGTCGTCGCAATATCGGCATGCCCCAGGAGCACCTGCACACTTCGCAGATCCGCCCCATGCTCCACCATGTGCGTTGCGCAGCTGTGCCTGAGCATGTGCGGGCTGGCGGGCTTCTCTCCCCTGCCCGAGGTCGCCGACCGCACCATCTCCCACACCCACTGCCGCGTCAGAGGCCGTCCGCGCACACTCAAAAACATCTCCCGCGTGATCCCCACGCCTCTCCGCCTGGCCAGATCTCCACGTCCTCGCTCCAGATACCGCTCCAGCGCCTCCACCGCACTCCGTCCAATCGGCACCACACGCTCCTTGTCGCCCTTTCCTCGCACCTGCAGTCGCCCGGTGTCGAGGTGCACATCCTCCACCCGCAACCCGCAGATCTCCCCGACTCGCAGACCTCCGGCGTACAGCAGCTCCAAGATCGCGTGATCGCGCAATTGAAGAGCGTTCGCCGCCTCCGCCGTCGCCAGAGCCTCCGATCGTTCCAGCATCTCGCTCACTCTGCTCTCCGCGAGCGACTTCGGCAGGATCTTCCAGCTATCAGGCGAGGAAACATTTAACGTAGGATCATGCGGCACTCGCTTATCCAGCAACAGCCATCGAAAGAACCCCTTCATCGCACTCAGCTTCCGGCCAATCGACCGCGACTCGACACCATGCGACCGCAGGCCTGCCAGGAACTCGCGCACATCGTCCTGGGTTGCCCTCGTAAACAGTCCCTCCTTGCCTTCCAAGTGCTCAGCAAGCTGCAACAGATCCCGTAGATACGCCTCCGTCGTCGCCGGCCGGAGACCCTTCTCCACGCGCAGGTACGCAACAAACTCGCGGATCAACTCGACATTGCTCACGCCCTGCTCTGGCATAGAGCTCGATTATCCGGCCCCGAGCCGTCCGCGCGGCCTCGCTGTCAGCCGCCGAACCCCCGGAGGAACGCACCTGCCCCGCTACTTGTCAAAAATCTTCCTTAAACCTGCACCTCCACCTCCTTTTCACCACATCATGGCCAGCTTTCCCGCCGTCGCGACCCGCGCCGGATGCGAGAGGTGCTTGGAAGCCCTCGCCCGAACCGGCATTGCCTCAGGCCGCCGAGCCTCTACCAACTGCAGCTCCGGCAAACACTCAAACTCCGGCCTGCCCAACAGATATCCCTGCATATACCGCACACCGCAACCGCGCAGCGCCTCGTACTCCTCCCGAGTCTCCACACCCTCCGCAACCACCATCCGATCCAGCGACGCGCACATATCCACCATCGCCCGCACAATCACCAGAGCTGTCGGCCTCCGCGAAAGATCCCGCGTAAGATCCATATCCAGCTTCACAATGTCCGCCCGAAAATCCGCCAGGAGATTGAGCCCCGAATATCCCGCCCCAAAGTCATCCAGAGCCACTTGAAATCCGTGCCGCCGGTACTCGTCTACGATCCCCTTCAGGTGCGCCCGGTCCCGGACCTCCTCCGCCTCCGTCACCTCAAAGATCAGCCGCTCCAACGGCAAACCCACAGACCGCGCCGTCTTCAAGGTCAGCTGAATGCACGCCGCCGGACTGTACACCGCCCCAGGCATAAAGTTGATCGACAGCTTCGCTCCCGTCGCTTCAATCCCGAGCCGGTGCGCCAGCGTAATCGCCTTCACCCGGCACGCCTGATCAAACGCGTACCGATTCTCGAGCGTCACCCGCCCAAGCACCGAACCCGCCGACTCACCCGCCGTCCCGCGCACCAGAGCCTCATACGCAAACACCTCGCCCGTCACCACATCGGCAATCGGCTGAAAAGCCATGCTGAACGGAAACGGCGCCCCAACCCCATCCCTGCACGCGCCGCACTTCATCTTGTCTTCCGAAACTATCGCGATTCCCACGTCCCGCCCCTCCTTTGGGGCACTTGCTCTCCTTATCGGCACATCCGCCAAAAACTTTAGCCCTTCCCGAATCTTTTTTCCCGTCCGGCACGTTACTGGCCGGAACCCACCCCCCCGCCCTCACCCCCCCCCCCCGCCCCACCCCCCCCCCCCCACCCCCCCCACCACCCCCCCCTAAAATCAACCCCAACCACCACGTTTTAAAA
>CAXTYQ010000177.1:0-4102 GCA_964248505.1 uncultured Acidobacteriaceae bacterium
ACGATGGCGGAGAAGGTGACGGCGGGGTCGGTGCCGATGGCGACGGCGACTTCGATGCGGTCTTCGGTGCGGCGAGTGGTGGTGTGTTGGGGGATGGGCTCTTGGGCCGGATGCGGGAGAGCACCCCACCCTTTCGCGGTGAGGCTGCGAGAGGATGGGGCACCCGGGTTCTGAGGTTGGGCACTCGGGGTTTGAGGTTGGGCGCCCGGGTTGGTGGCGTGGGTGGTGCCTCCGGCGGTTTTGGCCATGAGGTTGACGGCTTCGGTGGCGCTGGAGGTGGTGGCGCGGAGGCGGTCTCGAAGCTGCTCGGCGGCGACTTTTTGCCGTTGCCAGTGCATGCCGGTGGTGGATTTGTCGTAGATCTGCATGCGGTACATGCCGACGTTGCGTTTGCCGGGGATGCCGTCGGGGGCGCCGTTGGGAGTGTTTGGACCGCGGGTGATGACGCAGGGCAGCGTGATGAAGGGGCCTCCGTCGCCGGGCCAGGTGGTGAGGACGGGGAGCTGGGTGAGGTCGATGTCTGAGCCCTTGAGGATCACCTCGCGGCAGCGGGCGTTGCGGCGATCGATGACCTTGGGGAAGAAGGACCCGATCTCGGCGAGTTTGGGGAGGAGCTTGAGTTTGTCGACGAGGGAGGTGGGCGGGACGGGGTGGAGGAGGTCGCGGAGGCGGTCGGCGATGGCGTCGAGGGAGGTGGATTCGAGCGCGAGATTCATGCGCTGTTCGGAGCCGAACTGGTTCATGAGGACGCGCGCGCCGGGGTGGCCGGTGACGTTTTCGAACAGGAGGGCGGGGCCTCCCCAGGGCTGGCCGGCGCGGCGGAGTTTGGCGGTGCGGTCGGCGATCTCGGCCATCTCGAGATAAGGGGAGACGGCGGTTTTGATGCGGCGGAGATCGCCGGACTTTTCGAGGCGGGCGATCCATGCGCGCAGATCGGTGTAGGGCACGGGCGTGAGTCTCCTTGGGCGGCGCGAGGTCGGCGCGAGATCCGGGCGCGAGATCTGGGGCGCGAGATCTGGGGCGCGCTTGCGTTCCAGATTCTATGGTACGCGGCGCTAGACCTTGAGGAAGATGCGCTTGCGCCAGAGCAGGAGGTTGGGGACGAAGCAGAGGGCGACGAAGACGAGGGCCCATGCGAGCGAGGTGTTGGGGGTGGAGTTGCCGTGCGAGAAGAGATGGCGATAGAGGTAGGCCCAGAGAGTGACGGGGCGGTTGGGAGGGTTGGGGTCGGGGATGCGGATGACGTAGAGGAGGGTGGCGAAGAGGTAGGCGATGGCGTAGGCGGTGATGGCGTTCGAGCCGAAGACGAGCCATGGCCAGAGGAGGGTGCGGGCGGCGTGCGAGCGATGCTGAAGGCGGAGGATGTCGACGAGCCAGAAGCAGAGGCTGAGGCCGAGGAGCGAGCAGCCGGCGGCGAAGAGGACGTAGGAGCTGGTCCAGAGATTTTTGTTGATGGGGAACCAGGGGTTCCAGAGGAGGCCGGCGAGGAGGAGGGTGAGGCCGGACGCGAGGAAGCCGAGGAGGGTGCGGGTTTGGGCTGAGCTTTGGGCTGAGGTCTGGGCTGAGTTTTGGGCCTGGCGTGGGATGTTGCGGCGGAGCCAAAGTGCGGCGGCGGCGCCGAAGAGGGTGGTGGCGAGGGCGGGCAGGGTGCTCAGGAGACCTTCGGGGTCGCGGGTGCCTTCGTAGAGGCGGCCGGTGTGGACGGTGCGACGGAGAAAGGCGTTGAGGGCGCGGTCGATGACGGCGACGAGGTTGCCGTTGGGGTCGAGAAAGGGAACGCCGTGGGTGGGTACGCCGAAGCCCGGGACGGGAACAAAGCGCATCAGGACCCAGTAGGTGACCAAAAGTAATGCGGCCGTGAGAAGAAATATGCGAATGCGGCTAAAGAAAAGGCTGAAGATGCCGATAATGAGATAACAGAGCGCGATGCGGGTGAGGACGCCGTAGAAACGCAGCTCCGAGAGGTGGAAGTACGGGAGGGCGGCCAGAAGGAGATCGATGAGGAAGATGAGCACGGCGCGCCGGACGATCCGGCGAGCGAGGGTGAGGCGTGTGTCGCCTCGGGCGGAGCGGGTTGTGAGCGAAAGGATGATGGAGGCGCCGACGAGAAAGAGGAAGTTGGGAAAGATGAGGTCGGTGAGTGTCCAGCCGTTCCAGCGGGCGTGCTCGAGCTGCGTGTAGGTTTGGCGGGAGTCTCCGGGATCGTTGACGAGGATCATGAAGGCGATGGTGAGGCCGCGGAGGATGTCGATGGAGAGGATGCGATGAGGAGGTGAGAGGACGGCGGCGACTGGAGTCGCGGAAGACGCGGGCATGAAATCATGATCGCGCATTCGGGCGGGAGCGGGCGCGGTCGATGCTGGAACGAGGTCAGGTTGGCCCATTCTGGGATCAAAGTTTATATCTTCGAGATGTCGTGAAGATATTAGTGATGTGTCTGTGGGAGATGGAACCAAGAAGATGGAACGATAGAAGCTGCTGGGGTGAAGTGCATGACCGCGGCGATGTGGGCACTTTGGTGGTGGCCACGGGAATTTTGGATGGGGGTCCCGGACTGTTTGGGGGCGGGGGTCGAGGGGTGGCGCGTGCTGGCTGAGAACAAGGCTGCGACGGACGCGATCTTTGAACGGATGCGCGCGGCCGGAGCAAAGGAGGGGACGAGCGGACGCCGCAGATTGTGCGGGCGATTGACCATCTTCGGATGGTGCTGCGGATGAAGTCCGGATCGCTTACCCCGGAAGAGGGGAACAGGGTGACCGACATCCTGGACGCGGCGGCAAAGGAGATCGAACGGGCGTAGGCGCTGGAACGGGCGTAGGTGCTGCTGCAGCGGTGTTCAGGCGGATCTGCTCCAGCGCGCGCCGGCTCTGGTGCTGGATTTCTGCATCGGGATTGGTGACGCCGGTACCTCTGGCTTGTGGGTGCGGACGGGTCTTTGTGAGTTTCGACTCTCTCGACTAGATGTGGAGTCTCTGCGGTTATAGAGCATGGAACGGCAAGTGAAAGCAGGCTTGGGCGTCTTGGGTTGTGAGTGGGGGGAGCAGTTGGATGATGGCCTGTTGGAGGGCGTCGGCGCGGCGGCCCCCGCCGAGCGGAGCAGGGTTTTGAACTTGGACCAGGTTTTCTCTATGGGTTCAGGTCAGGCGAGTAGGGTGCGGGAAGCAGGGTCGCTCCGGCTCGCTCGATGCGTTCGCGTACGCCGGCGACCTTGTAGGTGCTCAGGTTGTCCATCACCAGCACGTCGCCGGATTTCAGGCAGGGACAGAGCGCCTCCTCAAGGAAGGCGCAGAAGACGTCGCGGTCGGTGGCGGCCTCACGGTCTTGGCGGCGCGGACGCTGCGGTGGTCAGCGCGCTCAGGATAGTGAGCGTCTCCCAATGGCCGCGCGGCACGGTTTCCACCACGCGCCGGCCCCGGAGCGGCCGGCCGCGGGTTCGGGCCATCTGGGTCGAAACGCCACTCTCGTCTAGGTGAACTAACTGTTCCGGCGCGATCGTGCCGAGGTGCCGGAGGTGCTCCTGGCGCCTGAGCCGGATCTCTCTGGTGTCGCGCTCGGCGGCGTAGATCGACTTTTTCGATCGCAATCCCCTCTTCCGGAGAGCACCTCGGGCGACCGGGTTAGGCTGGCCTGGATGCCGCGTTCGGCCAGCGCCGCCTGCAACTCGCGCACCGGCATGTCGCGCTTGGCCGCGACTAACTCGGTCACCACGGCCCGGTCGATCTTGCTTACGCCCTGGTTGCGTCGCTGTGGCACACGTTCCACCGCGCCTGTCCATCGCCGGGCAGAGGAGATCTAAAACGCCCAATCCGCGCACGCCCCAAACCGTTCGGCGAACTCCCGCAACGTCCCCTCGCCCGCCGCATGTGGCGGGTTTGGGCGTGGAGAGAGCGTCCGGGAGCGCGAGCTTACGCTGGATGGACGAGAAGACACTTTCGTGCAGAGAGCGCTTGCCCTAGGGGAGGTCTGATCTATTCCGTTTTTCTTGTGTCTGGGGATTTCAAGGGTAGTTTGCAATCATAGCTGGCGGTGGTGGGATGTTGTTTGGAGCGGTTTGAACACTCAACCGGCGGTTTTCAGGCACACCCCGCCGCCGGCGGGGCAA
>CAXTYQ010000178.1:0-4053 GCA_964248505.1 uncultured Acidobacteriaceae bacterium
TTTCCTGAGGAAGGTTAATCCGCTCAGGGTTAGGCGGTCCCTAAGCTGAGGCCGAGAGGCGTAAGCGATGGAAATCCGGTTAATATTCCGGACCTCCCAAGATCTCGTTTGGACGATGGGGTGACGCAGAAGGATAGGCAGGACCCTCTATGGCTATGGGGTTCGATACGCGAAAGCTGGTTTCTCTAGGTAAATCCGGAGGGGCTTAACAGTGAGGCGTAGAGCAGTAAGCCGTATGGCTGAAAGCTGCTGAGTTCATGCTGCCAAGAAAAACCTCTAAGGAGAGGAATTGGGAACCGTACCACAAACCGACACAGGTAGACGAGGAGAATATCCAAAGGCGCTCGAGTGAAAGCTTGTTAAGGAACTCGGCAAATTAGACCCGTAACTTCGGGAGAAGGGTCGCCACTTCGGGTGCATAGCCCAGAGTGGCCGCAGTGAAACGCGTACGGCGACTGTTTAACAAAAACACAGGTCTCTGCAAAGTCGAAAACGACGTATAGGGGCTGACTCCTGCCCGGTGCCGGAAGGTTAAAGGGAGCGGTTAGGCGCAAGCCGAAGCTGCGAACTGAAGCCCCGGTGAACGGCGGCCGTAACTATAACGGTCCTAAGGTAGCGAAATTCCTTGTCGGGTAAGTTCCGACCTGCACGAATGGAGTAACGATCGTACGACTGTCTTAACGAGTTGCTCGGCGAACTTGTAGTACCGGTGAAGATGCCGGTTACCCGCAGCTAGACGAAAAGACCCCGTGCACCTTTACTATACTTTTACTATGAGTTACGGCTCTTGCTGCGCAGGATAGGTGGGAGGCTTTGAGACCGGGCTTTTGGGCTCGGTGGAGCCAACGGTGAGATACCACCCTGCGAGTGTTGTGATTCTAACCTCCTCCCGTGATCCGGGAGAGGAACATAGTAAGACGGGTAGTTTGACTGGGGCGGTCGCCTCCTAAATTGTAACGGAGGCGCGCGAAGCTACACTCAGGTCGTTTGGAAATCGACCGTCGAGTGCAAAGGCATAAGTGTGGTTAACTGTGAGACCTACAAGTCGAGCAGATGCGAAAGCAGGCCTTAGTGATCCGGTGGTTCTGTATGGAAGGGCCATCGCTCAACGGATAAAAGGTACGCCGGGGATAACAGGCTGATCGGAGCCAAGAGTTCATATCGACGCTCCGGTTTGGCACCTCGATGTCGGCTCATCGCATCCTGGAGCTGTAGAAGGTTCCAAGGGTTAGGCTGTTCGCCTATTAAAGCGGTACGTGAGCTGGGTTCAGAACGTCGCGAGACAGTTCGGTCTCTATCTGCTGTGGGCGTAGGAGATTTGAAGAGGGCTGTCCTTAGTACGAGAGGACCGGGATGGACGAACCTCTTGTGTTCCAGTTGTCCTGCCAAGGGCACGGCTGGGTAGCGAAGTTCGGTTGTGATAACCGCTGAATGCATATAAGCGGGAAGCACGCTCTAAGATGAGATCTCCCAACCCGTAAGGGAAAAGAAGGGCCCAGGAAGACGACCTGGTTGATAGGCTGGAGGTTGAAGCGCAGTAATGCGTGTAGCTTACCAGTACTAATCGCCCGTTCGGCTTGTCCATAGAATTTACTCTGCGCAGCGAAGTCCGCTGCCGGCCTGGTCATCAGGCTGGAGAAACTCTTGAGCAAGCCCTGTAGTTATATCTGCAGTCCAAAACAATGCTGTACCCCAATCTATGCGGTTGTGAAGGATCACCGCGGTGATCGTTCGACAATTTGCCGGTGAGTTTACCGCGAGGGTCCCACCCGTTCCCATCCCGAACACGGAAGTTAAGCCTCGTCGGGCCGATGGTACTGCACGCGTAAGTGTGTGGGAGATTAGGTGATCGCCGGCATAAATCTTATGACGCCCCCGCCCCTGTGAGCGGGGCGTCTTTGTTTGTGAGTAGGACGCGGTCACGTATCGCGGGTCCGGTGGTGTTCTGTGCCAATCATTGTTAGTTGGGCCCGTAACCCGATCGAGTGACTGCTCGGGATTTCTCCATTCATTGGGGGAGCAAATTCATCTTTAGATACGGACATCTGGGTGGTGTCCTCCTCTGGGAGAACGGCTTTAGATGTGCGCTTTCTGAGCGTTTGGGATGGCCGTCAGTTTGGGTGCCATAGGTGGGGCCGGTGTGAGGGGTATGGCGCTGCCGCGTTTGAGGGAGATGTCCCCTTGCGTGGTAGTGACGCGGATGTTTGGACAGCCAGAGCCCACGCAACCAACGGATCCTTGGAGGCTCTTGCGATCGTTGTCTTCGTGCACGGGCAGGGAGAACTCGTTCTCGATATCACCGTCGGTGGTGTTGGCCTGGAGGACGAATCCGGAGGCGGCGGGCAGCGTGAGGTTTACAGAGCCGTTCTGATTCTCAACCATGATGTTGCCGAGTGGAGGGACACTTGTCAGATCGACGGAGCCGTTGCGGTTGGTCACTGCGAGGTCGCCGGAGACGCGGTCGAGGCTGATGCTGCGGTTGCGGGTGTTGAGCACAACTGGACCGGCGACTTCGTTCGCGGAGAGATCCGCATTGGGGCTGATGTCGACCTCTCCCGGGACGCGGCCGAGCTGCAGATCGGTGCGGCTGGTATGAAACGTGACGTTTCCGGCGATGCGTTCTAGGTGAGCTGTGCCGAAGAAGTCGCCGCCTATGGTGACGGTGCCGGTGATGTCGGAGAGCGTCATGTCGTGGCCGCGGCCGGCCACGGTGAGCGGCCCGGTGGTGCTGTGGGCGGAGAAGGAGGAATCGCTGTTGTTGATGTGGGTGGTCACGCTGCCGGTGACAGCGCTGACATCGACATCGCCGTGGTTGGCGACCAGGGTAACGGGAGCCTTCATGGAGCTGACGTGAATGTCCCCGTGATCGGCGGTCAGCTTTTCGGCCGCTCCCGCGGGCACGACAAGGGTAAGGTCGCCGCGCGCTCCATCGAGGACGGGCAGCGAGATGGATAGGGTGCCGCCGTCGTGGCTGATGTGAGGGGTCAGGCGTTCTGCTTTGCTGCTCGCCTCGGCATCGGAGCGGCTGAAGATTTCGCGATGCAGATGCAGGTGCACTTTGCCGTCGTCACTGGTTCCGGAGACGGTGAGGTCGCCGCGGGGATTTTGCACTGTGATGGATCCGCCAAGATCGAGCGTCTCGACCGAGACCTGCTCGCTCTCGTGCTTGTCGCCGAGAAATTCATCGAGGTTGTCAGGGCTCAGGGCGAAGCCTTGTGCAAAGACGCCGCTTCCAGTGCGGAGGGCAGGACTGGACGCGATGCCGAGCGCCGACATCCCGATCAGAAGAAGGACGACGCCGGAGCCGAGGGAGCGCCGCGGGCCATACTTTGCCTCGCCGATCTGATCCATCGCCCACTCGAGCAGAAGAACGGCACCCACGCCGACCAGCAGCAGCGGCCACCATCGACCGTACCATCCCCAAACCTTCAGCGCCGACAGCCGGCCTATCTGCACCAGAAGGAACAGGATACCGACGGCGACAACGAGAAGCGGACCGACGACTGAGCCTCGAGACCGCCCACGCCCTTGCTGGCGGTAGGCCTTACGTTGCGCCCGCAGGTATTCCTGCTGGAGCTTGGCCTGATCGCGCAGAATCCGGCGCTGGTACTTCCAGTCGCCTGGCGGCGGAGGTGGGTAAGGTGGAGGATAGCCGGCCATATTAGCTCCTGTCTCCGCGTGTTTCGTCCGTGTGACGCGTTTCCGAGGGTACGATCGCTGTTGCCGAGCTCGGCGCAGCGGCGGCCGCGACCGGCGATCCCATGGGGGCGGTCGGCATGCCAGGGAACGGAGCCACGGGCAGACCGGCGTACGCGGCGCGTTTCAACAGAGCGAGGACGCCGGCGACGACGATGAACAGCGGCCAGCTACGGCCCCAGGACAGGACGCGGGTGACGTCGAGGAAGAACAGAACCCCGACCAGGATGGGCCAGAGCGCTCCGCGCAGAGCGGTGTAGAGCCGGAACCGATACGTGGTTGAGCCGTCGTCCGTGAGCGACAGGCCGGTGCTGGTCATGCGCCGGGCGAAGATCCAAACGCCGATACCCACCAGCA
>CAXTYQ010000179.1:0-3997 GCA_964248505.1 uncultured Acidobacteriaceae bacterium
GGGGGTGGACGGGAGAGGGGGGCGGGGGGTGGTGTCGGCTGGGGTGTCCGGCACGGGGGCCAGCGTGCGGAGGGCGTTGAGGATTGTCTGGTCTGGCGAGGCTGTGCCGGCATCGTCACTGGTGAGGGGCTCGGCGGAGGAGGCCTCGATCGCCGGGGTAACGATGGGAGGCTGGGTCTCGTCGGGCAAGTCGGTGCTCCATGCTTGGGGTGGGAGAGTCTAGTCTAGCAGCCAGGTTTGCGGCCTGTGTTGCAGGTCCCAGATGAGGCAGACTGGCTGCTCGGCGCTCCTATACTGGGGAGATGACCCGTGTTCTCGACCGCTCCCGCAAGCTGCAGATCCGTGCTGAATCGTTGCTACCTGGCGGCGTGGACTCGCCGGTGCGGGCGTTTCGGGCGGTGGGTGGGGAGCCGCCGTTTGTCGAGCGGGCGGAGGGGGCGTACCTCTGGGACGTGGATGGGAACCGGTATCTAGACTACTTCGGGTCTTGGGGGCCGATGATCCTGGGGCACGCCTACGCGCCGGTGGTCGACGCGATTCGAGAGGCGGCGGGGCGGAGTTCGAGCTTTGGGGCGTCGACCGCGGCGGAGGGGGATCTGGCGGAGCTGGCGATGCGATGCTTCCCTTCGATCGAGCGGCTGCGCTTTACCTCGTCGGGCACCGAGGCGTGCATGAGTGCGGTGCGGCTGGCGCGCGGCTTTACGGGGCGGGACCTGGTGGTGAAGTTTGAAGGCTGCTATCACGGGCACTCGGACGGGATGCTGGTGAAGGCGGGGTCGGGGGTGGCGACCTTGGGGATTCCGGGGTCGGCGGGGGTGCCGGAGGATACGGCGAAGCACACGTTGGCGCTGCCGTACAACGATTTAGCGGCGGTGCGGGCGGCGTTTGACCGGTACGCCGGGCGGGTGGCGTGTGTGATTGTGGAGCCGGTGGTGGGGAATGCCGGGACGCTCCTGCCGGCGGAGGGGTATCTTGCTGGGCTGCGGGAGATCACGGCGGCGGATGGGGCACTGTTGATTCTCGATGAGGTGATGACGGGTTTTCGGCTGTCGCTGGGCGGGGCGCAGCAGATTTATGGAATCCGGCCGGACCTTACGACCTTGGGCAAGATCCTGGGCGGAGGTCTGCCGTGTGGTGGGTTTGGCGGGCGGGCGGAGGTGATGGAGTTTCTGGCGCCGCTGGGGCCGGTGTACCAGGCGGGGACGCTGAGCGGCAATCCGCTGGCGATGGCGGCAGGGATTGCGACGTTGCGGGAGTTGATCGCGCGCGAGGCGGAGATCTATCCCGCTCTGGAGCGGGTGACGGCGGCGGTGGCGGATGGGGTGGCGGGGCTCCTTTGTGGGGCTGGGTTGGCGGTGACGACCAACCGTGTGGGGTCGATGTTTACGTGGTTCTTTACCGACGCCCCGGAGGTGGCGGACTTCGGGACGGCGGCCCTGAGCGATACGGCGCGGTTTGCGCGGTTTCACCGGGCGATGATGGATGCCGGGGTGTGGCTGCCGCCGAGCCAGTTTGAGGCGGCGTTTGTGAGCGCGGCGCACGGCGGGGCGGAGGTGGATCTGACGTTGGCGGCGGCTCGGGAGGCGCTGGAGGCGGTTTAGGCTTGCGCTCGCTCGCGTCGGGCTTCCAGGGCGGCGAGCATCATGGTATAGCGCTCCTGCATGGGCGGGTACGTCTCGATCATCTTGCCGACCTGACGCATGAAGGGAACTCCGACGGCTTCTCTGTACTGCTCGCGGAAGGGCGCGTATTTGGCATACAGGAAGAACGGTTCGCCGTTGCTGTCGAGGAAGAGATCGGGGTCGAGCACACCGTGGAGCACGAACGAGGCTGCCATCTCCCAGTAGCCGAGCACCTGTCTCCAGTAGCCGTTGTTGACTGAAGCGATATCGCGCTGGAGTGCAAGGATCTCGTCAAAGCTCTCCGGCTCCCAGAGCATGACGAAGTGGCGAGCTTCCCGCATTACCTTCTCGGTACGCAGATGGTAGAGCTCCAGGATGAGTTCCGCGTCTTTTGCTGTGGCCATGGTTTCCTCGGATTTTGCTATCTCTGTTGGCAGTCAACGGGACGTTGTTGTCTGTTGTGGAACGGCGTGATGCGCTTCGATCGGTTTAGTTCAGGGATACCCCCACACCCCCGTGCGATTTGATCTAAAATCTTCGGAACATTGGACTTAGATCTGGATCTCGATGTGTACGTTGATCTAAAATCCTGCCTTTCACAACCAACATGTATGCACAGGTTTAGACAAAGTTGAGATCTGGTCATCCCGAGTCGAAACGGACTCTGGACTGCGACTGTGTATGCTCGCTTCATCTCGATTCTTGATCGTTGGAGGCCCCGGGAATCTGGACCAAGATGTGCTTTAACACGACGGAAGTCGCGTTGAAGGTGTAGAGGACAACCAGGGTGGGAATATGGACGCCCCTATCCCCGTGCTGCATATAAAGCCAATTAGCCTCATCTGTAAGCTCGCCACTTTCTGGATTCCGGGCGAGCCACCACTTTAGTGCCTCAAAAGCATCGCCAAGTCTGGGATAAATTTCCTGCTCAGCATCGATGACCTCTGTGACACTAAGATTTTCTACGACTGTCCGGATGGTTTGCGCCATTCCGGTTTTATGTCGTCTCTGACGAGATCTTCATCCGCGCCCATTTGCGCTCCGCATCTGTGATTTTTCCAGGCTTGGCGAAGACGGTGAACAGCGGAATTTCTTCGCCGTCCTCAGCGGCCCTCCAGATGTGATCGTGAGTGGCTTCACTTACCGAGGAGGCTGTGTGGTCACCGCAAACGTGGTTAATCACGTTGTCTACAATCACACGCTCGTCAGGTGGTAGGAAATCGGGGGTAGCTTTGACATGAACGACGTATTCCTTCTTCGATCTACCGAAGTGGTTCGTCTCGCGAACAGACAGCACGCCTTCCTTCTCCAGCTCCCGTACCGTGGTTACGATTCGAGCGGGTACCGGACCAAACTCTCGCTTGATGTACCTGGAATGAGTGATGGCTCTACCGCGTGCATGAAAGGCGGATAGATCAGCCAACCAGAGTATTTTGTTCAACTTGACAGCACCCAACGTATCAGGAGCACAGGAACGTTGCGAACAGATGTAATGAACGAGCGCCTTGAATTTCGTATCAGAACTCACTCTGTCCTCGCACTTTCAGACTTTCACGTTTGAATGTCCACGTACCCGACGCGATGCTCTTTTGCACCGAGAATGAGGCAGGCATGTGGAGGAAGGCACGGAGCTCACGAAACGGGTGCTAGAATGCGATCCTTTGTCGAGTATAGCTCGCCAGCAAGGGAAGTACGCCACCTTTGGCGTTTTGAGCGTTAACGGCTTCTTGCGCTCTACGCGGTGGGCATTCCTTCTGGTTTGGGTTCCATCCAGAGGCGGCCGGCGGCGATGAGGAGGACGAGGAGGGCGGCGCAGAGGGCGAAGACTTGGCGGACGCCGATCTGGTTGGCGAGGATTCCGGAGAGGACTAGGCCGGCGATCTGGGCGGTGAGGATGGTGGACATGACGGTGGATCCGACGCGGCCCATGAGGGCGGGCGGGGTTTCTCCCTGGATGAGGGTTTGGGAGGGGATGAGGATGGCGGCGACGGCGAAGCCGATGATGAGGTCGCCGAGGAGGGTGGCCCAGATGTGCGGGATGGCGGCGAGAAGGGTGAGGCCGAGGGCGATGCCGCCGAGGCCGAGGTAGACGAGGGTGGCGTCACGGAGGCGTTTGGCGACGTTGGCGAGCAGGGACATGCCGACGAGCATGCCGACTCCGATGAGGCCGGAGGCGATGCCGAAGACGCGGTTGGTGGAACCGAGCGTGTCGCGGACGTAGATGGCGATGAGCGGGCCGAAGCAGCCGATGACGAACATGCCGGCGGCGAGGGCGAGGATGACGAAGAGGAGGGCGGCGTGGTGGACGATGAAGCGGATGCCGACCTGCATGTCGGAGACGACGCGGCGGAGGGCGGAGGCTGGTTGGGTGGCGG
>CAXTYQ010000180.1:0-3969 GCA_964248505.1 uncultured Acidobacteriaceae bacterium
GGGTGCGAGAGTTCTGCGGCGCCAGGCAGATCGCCTTGAAGCGCGTGATGCCGTCGCGGCGCATGCGGGCGACCGTGTCGGCGATGTAAGGGTGCCAGTTGCGCATGCCGACGTAGACCGGAAGGCTGATCTGCTCGGCGAGAAGTTTGCCCTGGAGGAGAGTCCACCGGGTGAGCGGCGGGCCCTCGGGCAGCGGTTCGTCGCGGAGGCCGATCGCGGCGTAGCGGTGCTGCAACTCCTCGACTACTTCGGTGGGCAGCGCCCGGCCACCGGTGACGCGACCGAGGTATTCCGCCATCTGGCCGAGCGTGTCGGGGGTGCCGTGAGCGAGCAGCAGAATGGCTTCAGGCTGGGCTTCGGTCTGGGCTTCGGTCTGGGCTTCGGGCTGGGCTTCGGTCTGGGCGGCGGGCTGGGCTTCGGTCTGGGCTTCGGGCTGGGCTTCGGCGGGGGGCATCGATGTTTTCATCGTACCCTCCGCCGCGCCGTTACTTGCTCGGAGCCAGGCGCACGATACAGATTCCGTCCCAGGTTTGTTTGCCTGATCCCACCGGCGGCGTCTCGCTCATGCCGATGACGCCGATGTTCTGCGACGCAAGGTTGAAGCGCAGCTGCAGATAGTCGCGAATCACGATCGCTCTCTGGCGTGACTGGACCAGCATCTCGCCAGGGGTGCCGGGATCGGCATAGCCTTCGACGATAAGGGCGCTCGTGTACAGGTCGGGGATCTGGCTCGCGGCGGCTTCGATCGCTGCCCGACCGGAGGCCGACAGCGTCTCGGTGATGGTGCTGTTGTCAGAGGCCAACCTGTGCTCGAACAGCTGTGCCGAAGAGATCCACTGACGGTTCTGCGGATGTTTCTTCAACAGCTTTCCGTCGCGGTAGGAATCGATGGGAAGGTGGTCGAGGCTGTCATACCCTCGCTTTTTGAAGAAGCCCTTGAAGAAAAACTCGTGCTTCAGGGCCTCTGTGTCATCGGCCAGGTTGCCGGTCGCCAGGTTGATGTTGGTCAGCGATTGCTGGAGATTCGCGCCGGCGCCCTGCCCAAACTGGTCCGGAGCCAACGCGCTCTTCAGTGTCGTGTTGATCTGTTTCGAGGCCTGGTCGAGCTGTGCCGTCGCGCTCTTGGTGTTGTTCAGCGTGTCATCCACCTTGGCCACGATCTGGCGCTGCTGCATCTCGCCGATCATGCCGTTCACCTGCGTCGAAGCCGTGTTGAGACTGGCGGTCGCGTCGCGCGCGTTCACCACAATCTGCTTCACGTTGGCGGCCGTCGTCGGATCTTCCAGAAGCACGCCCACGCTGCCCTTGCCGTGACGAACATCGGTGATCGCGCCGTTCGTGTTGTTGATGGTGGCGGTGGCTGCGTTCAGCGTTCCATTCAGTTTGCCCTGCACGTCCGTGATGGCGCCGTTCACATGCGTCAGGGTGTGGTCGACCTGCGTGATCGTCCCGCCCACCTGCGTCAAGATGCCGTTTGCCTGGTCCATCATCTTGCTGATCGAGGCGGGCTCCTTGCTCGCCAGCGTCGATTTGGGCGCGGCCTCCGGAGATGCCTCGCTGCCGCCGCCGATCAGAAGGAACTTATCCCCGACCAGGCCGTCGCTCTCGATCGTCACAACGGAATTCTCGCGAACCAATCCGCGAATGCGGTCTTCGAGCGTCATCTTGAGACGGAACTTTTGCGGTGACGACGGGATGACCACGTCCGAGACCTGGCCCGCGTCCATGCCGTTCACACGAACCTTGGCGCCCTTGGAGATGCCGCTCAGATTGGCGAAGTCGGTATAAAACTCCGAGTGGCTGCGAAACGCCTTGTGCTGGTTGCCGATCAGAAACAGACCCGCGCCGAACAACAGAACCGCGGCTGCCACAAGGATGCCGATCCAAAGATTTTGTTTCTTCATCGTCCGGTCTCCGAGATAAATTGTTCCAGGTGCTCATCGTGCTTGTCGTCGAGCTCCTCCGGCGTACCGAAGCCGAGCAGCTTCCCTTCATCGAGAACCGCGAGTTTGTCGCCGACGCGGCGAGCTCCGTGAATGTCATGCGTGACGATGACGATGGTGGCGTGATGCTCCGTCTTGACCTTGCACAGAAGATCGTCGATCTCGGACGCCGTGATTCGGTCGAGGCCGCTGGCCGGCTCATCGACCAGCAGGATCTCCGGCTTCAGCACCAAAGCCCGGGCCAGACCGGCGCGCTTTTGCATGCCGCCCGAGAGCTCTCCCGGCATCTTCTCCTGATCGTTCTCAAGCCCGACACTCTTCAGGGTCTCTTCGACGGCGTCCTTGATCTCCGCCCGAGACATCTGCTTGTGCTGGCGACGAAGTGGAAGGGCGAGGTTGTCCCGCACGCAGAACGAGTCGAAGAGGGCAGCGTTTTGAAACAAAAAGCCCATCTTCTGCCGAATGGCCGAGAGCGCGTTTCCGTCCACCGCCGCAATGTCCTGGCCCATCACCGTCACCTTTCCGCTGTCCGCGGTCAAGAGCCGGATCATCAGGCGCAGGGTCACGCTCTTTCCCGTTCCACTGCGGCCGAGAATACAGACCGCCTCTCCCTTGGTGATTTTGAACGAGATACCGTCGAGCACCTTGCGATCGCCAAAGCCTTTGACAACGTTGTCAAAGCCGATAACGGTCCCATCGCCGGTGTCCTGCTTCTCGCCCGTATCTGGTCTCTCGCCGGCCGGGTTGTTTTGCGCGATGTCTGTCATATGGCCTGTTTCGGGAACCAGAAGAAAATGCACTTGATCAGGATGACGTCGGACAGAATGACAGCGAGCGACGAGACGACGACGGAGTTGGTGGACGCCCGACGGACGCCCTCGCTACCCTCGTTGGTGGTGTAGCCGAAGAAGCACGAGATGGTGCCGATCAGAAATCCGTAGACGGCGGTCTTCAGCGTCGGCGGGATGATGTTCGCCAGAAAGACGCCGTCGAAAGCTCGGTTGATGTACAAGGTCCAGGAGAGATTCGAGGAGAAGTCCTCGGAGATATATCCACCGATGATTCCGGCGGCATTCATGAAGGTGGTAAGCACAGGCAGCATAAGCGTGCACGCCACAATGCGGGGGACGACCAGGTACTTGAACGAGTCGATCGACAGGGTTTCGATGGCGTCGATCTGTTCCGTGGCGCGCATGTTGGCGAGTTCGGCGCCCATGCCCGCGCCGACGCGTCCGGCCACCAGCAAGCCGGTGACCAGAGGCCCGATCTCATTCAGAAAGGCCATCGCCTGAAACGTGGGGATCTCGGCCGTGGCGCCGAACTGGACCATCGTGCTGCGGGTGTGCAGGTCCATCACCACGCCGAGCGCGAAGCCCGCCGTCAGGATCAACGACATGGAGCCGACGCCGACGTCGTAGATCTGCTTCATCATGGAGTCGAATTCAAAGGGCGGCCGCAGGACATCGCGAAAGGCGCGCAGGCCGAACATCGTGACGGCGCCGAGAAATTCAAAGAAGCGGCCGATCATCGCAGGACCCGGGATCGGTCAAAATGCCGCGTCAACGGAGATTGCCGCGCTGGTTCATGGACGTCATCTGCTCTCATCGGCCGGACTACCCTCGATAAAGCATCCGATGCTCGAGGGTTAGCGTTCAGACTTGCAGTTGCGGTCCAATGGGTTAGCACGCCGTGCAACCTGCCGGACGGTCGTCTGGCTTCGAGAGATTCGAGAGAGATGAAGCGACAAAACCGCTTCGAAGCAGCCCGGCCTACTGCGCCAGCGTCAACCGAACGCTCTCGCCCCGCACCACCCGATGCCCCGCCATCGGCGACTGCCCGGCCACCACACCCCCAACCGGCGCCACCGCGTCCCCAACCGCAACCGCGTCCCCAGCCTCCGCCCCCGCCACATCCGCCGCCGCCACATACGCCCGCAAGCCCACCGCCGCCGCCCGAGCCGACGCCGTCCCCACCGGCAATCCCGTCAGCTGCGGCATCACAAACGCCTCCGCCGCCCCCCGATCAG
>CAXTYQ010000181.1:0-3948 GCA_964248505.1 uncultured Acidobacteriaceae bacterium
AGCCGACGCGACGACCGCCGCCGCCGCCGCAAATGGCGGATGCACCGGCACCGACGCGGCCGAACTTTGGGCAGCAGGGCCAGACGGCTGGGGATGCGATTCGACAGGCGGCAGAGAATGCGGCGCGCAATCGCGGAGGCGGGGGCAATTATGGGGGCGGCCCCGTTACGCACGAGGGCATGAACACCGGCGTGGATGTGCTTTCGGACACGATGGGGGTGAACTTCGATCCGTACTTGCGCAAGATCCTGCGGGAGATCTACAACCAGTGGCTGCCGCTGATTCCGGAGGAGGCACGTCCGCCGTTGAATAAACAGGGCGTGACGCAGATCCGATTTACGATTCTGCCGGACGGACGGATTGGGGCGATGCACCTGGAAGGATCGACGCACGACGATGCGTTGAACCGTGCGGCCTGGGGGTCGATTACGGGGGTTGGAACGTTTCCGCCGCTGCCGAGCGAGTTTCACGGGCCGAACCTTGAGCTGCGCATTCACTACCTGGTGAACAAGACTTCGGAATGAGAGATCCGGCTTGGGTTGAGGAGCTTGCCGCGCGCGAGATGAAGCAGGCGCGAGAGGCTATCGAGCGTGGCCGGCAGGTGTGGGGTCTGCTGTGGCTGGCGTTGCTCTCTGTCCTGCTTGCGGTGTGGCGGGCTGGGTTGGGGCGGGTGTTTGCGGTCGGTTGGTGGCGGCTGTGGTGAAGCGAGTGCAGCGCTGATGGCGGTGGATCCGGACCGGGGACAGGCGCCGTTGGTGGTGGTTGTGGGAGCGACCGCGAGTGGGAAGAGTGCGCTGGCGGTGCGGCTGGCGGACGAGTTTGGCGGAGAGATCGTCAGTTGCGATTCGGTCGCGGTTTATCGCGAGATGGAGATTGGGACAGCGAAGCCTACGCTAGAGGACCGGGGGCGGGTCCGGCACCACATGATCGACGTGGTGTGGCCGGACCAGCCGTATACGGCTGGCGAGTATAGCCGTGCGGCGCGTCTGCGGATCGCGGAGATTGGTGGTCGGGGGCGGCTGCCGATCGTTGCGGGGGGGACGGGATTATATGTGCGGGCTCTGCTGGACGGGCTGTTCCCAGCGCCGCCCACGATGCCTGGGGTGCGGGAGCGGCTGCGAGCCGTGGCAGGGATGAGTAGAGGAGCGATTGCGGGGCCGGAGCGGCTGCATCGGATTCTGCGGCGGCTGGATCCGATGGCTGCGCAGCTGATCCATGCGAACGATGTCTCCAAGGTTGTGCGGGCGATTGAGGTCTCGTGCGCGGCTCGGCAGCCGATGACGGCGCTGTGGAAGGGCGGGCGGGACGCGCTGACGGGCTTCCGGGTTCTGCGGCTTGGGCTCCAGCCGCCGCGGGATGAGCTCTACCGGCGCATCGATCGGCGGGCGGAGGAGATGTTTGAGCGCGGGTTGGTGGAGGAGACTGCGGGCCTGGTGCGGAAGTACGGTCTGGGGTGCCGGGCGCTCGGGTCGTTGGGATATGCGCAGGCCGGGGCGGTGTTGCGGGGGGAGATGACGCGGGACGAGGCGGTGCGGGCGGCGCAGCAGGGGCATCGGAACTATGCCAAGCGGCAGGGGACGTGGTTTCGGCGGGAGAAGGAGGTTGTTTGGCTGAAGGGGTTTGGCGACGATGCGGCGGTGATCGAAGAGGCGATGGGAGTCGTCAGAGCGCATGCTGAGGGGAGCATGGCAGACGTAAGATAAGGGCATGACGACCGCGACTGCAGTTCGACCACAACTGGCCCATTTGACGGAGCAGATCAACGATCTAAAGGCGCGTGGGACGTTCTTCAGGCTGCGTGTGCTGGAGGATGAGCAGGGGGCGGTGTGCACCTATGACGGCCGGCGTGTGATCAACCTGGCGTCGAACAACTACCTGGGGCTGTGCAATCACCCGAAGCTGCGGGAGGCGGCGGTGGCGGCTACGGAGAGGTACGGTGTCGGGTCGGGTGCGGTGCGGACGATCGCGGGCACGATGCGCATCCACATGGAGCTTGAGGAGAAGATTGCGGCGTTCAAGAACGTTGAGGCGTGCGTGGTGTTTCAGTCGGGGTTTACGGCGAATGCGGGGACGGTGTCATCGATTCTGGGCAAGGATGACTTCATCCTGTCGGACGAGTTGAATCATGCGTCGATCATTGATGGGGCGCGACTTTCGAAGGCGAAGATCAAGGTTTTTCGGCACAAGGATGTCCCGCACTGCGAGGAGTTGCTGCGCGAGCTGGAGGGGGAGCCGGGGCGCAAGCTGGTTATCACGGACGGGGTGTTTTCGATGGATGGGGACATTGGGCCGGTGGGGGCGCTGGCGGAGTTGGCGGAGCGGTATGGGGCGATCATGATGGTGGATGATGCGCATGCGAGTGGTGTGCTGGGGCGCAATGGGCGGGGGTCGGTGGACCACTTCGGGGCGCACGGCAAGGTGGATGTGCAGGTGGGGACGTTGTCGAAGGCGATCGGGTCGCTGGGCGGGTATGTGTGCGGGTCGCGGGATCTGATCGACTATCTGTACCATCGGGCGCGGCCGTTCCTGTTTTCGACGTCGCATCCGCCGAGTGTCGCGGCGAGCTGCATGGCGGCGTTCGACATTCTGGAAAGCGAGCCGGAGCGGATTGAGCGACTGTGGGCGAATACGGCTTACTTCAAGCGGGAGATGGAGGGGGCTGGGTTTGATGTGGGTGGGGTGACGACGCCGGTGAGCGAGACGCCGATCACGCCGGTGATCCTGGGGGACGGCAGGCGAACGATGGAGTTTTCGCGGGCGCTGTTTGAGGCGGGTGTCCTGGCGACGGGGATCGCGTTTCCGACGGTGCCGGAGGGCAAGGCGCGGGTGCGGACGATTATGACGAGCGAGCATACGCGGGGCGAGATCGACCAGGCGATGGAGGTGTTTCGGAGGGTGGGGAGGCAGATGGGTGTGCTTGGGTAGGTCGATCGGTCGCATCCCCCCCTCCCTGGTATCAAAAGGTCCTAAAATATTCAAAACAGATATTTTAGGTCTGGATCGGTATCTGATCTCGATCTGGCCAGGGTCTGATTTTAGGGACCGGACTTATGCGGGTGCGCGGGTTGCGAGGGGGTGTTTGGGGCCCTCGTTTGTCAAGTGTGCGAGCTTACTTCTCAGCGAAGACGGTCCGTCCGTCGCGCACGGTTCTGTGGACCTTGCCGAGCATGGGGGCGCCGTTGAAGGGGGAGTTTTTGGATTTTGAGAGCGAGTTGGCGGCGATGTAGGTCCACTTGGCGGTGGGGTCGAAGAGGATGAGGTTGGCTCCGGTGCCGGGGGCGAGGGTGCCGTGGCCGGGTGGGAGGAAGCGGGCGGGGTTGGAGCTCAGGAGGGCGATGATCTTGCTGAGGGTCATGCCGTGTTCGCGGTGGAGGACGCGGAGGGCGAGGGCGAGGGCGGTTTCGAGGCCGGTGATGCCGTTGGGGGCGCGCTCGAACTCGACCTCTTTCTCGTCGCTTGAGTGTGGGGCGTGGTCGGTGGCGATGGCGTCGACGGTGCCGTCGAGGAGGGCGGCTATGACGGCCTGGCGGTCGGCTTCGGAGCGGAGCGGCGGGTTCATCTTGGCGTTGGTGTCGTAGCCGCTGACGGCGTCTTCGGTGAGGGTGAAGTGGTGCGGCGCGGCCTCGCAGGTGACGTGGAGGCCTTGGCGCTTGGCTTCGCGGATGAGGTCGAGAGCGGCCCGGGTTGAGATGTGCTGGACGTGGAGGTGCGGGCGGAGGTGTTCGGTGCGTTCGATGTCGCGGAGGAGGTCGAGGTCGCGATCGACGATGTCCGACTCGGCTCTGATGGGCATGCCGCGGAGGCCGAGGCGGAAGCTGAGCGGGCCGGCGTTCATGCTGGCGGGTTTGCCGCCCTGCGAGGTGGGATCGGTGAGTCGGGTGTCTTCGGCGTGTTGGGAGATGGGGAGGGCGACGCGGGCGGCGGCGACGAGGGCGGCGCGCCTGATGT
>CAXTYQ010000182.1:0-3885 GCA_964248505.1 uncultured Acidobacteriaceae bacterium
ACCCATCAGCCGATCAGGGTTGGACGTCAACAACCTGTTGAGACTCCACATCTAGGGAAGTTATATGGGCGGGCCTGTGGCCCTACTTTGTGAGCGCGACAGATATGTAACTCAGCCTGCACCTTTGTTTTCCCTGACCGAAGTGCTAATGCAGGTCTCTCCACTGCGCTGCGCTTCGGTCGAGATGACAGATCTTTGGTGGCGCGCCAGGGTGCGGCGTGTGGCGTGGCTTACTCGTCTTTGCCGGGGCGGGCCATGAGGTCGCGGATGGCTTCGCGGGGTGGTTTGTTTTGGTGGAGGATGAGGCTGACCTGTTCGGTGATGGGCATTTCTACGCCGTAGCGGCTGGCCAGGGCGAGGGCGGCGGTGGTGGTCTGGACGCCTTCGGCGACTTTTCCGTGGAGGTTGGTGAGGGCGAGGGCGAGGGGTCGGCCGCGGCCCAGGTCGATGCCGACCTGGCGGTTGCGCGAGAGCTTGCCGGTGGAGGTGAGGATGAGGTCGCCCATGCCGGAGAGGCCGGCGAGGGTGCGGGGGCGGCCACCGCAGGCGACGGCGAGGCGGGTGATTTCGGCGATGCCGCGGGTGATGAGGGCGGCGGCGGTGTTGTGTCCGAGGTTGAGGCCGTCGGCGACACCGGCGGCGAGGGCGATGACGTTTTTGAGGGCTCCGCCGAGTTCGACGCCGGTGGGGTCGTCGTTGGTGTAGAGGCGGAGGTTGGCCGAGGAGAGGTCGCGTTGAACGGTTTGCGCGACGAGGGGGTCGCGGCTGCTGGTGACGATGGCGGTGGGGATGCCGGCGGCGACCTCCTGCGCGAAGGACGGGCCGGAGAGGACGGCGACAGGGTTGGGTGTGAGGGCGGCGATTACCTGTGACATGCGGAGGTGGGTTCTGTCTTCGAGGCCTTTGGTGGCGGAGACGAGGATCTGGTTGCGGGTGAGGAGGGGGGCGATGGTCGACAGGGTGGAGCGGAGGTGCTGGGAAGGGGTGACGCAGAGGAGGGTGTCGGCCTCGAAGATGGCGGCGGGGAGGTCGGCGGTGATGTCGACGCCGGTGGGGAGGGTGAAGCCGGGGAGATAGGGGAGGTTTTCGCCGGTGTCTGCGAGTTCGGCGGCGAGGCGTGGGGAGTGGGACCAGAGGGTGATGTGGTGGGATCCGCGGCGGGCGAGCGAGATGGCGAGGGCGGTGCCCCAGGCTCCGGCGCCGAGGATGGAGATGCGGCTCATTGGGCGGAGGTGGGGGCGGCGGGCTTGGGTTGGCCGAAGCGGGGTTCGGTGCCGGCGAGCAGGCGGCGGAGGTTGGCGTGATGTTTGGTGATGATGAGCAGTGGGATGCCGAGGAAGGCGGTGAGGGTCCAGGGTGTGTGAGGGCGGAGGAGGAAGAGCGACGCGAGGAGGAGGGTGAGGGCGGCGAGGATGCTCGAGAGTGCCACGATGCGGGTGAGGGCAAAGACGACGAGGAAGGCAAGCAGGGCGCAGGCGGTGCTGGCGGGCGAGAGGACGAGGAAGACGCCGAGGGCGGTGGCGACGCCTTTGCCGCCGCGGAAGCGCAGCCAGACGGGGAAGATGTGGCCGAGGACGGCAGAGGTTGCGGCGGCGGAGGCGAGGTTGAAGGCGGCCGCGCGGGGGTTTGCGAAGCTGGCGGTGTGGCGGGCGATCTGGAAGGCAAGGAGGACGGCGGCGGCGCCTTTGAGGGTGTCGAGGAGGAGGGTGAGGATGCCGAGGGCTTTGCCGCCGGCGCGGGCGACGTTGGTGGCGCCGATGTTGCCGGAGCCGGTGGAGCGGATGTCTTCGTGGCGGAGGTGGCGGACGAGGAGGTATCCGGTGGGGACCGAGCCGAGGAGGTAGGCGAGCGGGAGGGCGAGGAGATACGGGTGGGCGTGCGGGAGGGTCATGGGTGGTTGGCTTTGGATGAGGATAGCAAGAGGTGAGGTATGGTGGGTGTGGTACGTTCCGGACTGAAGGGGTTCGAGAGGCCGCTGGACTGGAATCGTAAGTCGTACGCTGACCGATTGAAGTCATGAGCGGCTCCAAGCCTTTGAGTACACGAGTCGACGTCGCCTATGCTTCTCCCTGTTGTGTTCAAAGCGCGGCGATAGTACGCTTCGTATTATGAGATCCATCGCGCTTCTTGGATATGCCCTTCTCGGCTTACTACATCAAAAGCCGGCCTCGGGTTACGACCTCCGGAAGATCTTCAGTACCACTCCCATGGGCGGTTTCAGTGACAGCCCGGGAGCGATCTATCCCGCACTGCGGAGACTTGAAGAGGAGCAGTGGATCGTTGCGAAGTCGAAAGCCCAGCGAGTGTCAAGACGGCGTAGAGCTCTAGAGTTGACGGCCAAGGGATTGAGCGAGCTTAAGAAATGGTTGGCGGCACCTGTTGTTGCGAAAGATGTTGCGAGCCGCATGAGCACGCTTATGTTGCGGTTTGCATTTATGGATGGCGTGCTGGGAGAGGCGGCTACACTCGGGTTCCTCCACTCCTTGGACAGCGCGCTGCGAGCTTACATCCCATCCCTCACAAAGTATCTTGAAGGCGAGGCCGGACGTTTGCCGACCTCCGGATGGTTAGCTGTTGAGAGTGGCATTCGCGGATACAAAGCGCAGGCTGAGTGGGTTGGATACGCGATCAGCGTTTACGAGAGAACAGAGGAAACAGAATGAAGCGACACATCTGGCGAAGGGGGCTGACTGGTTTTACTCGCCTCGGGACTGTCCTAAGCGCAGCTTTGCTGGGTCTGTGCTTGGGAGATGGGAGCCCTCGTGATGTATTAGCGCAGGCTTCAGCGACGATCTCGCCGAACATGTCGCCACTCGCGCGAAGGTATCAAGAAGGTGAATCCGTGGCCTACAAGATGCGAGCTACGAACGAGGGGCATCTACGGACGATCCGTTACGCGGCCGATGCCGAGGGACGGGTTAAACGAGCCTCTTCCGGAGGCTTTATTGAAGAGTTCAGATGGACCCGGATTTCTCTGAACGGTCAGCCTGTCCCTCTTACGGTCGCAAGTCAACAGTTTCGAGAGGACCTCTCGCTGTCCCCTGAGTACAAATTGTCGATCCCCGATCTTACGAAGGTTCAGGGCCTTCTGATCGGTCCGATCACCGACCTACTCACGTTCTATGTAGATGTGCAGCTTGCCATGAGACAGAAGAATTTGGTACGACCAGGAGATCACGTTTATATGCAGCATGGGATTCCGAACTCGTGGGCTGATGGAACCTACACAGTGTTCGGCGAGGATGCCGTGGATTTCGACCTTACGCTTCAGGGAGTTGATGAGAAGACGCAGGTCGCGACGTTGGTGATCCGGCACGTGCCTCCTGCACAGTCGCGCATTCATTTTCCTGCAGCGTGGATGTCCAAGCCGGTTGAAGGGTTCGCGACGAACTGGGCAGAGGTCAGTAAGGGAGATGGCGGCAAGTACGTGGCGGAGATAGGTCAGGAGACATTTGAGGCCACGATCAAGCTGTCGCTTATCTCGGGCTCTATCCTTTCCGCGACGATGAATAATCCAGTCGATGTGCTGGAACGAGATTGTGACGACGCGGCACTTCTGATGTGTGGGGCGGAAGTGCGCTATCGGATCAGGAGACAGATCGTGTTGGAAGCAGCTAAGCCTGAGGAGACGAGCGCAGGTAATCGCTAATAATAGGTAAGGGCAACTGCAGGTCTCTTCGCTTCGGCCGAGATGACAGAGTTTGGTGGGGTCAGCGCAGAAGGGTTTGGCGGAGGAGGTCTAGGGCGTGTTGGGTGGCCCAGAGGCGGACTCGGTCGCGGTCTCCGGTGAGGTGGACTTGGCGGGTGTGGGTTTGGGTGGGGGTGGCCAGGGCGATGTGGACGAGGCCGATGGGTTTGGTTTCGTCGGGGCTGGGGGATTCGGGG
>CAXTYQ010000183.1:0-3884 GCA_964248505.1 uncultured Acidobacteriaceae bacterium
CACCCCCCCGCGGAAGCGAGCCCGGCCGACCCGTTCCCGCCCGTGAACCCGAGGTACTTCACCGCGCAGACCCCCACCGCTGCGACCGTCGACGCGTTTCTCCGTGCGCTCTGGGGCTACGACACGAACCGCATCTGGCGCGTCGCAGCGATCCAAACCACTCCCGCCGCCGGCGTCAGCAAGGTTACCGTCTTCGTCACCGACCGCACCCCCAACGCAAAGGTACAATCAACCGCCTTCTTCGTCCTCCCTGACGGCAAGCATGCGATCGCCGGCGACTCCGGCGTGGTAAGCTTCGGCGCAACGCCGTTCGCCGACGCGCGCGCCGAACTCCAGGAGCACGCCGACGGACCCTCGCGCGGCTCACAGGGCAAGCAACTGATGCTGGTCGAGTTCGCCGACATGCAATGTCCGCACTGCAAGGACGCGCAGGGAACCATGGACCAGTTGGTGCGCGACTTCCCCAACGCTCGCGTGGTCTACCAGAACTTCCCCCTGACCGAGATCCACCCCTTCGCGTTTAAGGCCGCGGCCGACGGCCTATGCGTCGCAAAATCGAAGCCCGCCGCGTTCTGGATCTATCTGCAGGCCGTGTACGACACCCAGGAAGGCCTGACGCCCGAGACTGGCGACCAGACGCTCGCGAACGCGATCACCAAGGCCGGCCTGGACCCGCGCGCGGTCGAGACCTGCGCCGCGACGCCCGCCATCCGCGATCAGGTGACCGCATCGGTCAAGCTCGGCGACCACGTAGGTGTGGACCAGACGCCTCTGCTCGCGGTCAACGGACACCTCCTTTCGCTCACCGCCATCCCCTACGAGACGCTGAAGAACATGATCACTTTTCAGGCGCATCTCGACGGCGTGCAGTAAAACTCGGCCAACAGACCAACCGCTCTATCGCATGATCCTGAGCGGGTGCGCTTCCGTGTTGAACACCACCTTGTTCCAGTCCACCGTGTCCGCCGGAGCATAGAGCAGGTACATATACTTCAGCGTCTCGGCAAAAAAGAAGCTCTCCATATCGTCGACCTGCGTCTTTGTCCGTACGTTGGACAACTCCGCATAAGCCGCCGGCGTTCGGCACCAACGCTCGAGCGAATCGTCGTAGACCCGGCCCATCTCCCGGTAGAGCGGGTCGCCGGTGACGTGAAAGAGGTAGTAGGTCGACTCCACGATCTCGGGCCGCAGATGGTAGGCCGGGTCGGTCACCTTGAACACCGGGTACAGCATCATCTCGGGCTCGATGCCGTAAAGCGTCCACATCTGGAAGTTCGACGCCTGCAGCCGCTGCGCGCGCGCGAGGTCGCCATGCAGCACCAGAACCGCGGCAAAGTACGCGTCCAGCGAACCGTACATCTCGGACGTGCGCTTGCCGGTGTTCAGGTCCGCCTGCCCGTACCAGAAGCCGCTGCGAACGTCATCCGCCAGATAGCGGTTGACCGCGACGATGCTGGTCTGCCAGATCGTCGCCATATCCTTGTCGCCGAACAGCATCGACCCTTTGAGCGCGTACTCGAGAAACGAATCGGTCCCGCTGCCGATGGTCGCGGTCGGGTCCGTCCACTTGCCGGTCTCGACGTTGATGACGCTGCCCAGGAGATCGAGCGACGACCTGCGCTTCCACATCTCCATCACCGCGCGCTTCGCCGTGTCGTAATAGATCGGCCTGCCGGTCAGCTTTGACAGCGTCCCGAACTCAGGCAGGAGCCCCACCTCGGCCGGGTTGGTCTCCGCTCCACGCACTGCGCCGGTACGCAGATTCACGTACTCGTACGGCATGCCGGTCGGCGACTTGAACGCCGGCAAAAGGCGCTTGCCCAGGTCCTCCGCGAGCACAAGCAGGCGCGGGTCATTGGTCATCTCGTACGCGCTCAAGAGTCCGCCCAGACAGCGAATGACGATCTCGAAGTTCTTCACCGAGACGTCCTGGTCGAAGCTCAAATTGTGGTCGATATCGGCGCGCGCCTCGTCTGCCTGCTGCGTCAGACCCATCAAAAGCATCGTGTCCAGGCCATCGATTTCGGTCATGTGCAACGACGGACCATACCAGTCGTGCGGCTTTTTGCTCAGCGGATTCAGCTCGTCGTGACCCCACGCGTACTGCTTGTACGAGTTCCATGCGTGGAGATACTGGTCCTTGACGTGCTCGGCCATCGCCGCATCCGAAGCCGGTGGCGGCGCGACCGTGTCGCCTGGCCCACTCGTCTGTTGCGCGGCCGCGACAAGGGAAGTGAAGAGGAGAACGACCGGGACCAGCCTCATCCCGGAGCGCAGCAGCAGCAGAGATCGTTGAGCTTTCATGTGCCTCTCGACAATACCGCAGCTCCGCCCCTTTGTGTACCGGCTCGAACCAAACCGCGGTTACGTCTGCTTCAGCCACACAAACCGCCCGAGAAACAGACCCGCGAGCACGTACAAGAGCCAGTCCTGCCGGCGAAACCGTCCGGTCAGCAACCGCAGCGCCGCCAGCGAGATGATGCCGAACGACAAGCCCGTCGCGATCGAGTACGTCAGAGGAATCGTCACCAGCGTCAAGAAGGCAGGGATCGCGACGATCGGGTCCGACCAGGCGATGTCGCCGATGGTCGACAGCATCAGGGCGCCGACGATGATCAGCGCCGGAGCCGTTGCAGCGGTCGGGATCGCGCCGACGATGGGTGCGATAAACAGTGACACGAGAAAGAGCAGCCCCGTCGTGATGGCAGTGATGCCGGTGCGTCCGCCGGCCGCGACCCCCGCCGAGCTCTCAATGTACGAGCACACGGTACTCGTCCCCGCCAACGACCCAACGACCGTCGCCGTCGCATCGGCGAAGAAGATGCGCGACAGCCGAGGGATGCGGTTGTTCGCCGGAATCAGACCGGCCCGACCCGTCACGGCAAGCAGCGTGCCGATGTTGTCGAAAAGGTCCACAAACAAAAACACAAAGATAATCTCGGCCGCGCCAATGTGGAGCGCGCCCGCGATGTCGAGATGAAACGCCGTCGCCCCGAGGTCGGAGAGGCGATAGTGCGTCGGTGTCCAGTGCACCTGGCCGAAGACAAATCCGGTGAGCATCGTTCCCGCAATGCCGACCAGGATCGAGGCCTGCACGCGCAACACCTGCAGCGTCGCAATCAGAAAAAGCCCGAACAGCGCCAGCATCGTCGCCGGCGCGTGAAGGTTGCCCAGAGCGACGGCAGTGGCGGGATCGCGGACAATAATGCCCGAGTCCATCAGACCGATCAACGCAATAAACAGGCCCACTCCGCCCGCCACCGCCGCATGAAGCTCCTGCGGAATGGCCGCCACCAGAAGCTGCCGAATGCCGCCAAAGGTGAGCAGGAGAAAGATGACGCCCGAAAGAAACACGGCGCCTAACGCGGTCTGCCACGGCACATGCATCTTCAGGCACACCGTGTACGTGAAGTACGCGTTCAGGCCCATCCCCGGTGCGAGAGCGATCGGATACCGCGCGATCGCGCCCATCAACACCGACCCGATCGCCGCGCACAGGCACGTCGCGGCCGTCACCGCGGCGATCGGCATGCCGGTCTTCGCAAGCAGCGCCGGATTGACGAAGATGATGTACGCCATCGTGACAAACGTGGTCACGCCCGCGAGAAACTCGGTGCGCCACGTCGTGCGGAGCTCGGCGAATTGGAAGTATTGCTCAAGGCGAGCGCGCATAGCGAGGAACGCACCTCTGATCGATGAGATCTGGCTTCGGTCCGTTCACTATAACGTGAAGAGAGCGGCGCGACCTTAAGCGATTGGTGGGAGACCGGGAATGGCGACGAGCGAAAAGCAAAAGATGCTGGCGGGCGGACTCCACTAGCCTGGGGATGAGGAGGTCCTGCACGATTCCCCCCCCCCCGACGCGGCGTTGGCTCGCCTCAACC
>CAXTYQ010000184.1:0-3018 GCA_964248505.1 uncultured Acidobacteriaceae bacterium
ACCGCCTTAGCCTGCACCTGGCTCAGACTGCAGCTATATGTGGATACTGCCTAGAGCGGATCTCCTGTTCCTGTAAGCCGGACAGAGTGTGGGAGTGCCGTTTTCCTTAGGAAAACGGCCAAGACCTGTGGTTTCCCTGTAGACCAACAGGAAGACCGGTCTAGAGCAAATTAGCTGTTGCTGTGGAGCGGGAGTGTTTGTGCAAAGCCGTTTTCTTTGGGAGAAAACGGCACCCAGACCTGTGCCTCGCGGTACACCCACAGGTAATTTTCTCTAGTCGCACTCGTAGTCCTCGAGGGGCGTGGTGGGAGAGATGATGTCACCTACGATGGTTAGACCTTTTCCCTGGTAGAAGCCGAAGATTGGGTCGGGGTCGTCGGTTGGGACGGGAACGAGCTTTGCGACGGGCTTGCCGTTCTTCGTGACGAGGACGGGTTCTCGTTTGGCTTGGACTTCGTCCATGAGGGCGAGGCAGGTGGCTTTGAATTTTGCGGCGGGGAGGGTTTTCATGGCGGCGGCCTCGGCTGTGGTCATTGTACAGTGGTCACGGTGCCTGGGCTGCGGTGGACGTGCGGGAATCAGGCACTCTTGCGGTGAGCTGCCATGTACTCGCGAAGGGCGGCGTTGACCCGACTTTGATAGTGTTCCCCGCTTTCTCTGAAGAAGGCCAGGACGTCGGCATCCAGAGTTACGCGGCATCCGATTCCCCTGCCTGGACGCGACCAGACGGTCTCTTGTGCTGCTGGAGGAAGATCGCTGAAGTCGATCTGCTCGTCCGGCATCTCCCGGATGTTTGATAGCAGATCGAGATCATCCTGTTGAAGCCTCTGGGGGGAGTCGAGGTCCAGATTAGACCGAAGGATACGCCGGGTTGGCTGATCGGTGCGGGCAGGGGCGTCACTGAGGTCAATGTCCTCGTCGGTCATTGAGCGGAGGGCTGCGATCTGTTCGTCTGACATCGTCGGTGGATTGTCAGGGTCGAGCTCGAATCTAACCTCTCCAGAAGTTCTCTCGTTCATAGCTGGTTGAGCTCTGCGCCGCGACCATCCGTATGTTTTTTTCTCGGTTCGGTGTGCTGTTCTTTGGAAGCTGCGATGCGTTGTGTGATGACTTTGCGGAAGTTGCCCGGGCGCGACCAGTTCTTCTTGTTGTTGGATGGGGGATTGTCGCTGGTGTCGATGTCGGTGTCGCGCAGATCGTCCAGTCGCTTGAGTTGGGCCGCTTCGTCGCTTGTTGGAAGGCGGGGCCGGTCCAGATCCAGGGTGGAGCTAACGATTTGTCCAGTACTGTTCGCGTTCATCGCGTTGTGCCTTTCTGGCGGATATCATCGTATTTTGCCGTTGCGCACGGTGTAGGTGACGAAAAGTTCTCTGCCGAAAGCGAGGCCAATCACATTCCATCGTACCTCTCCGGCCTCCGAGAGGGAGTCGTGTCGCTCCAAGGCCAAGTCGTCCTGAAAGACGGTCTGGGCAACTTCGAAGGAGACGCCGTGCTTGCGCAGGTTGCCGGCGGCTTTTTCGATGTCCCACTCGAACTCCACGGGGGCAGCTTAGCACGCGCCACTACTGGGGGCTGCCGCCGGCGGAGAGGGAGAAGATGGGGAGGTAGAGGGCGATGAGGATGGTGACGACGACGATGCCCATGACGATGAGGATGGCGGGTTCGATGAGGCTCATGGCGGCGGTTAGGTTGGTTTGGACGTCTTCTTCGAAGAATTCGGCGACGGAGTTGAGCATTTGGGGGAGGGCGCCGGTGGATTCGCCGACTTCCATCATTTCGATGGCGAGTTCGGGGAAGACTTCCGTGGCCTGCAGGCTGGCGGAGAGGCCTTTGCCTTCGCGGACGGTTTCGACGGAGCGGAAGACGGCGGTGCTGATCTGTCGGGAGCCGATGGAGCGGGCGGCGGTTTCAAGCGATGGGACGAGGGGGAGGCCGCCGGTGAGCAGGGTGGAGAGGGTGCGGGAGAAGAGGCCGACCTGGTATTTGAGCCAGACGTTGCCGAAGACGGGGAGGCCGATGCGGAGGCGATCGACGGCCGAGGCGCCGGCGTCGGTCTTGGTCCAGCGGAAGAGGAGGAAGCCGGCGGCGCCGAGGACGATGGCGGCGTAGATGCCGTAGTGCTGGGCGTACTGTCCGAGGTCGAGGAGAAATGTGGTGAGGGCGGGGAGATGGGTACCGAGTTGCTCGTACAGTTGGGCGAAGCGGGGGACGACAAAGGTGATGAGAAAGATGAAGAGGGCGATGACCATGACGATGAGGAGGGCGGGGTAGATGAGGGAGGCCTGGAGTTTTTTGCGGAAGGTGAGGGAGACGCGCTGGAAGTCGAGAAAGCGTTGGAGGACTTCTTCGAGGTTGCCGGAGCGCTCGCCGGCGAGGAGCGTGGTGGTGTAGACGACGGGGAAGCCGCCCTGGGCCTCAAAGGCTCCGGAGATGGATTCGCCGGTTTTGACGCGTTCGGCGACGTTTTCGAGTTGGGCGCGGAAGCTGGCGATTTTTTGGCGGCGGGCGAGGAGTTCGAGCGAGCCGAGGATGGGGAGGCCGGCGCGGATGAGGGTGAGGAACTGCTGGTTGAAGATGAGAAAGGTTTCGAGCTTGACCTTCTTTTTGCCGGTGCCGCCGAGGACGCTGCCGCGCGCTTTGACGGAGTAGACGTAGTATCCGGCGTGAAGGAAGCGGGCGCGGAGATCTTCGGCGGTGGCGGCGGCGTGGGTCTGTTCCTGGACGCGGCCACGCTCGTCGGCGAGGCGGATGGTGAATTCGGTCATGCTGGTTGTGGCCTCGGGGCCGGGACTTCGGGCCTTGGTTTCGAGCTTGGGTTCGGACCTAGTTTAGACGGTTGGAGATTTGGTCCGGTGTTTTTCTGGGGTCGGGGTAGGCAGATGCAGGCAAACTGCAGGTCTCTCCACTCCGCTGCGCTCCGGTCGAGATGACAATGTGTGTGGAGGTGCAAAAGGGCAACTGCGGGTCTCTCCACTCCGCTGCGCTCCGGTCGAGATGACAATGTGTGTGGAGGTGCAA
>CAXTYQ010000184.1:3118-3773 GCA_964248505.1 uncultured Acidobacteriaceae bacterium
AAGGGCAACTGTAGGTCTCTCCGCTCCGCTGCGCTCCGGTCGAGATGACAGGTGTGACGCAACGTGATGTGGGCAACTGCAGGTCTCTCCACTCCGCTGCGCTCCGGTCGAGATGACAGGTGTGACGCAACGTGATGTGGTCGAGATGACAGGTGTGACGCAACGTGGTTCGAGACGATTTATTCTTAGGTTGGATGAAGCGAGTTTTCAATCTGGTGCTGGCGGGGATGCTGATGGTGGCGGTGGCGCTCCTGTCGGCGTTTTTGGCGATGCGTCTGGCGATCCATGGGCGGGAGGTGGAGGTGCCGAACCTGGCGGGGCTGACCTTGCAGGAGGCGAGCGAGAAGGCGGGCGACCTGGGGCTGAGCCTGCACCTGGAGAACAAGTTTTACTCGACCGACACGCCGTCGGGGCATATTTTGAGTCAGTTTCCGGCGCCGGGCGCGACGGTGCGCAAGGCTTGGTCGATCCGGATCACGGAGAGCCTGGGGTCGCAGCAGGTGGCGATTCCGGACCTGGTGGGGCAGACGGAGCGGCCGGCGTCGCTGGCGTTGCGGAGGTCGTCGTTGGAGTTGGGGGTGGTGGCGCGGATACCGGCGCCGGGCGACGCTGGGGTGGTCCTGGCGCAGACGCCACCGCCAGATGCGGCGGGAAT
>CAXTYQ010000185.1:0-3764 GCA_964248505.1 uncultured Acidobacteriaceae bacterium
AGTTTGTGGCGTCGGAAGGGGAGGGTACTGTGTCGACCTGGGTGGGCGGGGCTCCGGCCTTGAGGAGGGTGGGGGCGGAGCTGATGAGGAGGGCGGAGCCGATGAAGCTGGCGGAGTCGATCCAGTAGCAGGAGCGTGGGCCGAGGGAGGAGACGAGGAAGGCGGCGAGCGCGGGACCGACGATGCGCATGCCCATGACGACCTGCTGCATGAGGGTGTTGGCGGAGCGGAGGCCGTGGAGGGGAACGACGGAGCGGATGGCTACTCCCTGGGCGGGGGCGAAGAAAGAGGAGACGACGGAGAGGATGGCGAGGGCGGCGTAGAAGTGGGCGAGGCGGGTGCTGACGAGGAGAAGGAGGCAGAGGGCGGCGCGGAGGAGGTCGCTGGAGACGAGGGTGGGTTTGAGGGGCCAGCGGTCGACGAAGACGCCGGCGAGGATGCCGAGGAGGGCGATGGGGAGGAGGTAGGCGATCTGGACGCCGGTGACCTGTTCGGGCGTGCTGTGGAGGCGAAAGGTGAGGACGGAGATGACGGCGAAGACGGCGAGGAAGTCGCCGAAGACGGAGATGATTTGGGCGTACCAGAGCCGGCGCATGGCGGGGATGCGGAGGACGGCGGCGAGCGAGAGGGGCTCTGGTGCGGCCTGGGTGGGGGCGGTGGCCATGGGTGTTGTTTTTATGGTAGCGGGTGGGGTGTGGGGTGTTTCGGGGATTTTCGGTTAGAGCCAGTCGGTTAGGGGGACGAAGCGGGGGTTTTGCGGGCGGAGGTGGTCGAGGAGGGCGGCGGTGGCGGCGAGGGTGTGGCGGCGGTCGGCGGTGGGAGTGGTCTGGCTGCCGTCGTGGAGGACGATGTTGGAGGCTTGGCCGCGGCGCTGATTGCGGGCGATGCCGGCGAGGACGCGGTCGGTGATGGCGTCGGCGGTGGGGAGGGACCAGTCGTTGCCGATGATGTTCCAGGTGGTGGGGGTGAGGCCGAGGGCGCGGGCGGTGTGGAGGACGAAGGGGGTGCGGTAGCCGTGGGGCGGGCGGAAGAGGGGGACTGGGGCGCCGGTGGTGTCTTCGATGGCGTGCTGGGCGTCGCGGAGTTCGGCGTGGATGCGCTTGTGGGTGCAGAGGGGGAGGCGCGGGTGGGTGAAGGTGTGGTTGCCGAGGGTGTGGCCGGCGGCTGCGATCCGGCGGGCGAGCGTGGGCTGCTGGAGGGTGTAGCGGCCAATGAGGAAGAAGGTGGCGCGGAGGTTGTGTTGGGCGAGGAGGTCGAGGAGGTGGGGCGTGGCGGTGGGGTTGGGGCCGTCGTCGAAGGTGAGGGCGATCTCGGAGGGGCGGGGTGGGGCGGAGAGGAGGGGGCCGAAGATTTGCGAGGCGGGGCTGGTGGTGGCGTAGGCTAGGGTGGCTGCGGCGGCGATTGGAGCGAGGGCGAAGGCTGTGGTTCGGAGATTCGTGCGGGACGGTGCGCCGGGTTTGGTTGGGCTCGGCTGCATAGGTGGGCGAGGGCTGGGGCTAGAGGAGTTTGCCGGCGGTGGCGCGGCTTTGTTGGATGAGGGCGAGGACTTCTTGGGCGTGGCCTTCGGGTTTGACTTGGGGGAAGACTTTGAGGATTTTTTGTTCGCCGTCGGAGTCGGCGGGGGCGATGACAAAGGTGGTGCGCTCGATGCCTTTTACGAGTTTGCCGTACATGTTTTTGGGTTTGAGGACGCCGAAGTAGGTGCAGATAGTGCCTTCGTGGTCGGCGAGCAGGGGGTAATTCAGGCTGTATTTTTCGGCGAACTTTTTTTGGTCTTTGACTTTGTCGCGCGAGATGCCGAGGACGGTGGCGCCGGCGGCCTGGAGTTTGGCGAAGGTGTCGCGGAAGCCGCAGGCCTCGATGGTACAGCCGGGGGTGTCGGCGCGGGGGTAGAAGAAGAGGATGACGGGGGAGTTTTTGAAGCTGGAGAGGGTGACGTTGTTCCCGTCCTGATCGGGGAGGGTGAAGTCTTCGACGATGTCGTGCTCTTGCATGGGGGCTCCGGAGTGGGTGTGGGGAACAGCAGATTCCCTTCGGGAATGACAGCTAGAAGGGCAACGGCAAGAGCGAGAAGCAGATTCCCTTCGGGAATGACAACCAGAAAGGCGGAATGACAGCTAGACGGCGCTAGGAAGGCGGAGTTACTGAGGCGTTCCGGTGAGGGCGGCTATGGTTTTTTCGAGGGAGGCTGGGTCTTCGACGTTGAGGGTGGTTTGGTTGCGGTCGATTTGGCGGAGGAGGCCGGAGAGGACGCGGCCGGGGCCGATTTCGATGAAGGGGTTGGCGCCGTTTTGGATGAGGAGATCGATGCACTCGACCCAGCGGACGGGGCCGGTAACCTGGCGGATGAGGCAGTCGCGGGCGTCGGCGGGGCGGGTGATGAGGCGAGCGTCGACGTTGGCGACGACGGGGAAGGTGGGGTCGGCGAAGGCGAGGGATTCGAGGTCGGTCGAGAGGTGCTCCTGGGCGGGTTTCATGAGCGAGCAGTGGAAGGGGGCGGAGACGGGGAGGAGGATGGTTCGTTTGGCACCGGCGGCTTTTGCGAGTTCGAGGACGCGGTTGACGGCGGCGGTGGCTCCGGAGATGACGGTCTGGTCGGGGGAGTTGAGGTTGGCGGGGGCGACGGTGGCGCCGGTGTTGGTGGCGGCCTGGGCGACGGTGACGGCGGTGTGGGTGGGGTCGGAGAGGACGCTTTGGGAGGTGGCGGAGCCGGCGAGGGGAGCGTCGGCGTGGGCCTCGATGGACTCGGCGGTGCTGACGGCGGAGGGGGCGTCGACGTCGGCGGTGATCTCCTCGACGAGATCGTCGGAGGCCTGGCCGCAGAGGTCGTTGATCTGGTCGGCGGGGAGGCCGAGGATGGCGGCCATGGCGCCTTCGCCGGGGGGGACGGCATCCTGCATGTATTTGCCGCGGCAGCGCACGGCGTGGACGGCCTGAGCGAAGGTGAGGGTGCCGGCGGCGACGTAGGCGGTGTATTCGCCGAGCGAGTGGCCGGCGGCGAAGCTGGGCTGGATGCCGGTGCCGGCGAGCTGCTCGGTGAGGACGCGGAGGGCGGCGACCGAGACGGTGAGGATGGCGGGCTGGGTGTACTCGGTTTGTTTGAGTTGGTCGTCGGGGCCGTTGAAGATCAGTTGGGTGAGCGGGTAGCCGAGGACCTGGTCGGCCTCTTCAAAGACGGCGCGGGCGGCAGGGAAGTGGTCGTGGAGATCGCGTCCCATGCCGACGTACTGGGATCCCTGGCCGGGAAAGAGGAAGGCTGGTCTGGATGGGCTCATCGGGATGTCATCTGGGTGCGTTCAGGGGTTGGATGCGGGGAGGCGGACGTGAGCACGGCTCAGATGCCGAGGCCGAAGTCGACGTCTGGAACGCGGTCGCCGGAGTGGGCGTAGAAGTCGTAGGGGGTGCGGCGGTGGAATCTGTGGCGAAGGCGGATTTCGCGGCCGACGAGGACGCCGAGGGTGAGGGCGCCGACGCCGGCCGAGATCCAGGCGATGGTGTGAAGGAGTGTGTATCCGGTTTTTTCGAGTAAGGAGAGCTCGGGCGGGAGGAGCGAGGCGGGCGCGGTCTCGATCGCTTCGGAAGAGAGCAATTGCTGCGGGCGAAAGAGCTTGCCGAAGATCCTCATGCGGAGGATTTTAGCGCAGATGGGTTGCGGTGGGACAGGCGCGGCTCCTCTGGATCTAGAGCGGTTTTCACACAGGTATAGTTCCGGCGGTTGCAAAACTGCAGGTCTCTCCACTGCGCAGACGATAGAACCGTCTGCT
>CAXTYQ010000186.1:0-3702 GCA_964248505.1 uncultured Acidobacteriaceae bacterium
CGGCGGCGACGACGGAGTCCTCGTAGGTGGGGAGGGTGGGGGAGGTTTCGGCGTTGAGGAGGGTGGCGAGGGTTTGGGCGGTGACGGTGGGGGAGGGCTGGTCGGAGCGGAGGTCGACGGTGCGGTGGAGGAGGAGGAGGCTGCCGTTGACGATGGCGGTGGTGACGGTGTCGGCGTCGACGTTGACGACGAGGGTTCCGGGGGTGGTGGGGTCGATGGCGGCGATGGCGGCGAGGGTGGAGGGGAGGACGGCTCCGGGGAGGAAGCCGGCGGCGGTGATGGAGCTTTCGTACTCGGCGAGGATGTCGCAGGGGATGGCGACGGCGAGGACGCGGATGAGGCCGCGGGTGGAGGACATGATCTGGTAGGAGACGACGGCGTGGTCGGGGTCGAAGGGGAGGAGTTTTTTGAGGCGGAAGCGGACGACGGGGAGGGCTTCGGCGGGTTTGGCGGGGAGTTCGTCGAAGTCGAGCAGGAGGACGCGGAGGGAGGTGTCGGGGAGGATGAGGGAGACGTGGCGGGAGCGATCGCTGCCTTTGGGGCAGACGGCGTCGAGGGTGTGGCGGACGGCGGCGGTGACGGCGCTGGGGTCGAGGAGGTTGGGGCCTTTGGAGCGGGGCTCGACGGCGCCGGTGGGGAGGTCGGCTCGGCTGACGGTGTCGAGGGGGTTGCCGGGGGTGGCGGCGGCGCGGGCGGCGATGACGGCTCCGGGGCGGATTTCGACGGCGACCCGGGGGCGTGCGGCCATACTCTGAGGGATGAAGTTCATCGAGCTTCTAGATAGAGTAACTGGCGGGAGAAGGTTCTGTGTGCGGCTGGGGTTTGGACGGGGCGGAAGGATAGGCGTCAGCTGTTTGTTGGGATTTTTCTGCTGAACAATGGGAACTTCGGTGTTTCGGCTCTGACGCTCTGGCGATTTTACGGAGGAGCGTACCTCAGCGGCTGAAGCCGCGCTGGATTTGGGAGTGTAGTGGCACGGCTGAAGCCGTGTCCTTAAGCGAGACGCTACGACGTCGCGGGTGTGGGTTGTTTGGCGTTGTCGGGAAGGCACGGCTGAAACCGTGCCTCTCCGAGCGGGTTCGCAGATGGTTTAGAGAACAGACAAGAGCAAGAACAACCGCAGATTCCCTCCGAGAATGACAACAGAAGAAAAATTCCCTGCGGGAATGAGACTTCCCTGACCATCGTCTCAGGCATTCCCAACACCTTTGCAGGGTGGAGTTCAGTCCGCAATTATCCACCGCTATCAAAAGGGTGAAAGCAAAATTCCTTTGGACTGAGCCAGGGCGAGAGTCGCGCAAGTCTTCAGACCGTCGAATACTGCTATCCCCAAAGGATTGCCGCAATTCGCGCGGCCAATCTCAACCTCGCGTAAGAGAGCGGGAACATCCGCAGCTTTCACATGCGAATTGTCTATTTGCATCTGAATCAATTGTGACAGAACTGGGAAAGCTGGTGCCGCAAGCACCATGTTTCCTTTTAACCACTCTTTCTGGAGTTCCTCTTCGAATCCGTCATGTATCCCATACACCCCAAGAGCCTCCCAAAAATGCAAGATACCAGCCTCTGGGAAGAGCCCAATAGGTTTGTCATACACGTAGCCGTCAGGCCACGGCCATACCGCAATCGCGTATTGCAATTTGCCGTTTATTTCGACATACATCACAGTCACCAGAACCGAGAGAGCTAGCCCTACCCGGCACACTTTTCCTTCGGTAATTCTAAAACTGGATACGATGTATCGACCTATACCGGTCGACAGAAGAAAGAGCCCTCTACACCGACTACTCCGTTTCGCTTAGCGAAACAGAGCAACAGGCTCCTAGGTGTACGGGTGGTTTAGCGGCCGGCTTCGATGAAGGTTACTTTGTTGATTTCCTTGAGGGTGGTGATGCCGTCGCGGACGCGTTCGATGGCGGAGTCGCGGAGGAAGCTCATGCCTTTTTCCTTGGCTTTTTTGCGGATTTCGGAGCCGGGTTTTTTTGCCAGGAGCATTTCGCGGATTTCGTCGTCGAGTTCGAGGAGCTCGTGGATGGCGGAGCGGCCGCGGAAGCCGGTGCCTCCGCACTCGATGCAGCCGGCGCCTTCGCGGAAGCTGAAGCCTTGCCAGTCGGCGGGGTCCAGGCCGTTTTCGACGAGTTGGGCGTCGGTGTAGCGGACCGGGCCGGCGCAGAAGTCGCAGACCTGGCGGACGAGGCGCTGGGCGAGAATGCAGTTGAGGGCGGAGACGAAGTTGTAGGGTTCGACGCCCATGTTGAGGAAGCGGCCGAGGACGTCGACGACGTTGTTGGCGTGGACGGTGGTGAAGACGAGGTGTCCGGTGAGGGCGGAGTTGATGGCGATCTGGGCGGTTTCGGCGTCGCGGATCTCGCCGACGAGGATTTTGTCGGGGTCGTGGCGGAGGATGGAGCGGAGACCGCGGGCGAAGGTGAGGCCTTTTTTCTCGTTAACCGGGATCTGGGTGATGCCGCGGATCTGGTACTCGACGGGATCTTCGATGGTGATGATTTTGTCTTCTTCGGACTTGATTTCGTTGAGGGCGGCGTAGAGGGTGGTGGTTTTGCCGGAGCCGGTGGGGCCGGTGACGAGCACCATGCCGTAGGGCTCCTTGATGTAGCGGCGGAAGCGGCGGAGATCTTCGGCGGCGAAACCCACGACGTCGAGCGAGAGTTTGGTGAACTTCTCGGACATGGACTCTTTGTCGAGGACCCGGAGGACGGCGTTTTCGCCGTGCACGGTGGGCATGATGGAGACGCGGAAGTCGATGAGTCGGCCTTTGTAGCGGACGCGGAATCGGCCATCCTGGGGGACGCGGCGCTCGGCGATGTCGAGCTCGGACATGACCTTGATGCGGGAGAGGATGGTCTGGTGGTGCTCGCGGGCGATGGGGGCCATGGCCTGCTGGAGGACGCCGTCGATGCGGTATTTGACGAGGAGCGAGTCGTCAAAGGTCTCGAGGTGGATGTCGGAGGCGCGGCGTTCGAGGGCGGTGAAGATGGTGGTGTCGACGAGGCGGATGATGGGCGAGATGTCGTCTTCGCCGGTGAGACGTTCGATGGAGATGTTTTCGTCGGTGGAGTCGTCGGCGGAGAGGACGTCGAAGGCGAGACCCTCGGAGGCTTCGTCGAGGACGCGCTGCGACTGTTCGGTTTTTTTGAGGAGGTCGGTGATCTGCGAGAGGGTGGCGACGCGGGTGACGAGGCGGGTTCCGAGGAGGCCGGAGATCTCGTCGAGGACCATGAGTTTGGAGGGGTCGGAGACGGCGATGGCGAGGCGGCCGTCGTGCTGCTCGAGCGGAACGAAGTTGTAGCGGAACATCATGTCGACGGGGACGGACTTGAAGAGGTCGTGCTGGATCTTGAAGTTTTTGAGGTCGACGAACTCGGCGTGGTAGCGGCGGGCGAGGGCGCGTGTGCGTTCGGTTTCGTCGAGGCCCATGTCGTTGATGGGGATGGGGGTCGCTACGGGGGTTGCCATGGTGAGTGAGACTCCGATGGTTGAGGTCTGGTTACCGCGGGAGGGTGTCAATGGCGCGGAAGGTGTACGGGTGGGGGTGGGGGCGGGGGTTTTACCAGAGGCAGGGGACTTCGCCGGAGTTTCGGATCTGCTGGTCCCGGGGGCCGAGCTGGAGGCCGTGCACCAGGGCACCATTCTCAAAGGGCAAGCACAGCTCACAGTGCACCTTCTGTGGTGCTGGCGAGC
>CAXTYQ010000187.1:0-3510 GCA_964248505.1 uncultured Acidobacteriaceae bacterium
TGCTTCCATCCGCCTTCGCCCGCCTCACCCGCCGCGGCGTCCCCTGGGTCAGCGTCCTCGCCCTCAGCCTCTGCTGGGCGCTCGCCCTCAGCCTCCCCTTCGAGCGCCTCATCACCCTCGACCTCGTCCTCTACGGCGCCTCCCTCCTCCTTGAGTTCGTCGCCCTCCTCGTCCTCCGCCGCCGCGAACCCCACCTCCCGCGCCCCTTCCAGATCCCCGGCGGCCTCCCCATCGCCGCCCTCACCGCCCTCGGCCCCACCCTCCTCATCGCCTGGGCCCTCTACGCCGCACGCCTCGAGCACGTCGGCCGCCTCCCCGCACTCCTCTTCGGCCTCCTGATTGCCGCCGCGGGCCCCATCCTCTACATCGCCACATCAAAAGGCCCAAGCAGGGAACAGGGAACAGGGAGTAGGGAACAGAAAAAATAAAGCAGGGAGCAGGCAAGCTCCTGTTCCTGCCCTGCCTACTGTTCCCGCTCCTGCCCTACCGCCTGCCTGCTGTTCCCTGTTCCCTGTTCCCTACTGCCTACGGCCTACTGCTCCAGCCCCGGGATCGCGTTCTCCGCCTTCTTGTCGATAAATCTCTGCTGCGCCTCCACCACCTTTTCGCGCGCAAACGCAGCATCGCGCCACCCCTTCACCTCCACCCGCTTGCCCTCCAGATCTTTATAGATCGCGAAAAAGTGCGTGATCTCCCGCAGCATATGCGGATAAATTTCCGAAAAATTCCACACATCCTTGTACCGCGGATTGCCCTTGCCCACGCACAGCACCTTCTCGTCCCCCAGCCCCTGGTCCAGCATCTCCAGCAAACCGATCGGCCGCACCTCCATCACACACCCCGGAAAACTCGGCGCATCCACCAGCACCAACACGTCCAAAGGATCGCCATCGTCGCCCAGCGTCGACGGCACAAACCCGTAATCTCCCGGATAGTGCACCGGCGAATACAGGTTCCGATCCAGCCGAAACACATGGAGCTCCTTGTCATACTCGTACTTGTTGATCCCCTCATGCGGAATCTCGATCACCGCATTAATCACCTCCGGCGACTTCGGTCCAACCGGCAGTTCCAGGTAATTCGTCATAAGTTCTCAGTCGTTTCTCGCTCGCGCGCGTACATCTTTAGGAGGTAGCAATAACCCGCGAGAAGCCTGAAAGCGGCAACGTTGCAAGCTTCCAGGGGAGGGACTCTCGACGTGGCAGAAGGGCAAATGCCGCACCTCTATAATCGGACACGATGAAGGCCCATGTCTATGTCACCCTGAAGACCACCGTCCTCGATGCCCAGGGCAAAACCGTCGCCGACGCCCTCCGTCGCATGAGCTACAGCGGCATCCGCGACGTCCGGCAAGGTAAATACTTCCTCCTCACCCTCGAAGAGGGCCTCGAAGTTGGAGCCGCCCGCGCCGAAGTCGACCGCATCGCCCGCGAGGTCCTCACCAACCCCGTCATCGAGGAGTACACCTTTCGCATCGAAACCTACGAGCCAGACCCCGCCTAGAGCTCCTCCCCATCACCCTTGCTGTCGCGGCCGCGATGCTACGCTCAAACCAACAGCCGTCGCCGCAAAAGAGGTCACTTGCACCAAACCCTGACCCAAACCATCGCCCCACCCACCACCCAGAGCCGCTTCGTCCGTGCCTGCCTCCGCCTCCCCACCGACCAGACCCCCGTCTGGTTCCTTCGCCAGGCCGGCCGCTACATGCCCGAGTACATGGCCGTCCGCCAACACCACTCGCTGCTTGAAATCTGCCGTACCCCCTCCATCGCCGCCGAAGTCACCATCACCGCCGCCGAACGCCTCGGCGTCGACGCCGCGATCATCTTCGCCGACCTCCTTCTCCCCTTCACCCCCATGGGCCTCGACTTCGAATTCATCGCGGGCGAAGGCCCTGTCGTCCACACCCCCATCCGCACCCTCGAGCAAGTCCAAGCCCTCCGCACCGACCGCGCCGACGACCTCCTCTACGTCTCCCGAGCCATCGAAACCGTCGCCCGCCACTTCAGCCCACCCCGCCCCGACGGCGACCAGCTCGGCATCATCGGCTTCTGCGGAGCCCCCTTCACCCTCGCCTCCTACATGATCGAAGGCGGCTCCTCCCGCAACTACATCGAAACCAAAAAGCTGATGTACAGCTCCGGCAGCGCCACCCTGTCCTCCCAACCGGAGCGCGAACCCGCCCAAACCCTGTCATCTCGACCGGAGCGCGAAGCGCGTAGTGGAGAGGCCCGCAGTTCCGACGCTTCGAATGCCGCACACAACGCCGCCGCCTGGCACCTCCTCATGGAGAAGCTCGTCACCGTCCTCAGCCTCTACGCCCGGCAACAGGTCGAGGCCGGCGCCGACGTTATTCAGATCTTCGACTCCTGGGCCGGAGCCCTCTCCCCCACCGATTACACCCAATTCTGCCTCGGCCCCACCACCGATCTCGTCCACCAGATCCAGGCCCTCGGCGTCCCCGTCATCCTCTTCGGCGTCGACACCGCCTCCCTCCTCCCTACCCTCCGCCAAACCGGCGCCGACGTCATCGGCCTCGACTGGCGCATCCCCCTCGACCAGGGCTGGGCCGCCGTCGGCCCCGGCTGCGCGGTCCAGGGAAACCTCGACCCCATCACCCTCTTCGCCCCCTCACACCTCCTCCAGACCCGCACCGAACAGATCCTCACCCTAGCCGCCAATCGTCCCGGACACATCTTCAACCTCGGCCACGGCATCGTCCCCGGAACCCCCGTCCAAGCCGTCATCGATGTCGTCCACCACGTCAAACGTTTCCACAGACAATCCATGTCCACCTAAGAGTTCGTCGAATCCACCCCACCTAAGACTCGTCAGACTTGTCGGAATACATCTAAGACCTGCTCAAAATAGAGCCCGCAACACCTCCCTGAAAGCCCGTCTTGCTTACAGGCAAAGGGCCCTAATTAGGCTTTCTGGCCTACATCATGTGCGTTCGAGGATGGTGGCGAAGAAGCCGTCGCAGGGGTGGATGCCGGGGAGGGTGCGGAGGGCTCCGTCGCGGGTGAGGGTGTTGAGGTCTAGCTGCGGGTTGAGGATGCCGGCGGAGCGGAGATCTTCGAGGAAGGGGCTGACGGGGACGGGCTGGATGCCGGGGATGGAGTTGATGATCTGTTCGCACTCTTCGGGTTCGAGGGAGCAGGTGGAGTAGACGAGGCGGCCGCCGGGGGCGAGGTGCTGGACGGCGGAGGTGAGGATCTCGCGCTGGCGGGCGGCTTGGCGGGGGATGTCTTCGGGCTGGAGGCGGAGGCGGATTTCGGGGTTGCGGCTGAGGGTTCCGGTGCCGGAGCAGGGGACGTCGGCGAGGATGAGGTCGAAGGGAGCTTCGGTGGTCGGGAGGGCGGCGGCGCTGGTGGCGAGGGGGCGGACGGGGGTGGGGAGGTTGGCTTGCTGGAGGCGAGTGGCGGGGGGGGGGAGGGGGGGTGGGGGCTTGGCGGGGGGATAGGGAGAGGGGCGGGGAGGGGAAGAAGGAGGAGTGTGGGGGGGGGGGGG
>CAXTYQ010000188.1:0-3473 GCA_964248505.1 uncultured Acidobacteriaceae bacterium
CAGCAACGGCAACTACAGGGGTCCTTCGCTTTGCTCAGGATGACGGCGGTGGAACAAGCAACGGCAACGGCAACAGCAGATTCCCTTCGGGAATGACAACCAGAAGGGCAAGGGCAACAGCAACGGCAACTACAGGGGTCCTTCGCTTTGCTCAGGATGACGGCGGTGGAACTGGCAACGGCAACGACAACAGCAACGGCAACGGCAAGGACAACGGCAACGGCAACGGCAACGGCAACGACAGAAGCAGATTCCCTTCGGGAATGACAACTAGAAGGGCAAGGGCGAAGGCGAGACGCGGATTCCCTTCGGGAATGACAGCTAGAAAGGCTAACGGGTTAGACCGGGAAGGCTGCTCTACAGCCGTTTTCACACAGGTATAGTTTCGGCGATTGCAAAACTGCAGGTCTCTCCACTGCGCAGACGATAGAACTGTCTGCTCCGGTCGAGATGACACAGCTATAGCTCTGCGAGAACAGCTCTAGTGGGTGGTGTCGATGCTGCCGATGAGGCCTCCGGTGGTGGCGGTGACGGGGGTGGTGCGGGGTTTCTGGTAGTTGTCGGCGGGGGAGAACTGGAAGCGGACGGGGAAGACGGCCAGGTCGGGTGGGAGGGGGTCTCCGGGGATGTTGCCGACGACGCGGTAGGTTTGGGGGTTGATGGATGCGGCGGTGGGGGCGGCGATGAGTTTTTTTGCTCCGGTGACGTTGTGCGCGAGCGAGGATCCGGTGTAGGTGTCGGCGCCGGGGTTGGTGGTCCAACCGCTGTCGTCGGTGCAGCCGTACTCGAAGACGTTGGGTGGGATGGGGCAGGTCATCTTGCCGACCCATTGGCGGAACATCAGGTTTTTGCCGAAGTTGAACTTTGGATCGGTGGAGGCGTTGAGGTAGAAGACGGCGGAGGGGTTGAAGAAGATGTTGTTGACGACGTGATAGCGCGGCTGGTCGATGCGTCCGGAGCTGTTGCCCTGGAACTCGCTATCGAAGAAGTAGGTGCGGTAGGCGCCGGCGGATCGGACGTTGAGGGTGTTGTTGTAGAAGTGGAAGTCGCCGGATTGCGAGCAGAGGCTGGGGACGGAATCGAAGGCGAAGTGGAACATGCCGCCGCCGGAGCCGACGGTGTAGGTGTTGCCGTAGATCCAGGTGTCGTGGTGAAAGGTGTAGAGGGCGGAGGCGAAGTCGCCGCCGGTGAAGGGCTCGGTGGGGCGGGCGTTGCCGGAGGTGTAGAACATGCCGTTGGGGTCCATGTAGTTGCAGGCGTCCTGGACTTCGACGTGGTCGTTGATGCGGGCGCCCTGCCCTTCAAAGAGGCTGCCGGTGATGATGATGCCGGAGCCGCGGGTTTTGATGGCGGCGACGCCCTCGGCTCCGGGACGGTAGCTGACGACATGGAGGCCGTCGACGACGGTGAAGCGGCCCTGGAGGTAGGCGGTGTGGTAGAGGTTGCGGTGCGCGATGCCGGCTTTGCTGACGCGATCGCCGAAGAAGGCGAGGTCGGAGGAGAGGGAGTTCCAGTTTTCCTGGCCGGAGTTGAAGCCGACGAAGAGACCGTTGCCGGAGCCGTCGATGTCGACGCCGTTGACGGAGATGGCGACGCCGCTCTGGATGTGGACGCCGGCGGGAGCTTCGCCCCAATTTTTTTCGGGCACGCTGCAGGTTTGCGGACCTTTGGCGGCGCCGGCGGGGCAGAAGGTGTGGTCTTTGTCGACGTCCTGGACGCGCATGCCTTCGAAGATGAGCGATTGCGGTCCGCTGTAGTGGGGAAAGGACGAGGGCGCGTGGAGGAAGGTGTGGAAGGCGGCGCCGGCGCCGGCGTCGAAGAGGTATTCGAAGGGGATGTTGGGGCGGGTGGTGGCGTGATCGCCGGAGAGGATGGGGAGGTGTCCGGCGCGGTCAGCCTGGCCGACAAAGCGGATGGGCTGATCGAGTGGGCAGTGTTCGCTGACGGAGATGAATTCGTGGAGGGTGGTGGGGGTCGATCCGGTGGTGTCCTCGTTGATGAAGCGGAAGGTGGAGCCGCAGGGGAGGGTGTTGCCGGCGGCGTGCATGGCGGCGGCGAAGGATTTGAAGGCTTGGGAGGGGCCGATGTCGAAGGTTTTGCCTTTGAGGCTGGGGTCGACGGAGGCGTCGACCGGGACGGTGCCGTTGGCGGTGACGGGGTAGGGCAAGGGGTGACCTGAGACGAAGTAGACGGTTTCGGCGGGGGTGGCGGCCGGGTTGGGGCTGGATCGGCGGATGCGGTAGCGGCCGGGGACGGTGGCGTGGAAGACGACGTCGCGGTTGCCGGTGTCGGCCGAGAGGGCGCCGTCGCCACCGGGGGGTTGGGCGGCGATGGTCCAGCTGCCGCTCTGGTCGACGAGGCCTTCGGTGAAGGAGAAGGTGTCGGCGAGCTGGCCGGCGTAGAGGGTGCGGTAGCTGGGGATGGTGTGGACGGCGAGGATGCTGGGGGTGCAGCTGTAGAGGATTTGGGTGGAGGTCTTGGTGGGGTCTTCGGCGGAGGTGAGGGTGACTGTGGTGAAGACCGGTCCGGAGAGGGTGAAGGGGGCGGATTTCGAGAAGGGGCAGGGGGCGGACGCGGGGCCCATGAGGACGGTGGCGTGGATCTGGCCGGAGGGGTCGGGGGTGAGCGTGCTGGTTTGGCCGCCGGAGTCGGATTTGGTCCAGGTGCCGGCGTCGGTGGAGCCGCCGGAGATGCGGCCGAAGAGTTCGACGGTTTCGCCGGGGAGGACGACGCGCTCGGTTTGGGTGCCTTTGGGTTTGGTGATGCTGACTTTGAGCTGGGCGGGGGCGAGGGTGGCGAGGCTGAGGAGAGCGAGCGAGGGGAGGAGGGCGTGCGGGGTCTTCATGTCTGGGACTTACTGTAGCGGTCGGGGCGGGGTGGAGGCGAGGGTTCTTTTTCGGGGGGGGTGGGGCGCTGGGTCAGGGGGCTGGATCAGGGAACGGGGGTGGGGGCGACGCTTTGGACGATGCCTTTGGCGCGGAGGCCGGCTTCGGCGGCGCCGAAGTAGTCGGCGACGGGGCCCTGGGTTTTGATCCAGTCGATGTAGCGACTGATGCCTTCTTCGATGGTGACGGAGGGTTGGTAGCCGACGGTCTGGATGCGGGAGATGTCGGAGATGAGGGATCGGATTTCGCCGGGGCGGAACTCACCGCGGGCGAGGGGTTGGAGAGGGACGTTGAGTTTTGCGGCGATGATCTGGGCGAGGTCGCGGACGGAGGTGGCCTGGCCGGAGCCGACGTTGACGGGGAGGCCGTCGAGGGCGGGGGATTCGGCGACGAGGAGGTTGGCTCGGGCGATGTCTTCGACGAAGCAGAGGTCGCGGGTCTGGTGGCCGTCCTCGTACATGACGGGGGGCTGGCCGGTGAGGAGGCGTGTCGAGAAGATGGCGATGACGCCGGTGTAGGGGTTGAAGAGCGATTGGCGGGGGCCGTAGGTGCAGGAGTAGCGGAGGGCGACGGTGGGGATGCCGGTTT
>CAXTYQ010000189.1:0-3451 GCA_964248505.1 uncultured Acidobacteriaceae bacterium
GAGGGACTCCAACAGCAACTAGATGCATTGGCCAGCTTCTGTGAACAACGCCAACGTCGCACCGACCGACACCCCCACCGAACGCCCTCGGGAGGCCTGACATGGCAAGCTACCCACCGCAGTACCCGCCGCCGCCCCCCGGAGGCGACTGGCGCTACCAGCGCCGCGTCCTCAAAGATCAGGCCCGCATGCAGCGAGACATCCTCCGCGCCCAACGCGACGCCTACAGGTTGCAGCTCCGGGGTCCGCGCCGGGGCTCCCTCGTCGGTCCACTCCTGGTCATCCTCCTCGGCGTCGTCTTTCTGCTCATGGAGACCGGCCACCTCACCCACCCAGAGGTCTGGGACTGGTACGGCCGCTGGTGGCCCCTGCTCCTCATCCTCGTCGGCGTCCTCCTCGTCGCGGAGTGGGCCTTCGACCTCCTGCTCCATCGCCACGACCCCGCCGGTGCGCACTACCCACGTCGCACCCTCGGCGGCGTCACCTTCCTGATCCTTCCGCTCGTCTTCCTCGGAATCATCCTCAGCGGCGTCCACAGCCCTCGGCACCTAGGCTTCGAACACCTCTTCAATCAGGAAGATCTCGACCAGTTCCTCGGCGACAAGCACGAAAGTGAAGTCGTCACCTCCGTCCCCTTTGCCGCAAACAGCACGCTCACCATCGACAATCCGCACGGCGACGTCACGGTCACCGGCACCAGCGACGACCACCAGATCCACGTCACAGCCCATAAAGAGGTGTACAGCCGGACCGATCGCGAGGCCGACAGCCGCTCCGCCCAGCTCACACCCCGCCTCTCCTCAACCGCCGACGCCACCACCGTCACCGTGCCCGCACTCGACGGTGCGCACGCCGACCTCTCCGTCACCGTGCCGGCCGCGCTCAGCCTCATCGTCAACTGCAACCACGGCGACGTGCGCGTCAACACCCTCACCGGTCCCGTCACCATCACGGCCAACCACGGCGATGTCGAGGTGGGGACCATCGACGGCAAAGTCAACCTCCACGTCAACAACGGAGGCTCCTCCGTCTCCGCGCACGCCGTCACGGGACCGCTCACCGTCGAAGGCCACGCGAACGATCTCACCATCTCCGACATCAGCGGTTCCGTCCAGCTCACCGGCGAGTTCTTCGGCACCACCCACCTCGAACGCATCCGCCAGGCCGTCAAGTTCCGCACCAGCCGCACCGCCTTTGAGCTCGCACGTCTCGACGGCGAAGTCGAGATCAGCCCCAACGCCGACCTCTCCGCCGACCAGGCCGCCGGCCCCGTCGTCATCAACACCCGCAATCGCAACATCAAGCTCGACCGCATCTCCGGCGACCTCTCCGTCACCAACCGCAACGGCTCCATCGACCTGACCAGCGCACCCCCGCTCGGCAACGTCACCGTCGAAAACCGCAACGGCTCCGTCGACATCACCGTTCCAAAGGACGCCGGCTTCTCCGTCGAGGCGCAAACCACCAACGGCAACCTCGAAAACGACTTCTCCTTCGCAACCGCCGATACAAACAATCACAAGTCCTTTGCCGGCACGGTCGGAGCCGGAGGAACCGGCGGACCCTTGATCCGCATCAACGCCAGCCAGGGCGATATCTCGCTCCACAAAGCATCCATCGCTCCCCTGGCGCCGCTTCCTCCCATGCCGCCGCACTCGCCCGAGTCGCCCGACCTCCATCCGGCAACAGGCCTCTCGCGCGAAGATCGCGAAGAGATCCGGCAAGTGACCCGGCAAGCCGCCCAGGACGCAAAACAAGCTGCGCGCGAAAGTGCGGCCGAGATCAAGGACTCAAAGGAACAGATTCGCCAAGCCGCACGCGAAGCGCGCCAAGCCGCAAAAGAAGCAGCTCAGGCCGCACGCGAGGCCGCACAGTCCACGGATCACGACGACTAACTCAAACTACCTGTGGTGTATCGATGAAAGCCGCCTCATCTTCGCCCACCAGCCACCCGTTGGCCGAAAATGTGTACAGCACCAGCAACAGACCAATCAGCAGGAAAAAGTACCCCCACACCAAAACGTTCAATAAAACAAACATCGTAAGCGCCACACACATCTGTCGGAGACACCGCGTCGCTGTGCCGCATCTCCGCCGCGCCATGCTGTACGCAATCCACCCGCCAACCACAATCGCCTGCACGATAACGAGACGCCCGCTCCCCACCACCGCCGCCGCCGCAGACGACAGATTGATCACACGCGCGCTCACCGCCTGGCCCTCCCAGTGGCCGATCGTCCCATACAAAAAGCTCCCCGGCGAGAGCAGCAGGAACGGCAGCACGAGCACAGCCGCGGTCGCGGCCGACACGCCCACCGCTCGCCAGAACGCGCGCGCTCCATGCCTCTGCCACCAGAAAAGTAGGTAAAACGGAAACACCACCCAACTAAACTGCGACATGCTGATACTCACACCCATCCAGAACGCACTCCATCCCAGCCTCCCACGGCCCATCAACAACAGGCTCGCCGTCAGACATAGCCAGTGGGGCACCGTGTACAGCTCATGCCGATACTGCAGGTAAGGCGAACAGAAAAACACACCCAGGATCACCGCTGCCCCAAGCCGGAACTCCGGCTTCACCCCGCGATAGATCAGCCCCAGCAGCAACAAATCACATGCCAGCGTCACCCACCGCGGATCCACGCCGAGCAAGCCGGCAGGCAAAAACGCCGCCCAGGTCCCCGGAAGGTAGGTCAGCACCACAGATTCCGTCGCAAACCGATAAAGATGGTACGGATTCTGCCCGTGAACCGCAGCGGTGTCCGCCGCCCGGATTAGCGGCAACATATCAGAGCGCTCGACACTGAGCGGGCAGCTCGAGATCGCCAGCAAAAACACAGAGGTTAGCGCCAGGCCAACCACCCCCACAACAAACCTCGCCCCTGGCCGACGCCTCGAGAACGCCCCCACCAGAAACAAAGCTGCCGGCACCCCAAAGCCAAACATCACGGGGAGCGGATGAAGCCGGTATCCCTCGGCCGCGTAATGGTGGGTGGCAGCCACAAACAGCACACCACTACAGACTTCAAGCGCCCCCAGTAGAAGCAGCAATGCCCGCGACTCACTGGGACGTCGGCTCTTGCTTCTAATCTTCGACCTAACAGAGCGAACGGTCGGCCTGTTCTCTGTCCAGGTGTCCTGGAAAAGCAGCGCCAAGATCGCGAGCAAGCCAAGCGCACCCAGAGTCAACACCACCTGTCGGCCAGAGCGCAGCGGCCCCATCCAGAGCCCATCCCCCTCAAACGCAATGGCCAGCAGCATGAGCACAAGCAAACGTCCACGGCCGCTCGAGGCGATCTCTTCAGACCCAGGCTGCATCAAGACATCCAGAGATTGATCCCCGCGCCACCACAAAAGCAAAAAGGCCCCACCGTGTGGTGGGGCCCTTCTAGATTATGCCGGCGATCACCTAATCTCCCACACACTTACGCGTGCAGTACCATCGGCC
>CAXTYQ010000190.1:0-3207 GCA_964248505.1 uncultured Acidobacteriaceae bacterium
GGGGTTCTAAGCCCAAACCCTCGAAATTTTTGATGCCATCAAATTCGATGCGTCAGGTTAGAGGGCGACCCCGGCCAGCATTGCCTCGACGTTGATGGGACGTCGGTTGCCGCGGAACAGGTAGCGGCCAAGCAGATGGATATGCAGCCAGGCCACGGGCGATATCTTCCGCAGCAGCGCAATCGCCTTTTGATCGTTGGTGGCCCGGTAGCGCTCGAGCAGAGCGGAGAGCAGGATGGTGTTGTAGGCGATGATGACAGTGGCGATCAGCCGGCCGCACTGGTTGGTGATGGCGACGTCGAGGTCGGTGCTGCCGATCAGCTGCTTTTTACCGCCGACCTGGGCGATCGCCGAGCGCAGTTGGTGGTAGCTCTCGATACGGTTCTGGGACCGATGGACGGCACGCTGCAATTGCGGGTCCCGGATATAGTCGAGGGTGTAGATGCCACGGACCAGCTTGTCGAATTCGAAGACCGCCTGCCGGGTTGGATTGTGCTGAGACAGGGCGCAAAGCTTGCGGACCAGAGTGCTCTGGCTCATCTCCTTGAGGCCAAGCGTGGCGACGATCCGGTCGACGTTGTCCTTCTCGGCGCTGATGATGCGGCGATCGATCTGTTCGGCTGGCGGCAGAAGGTAAGCCTCGTATTGGGCGAGGTCGGTGGCGCAACACAGGTGCGGGAGCTGTGCCTGCAGGCTGGTGAAGCGCGGCGAGAATGTCAGCCCGAACCAGTGCAGGATGGCGAAGTTCGCCTTGTTGACGCTGTGCATGTCGCCGGTGATCGCGGTCGGCACGATGTCCGAGGTGTTGTGGTAGCAGATGTCGAAGACATAGTGGCTTTCGTGCTCGTTGGCCCCGATCACCTCGGTCTCCAGCGGCACATGGTTGGCGAGCAGTGTGTAGGCGACGACGCCCGTGCCCTTGCCGAAGTACTTGCGCGAGTAGCGGGCTTTGATCATCGGTTCGGCCGACGCGAATTTCTGGCCGTCGACGCTGCCGTATAGGATCTCGGGATCGAACGAGTACAGCGGGAAGATGGGAAGGCTGGCGATGAAGTTGCTGATCCGGTCGCAGCCGTCCCTGAGTGTCGCCAGCCGGATATGCTGGCGGTCTGTTGCCTCCAGGACGTGGTAGGGGATGTCGCAGGTTTCGGCCATTCTGAAGTTGCCGTGCCCCATGGCCCGGGCGACGATGGCCGCCATCAAGCTGTCCTCGTCGGCGATCTTCTTCGCGTAGCGCGGCTGCAGGGGCGTCAGGGCCGACAGGAAGCCGCATCTTGCGTTCACGAGGTGGAACACATCGGCGATGCCCTGTGCCGATAGCTTGCTGTAAAAGCCGTGCCGCAGGGCTTCTTCGTCCCGGTCGGTCTTGGGTTTGCGCCACTTCAGGGTCTTTTGCCGGGGGTCGTAGTCGAGATGCTTGAGCTTGCCCTGACGCAGCTCGCGATCGAATGTCCGCCACCGCCGATCCAGATCGGCGCACAGGACATCGAGACCGGCTTCGACGGGTTGGCTCAGCCATGGGATGTCGAGGTTCTTCAGGATGTCGCTCGTTTGGTCCATCCCCACCAGCTCGTCGCTGAAACGGCGGTGACGGAGGCTGTCATCCACGGCGAATTCGCCCGTGGCGAGGCGTTTGCTGACTTGCCGATAGATCCAGAATTCGTAGCGGTCCCCGCGCAGGCCAGTCGGGTTGTCGGCGTCGTCGAGAACCAGGAGGTGCCGGCGCAGTTTGTTCGGAATCGTGTCGAGAGGGATTTCGGCGACGGGACGTTGCGCGAGGCGCTGTTGACGGGAGAAAACATCCCTCATCCAGCAGAGTGCCGCATGCCATCGGCTCGTCACTGGTTCCGCGGAAAAGTCGAGGGCCATCGCGAGGGGCCGCAGGTTCTGCTTGAACCGCACTGCGACCCGATCGATTGCCTGCCAACGCAGCTCCAGTTGGCTGATGGGCTTTTCGCACAAGCGCCGACCGGTGGTGAGCAGCGCCTCGCGGGGCAGAATGGTGAATGCCTGGTTTCGCACCGCACCGAACGGCGTCGCATCGTCGACCGCCTCGTCGACGTAGAGGAGCAGCACGCGCCCCACTCGGGGCGCCTCCTGTTGCCGTTTGGCCTGGGCTTGGACGTAGGCTGTTTCCGAATCCTCCTTGGTCTCCTGCTGGATTTGGCGCAGGTGGTGCTCGAAGGCCTCAACGAGGTTGTCGCTCAGTTGCCTGTAGCGGCGCCACGCGTAGCACAGCAGATACAGATGCGACTGCCCCGGCCTCATCCGGCGCAGATCATAGATTGTGTAATAGTGGATGAGGTTGGCATAGTAGTCGATGTTCTGCTGCGAAATGCCCAGCCGCGGCAGCAGGTTCTTGGCGGCATGATGCAGGGGCGCCAGCGTGTTGCGCTTGCGCCGTTCGGACACCATCATCCGATACCGGAAGTTCTTGGCGTCCTGCTTGAGCGCGGCCAGTTCGGACAGCGTGTCCTCTCGCACGAGCAGGTTCCGCAATGCCGCGTTGGTGTCGGCGTCCAGACCGTCCTCGATCAGGTGCTCAAGGCGGCGGCGCTCGGCCGCGAGCGCGTCGGCGATGATGGTCTGCAGCGTCGTGTAGCCCGGCCGCACGATCTTGCGGGCCTTCAGGAACCCGAGCACCTCGATCAGGACGAAGGTCGGCGTCACATCCCGCCTGGCCAGCGACGCCGTCGTCTCGACCACGGCCGTCCGGTCGGCTCCCGACCAGAGCCGGTAGCCGAACAGTTTGGCGATCTCGGCGCGCTGCGCGTACTGTTCGTAGTCCGTCAGCGGCTGGAGCGTCACCCGGCTGCCCGGGAAGTACCGCTCGATGAGGAAGGCGACGTCCTCGGCCGGCACCTCGTGCGCGGAAAGGTTGAAGAAGGCGTTCTTCGCCTTGAAGTAGCCCATCTGCAGCAAACAGTGCAGGCGCTCGACACGCCCCTTGCGTCGCTCTGCCAAAGCGCGCTCTGCGTTGCTGAAGGCAAAGAAGTCCGCGCGCTGGAAGTCGTCGAAATCCGGCAGGCCGTAGAGCGCGAGCCTCTCGGCTTGCGACAATACGGTCAGGCGTTTGCTGTTGCCGGCGCGCGTCGATCGATCAGGGTTCAAGGGCTTGCCACGAACGGGAGTGAACGGGACTTTCCCTATAAAGCCCCTTTTCGGGAAAGTATGCCGCCCTCATGCGTGATATTTCCTGGCCCTCGG
>CAXTYQ010000191.1:0-3203 GCA_964248505.1 uncultured Acidobacteriaceae bacterium
GGGGGGGGGGGGTGGGGGGGGGGGGGGGGGGAGGGGGGGGGGGGGGGGGGGGGGGTGGTGGAGGGGGTGGGGGGGGTGTGGGGGGGAGCTTTGGTTTAGAGTCTTGGTCTGGGTTGCCGGTTGGACCCCAGGCTAGAGGCGTTTGAGGTAGGCCTTGGCCTGGTCGAGTTCGGGGAAGAGGCGTTCTTCGGCCTGGAACTCGCGGGAGTGGATGCAGCGGCGGCCGGCGCGGGTGCGGACGGGGTGCTTGAGGTGGAGCATTTCGTGGTAGAGGAGGTATTCGACGGCGCAGCGAGGGGTGTCGGGGCGGTCGAAGACGCGGGAGACGACGATGGTGTTGTGGGCGGGGTCGTAGTGGCCGAGCATGCGGCGGGCGTGGTGGGCGGACCAGGTGAGGACGGGGCGGCCGAGGAGGCCGTGGAAGAAGCGGGTGTTGAGGGTTTCGAAGACTTCGTCGAGGTCGTAGTGGTGGCCGCGGGCGGAGAGGATGCGCTTGCGTCCGCGGGTTTGGCGGATGTGCTCGGCCTGGCGGGCGACGGGCTCGGAGGAGACGTGGCGGCGGTAGCGGTCGGCGTGGTGCGGGGCGATGGGTTTTTTGTAGAGCTTGGCGAGGAGGATGTGGGCGATGGCGCAGAGGACGGACTCGGGGGCGTGCTCGAGAAGGTCGGAGAGGCGGACGTGGAGCTTGCCTTCGCGGAGGCGGATGGTGGTGTTCAGACTGGTGAAGCGGCGGAAGCGGATGTCGAAGGGAGGGATGGGGGCGCGGGGGCGGAGCTCGCGGTATTGCAGTTCAAAGATGGATGTGAGGTGGGGAGACACTCTCCAGCGAGGTTAACATGTGCAAGGGGTGGCGGGCTTCGGCCGATCCGGGTCGGTTGCCGCGGGCGGATCAAGGGTGGGGAGAATAGCGTTCGAGGAAAGTGGCGACCGAGGAAACAGTGTAGCCGGACGTTTGACTTGTCGGTGACTCCAGTTCCGTTGTGTCTTGCGATTTGAGAAGCTGGCCGTCCGGTGCGAGCACGTAAAGGGCAGGGTAGCCGTGTGGAGACGGGTACTGATCCAGAACAGACGCGTTGCGGTTTTCCGAGCTCCAGTTGACGTGCACGACAACGAAGCCCCTCTGCAGCAGTGCGTGGAGTTGCGCATTGGATGTCAGGGTTTGCTCGAGACGGAAGCAGGATGGGCACCAGTTGCCGCCTACGTCCAGGAGGATGTTTTTGTGTTCTGCCAAGGCCTGGATCTCGGCGCCGCGCAGATCGTGTAAAGCGTCGCGCGAGGGATCGAAGATTCTATGGGCCGCACTTCCTTTGTACCGGGTATCGGAGGTCGCTCGGCGCGCTAGAAAACGGAGGCCAACGGCGAATAGGCCGACAATTACGACAAGCGGAACGATCCATTTCGCTCGTTTTGACAAAAGGCTGCCCTCCGACTGCTGACTAGGGATACGCGGCGGCGGCCTGAGCTGTTCCCTAATGTGGGGTGATTCGTGGGCGGGCCTGAGAGCCGGGGTCTTCGGTCTGCTTGTCGGCTTTGGCGGCTTCGGGGTGGGCGGCGAAGTAGGCGCGTTGGGTGTCGATGAGTTTGGTGGTTTCTTCGCGGGTGTCGCGGATGGATTGGAGGGCTAGTTTGCGGGAAAGATTGTAGGTTTCGTTGTCGGGCATGGAGCGAAGGCTGGAGGCCCAGCGCTCGGAGGCGTCAACGAGCTTGGGGAGGGGTTTGCGGATGTCGCGGTGGCGGGTTTCGTAGTCGTCGAGGTTGTCGTTGAGCTCGTCGGAGATGGCGGTGAACTGCTCGAGGAGGTCGTGGAGGTCTTCTTCGCGGCCGGGGCGGCGGGGTTTGGCGAGGAGGTCCTGGATGGTGTGGACGCGGGTGTCGAGGAGCTTGATGAAGACGAGGACGCGGTCGGCGGGGACGTAGGCGGAGTCGCGGAGCTGCTCGACCTCGGCTTCGGAGAGGGTGGAGGAGTCGTGTGCCTGGGCGTTTGCGAGTGAGGGAAGGGCGAGGACCGCGGCGAGCAGAACGATGAGGCAGCGAGGCACGGGAGATGCACACCGGATTGGAGCGCGGACCTTGTGGGGAGTCGAGCGAGCTGCCGGGCGACGGAGGGCGAGAAGACAGACCGCTCCGGTGCGGATCGAAGATCTTTGCTGGCGCATGGGGGGTTAGTGCAGGAAGACCTGCGCCAGAAGTTCGTCGTGGATGCTGTTGAGCTGCTTGAGGGTGGCCTGGAGGGTGGCGCGGTCTTCGCTGGATGCTTTGTGGAGGATTTCGTTGAGTCGGAAGGTGGTGTGATGCATGAGCATTTCGGCGTTTTTGAGGCGCTTGGTGTCGCGGGCGAGGCCGATGTGGATGAGCTGCGAGTAGTGCTCGACGCGTTTGAGGGTTGCGCCGGCTTTTTCGATGTCGCCTTCGAGCATCTGCTTGCCGGCGAGCTCGGTCATGCCGGAGACGAGCTCGGTGTAGAGGAAGCACTGATCGCGGGGGCTGGCCTGCTGAGCGCGGGATTCGAGCTCGGAGATGGCCTGGGCGTCGGCGAGGATGGCGTCGTGCGTGCTGGCGCGGAGGATTGGGTTTGTGAGGAACAGGACGGCGAACAGGAGCAAGAGGTGTGTTGGATGGGGCCGGCGAACAGGGAAGCAGGGAACAGGGAAACGCATGAAGCACCTCGGGGAATGGGCTTACCTCATGTGGGCGAGGGTGACGAGGCGGTGGCGGGCCTCGAACTCTTCGTCCGGGAACTTGCCGTTGGCGGCGGAGAGAAACTGCCGGTAGAGCTCCGCGGCCTGTTTGGTGTGGTGCAGTTTGTCGTTCGCGGTCGCGGCCAGGAAAAGGCTGGAAGGCGACTGTGGCAGCAATGTAGCACGCAGACCGAGCGCTTGCAACGTCACTGTTGGGTCATTGCTTTGGGACGCGGCAAAGGCTAGGCGGCCGGCGGCTTCGGCGCGGGCTTCGGGGGTGGGGAAGAGGTCGGGGTGGGTGAGCAGTGGGCGAAGGACGGCGGCGGCTTCGGCGGGATGGTGGAGGCGGATGAGGACGTCGGCGTACTGGTTGAGGAGGTCGCCGTCGTTGGGGTTCTGGTGGACGAGCTGGGCGAGGAGGGGCTCGGCCTGGTCGGGTTGGCCGGTTTCGAGGAGGAGGCGAGCGTAGAGGCGGGGGGGGGGGGGGGGGGGGGGGGGGGGGGGGGGGGGGGGGGGGGGGTGGGG
>CAXTYQ010000192.1:0-3192 GCA_964248505.1 uncultured Acidobacteriaceae bacterium
ACTGTCTGCTCCGGTCGAGATGACACAGCTATAGCTATACGTAAACTGCTCTAGTTGTGAGTTGTCAGTTTGGGTCGAGGTGGTGCGGATGAAAATTTTCTTTTGTTGGCTGGCTTTGGGGGTTTGTGCGGCGGCGGCGCCTATGCGGATCAAGGTTGTGGTGGTGACGACGTTTGAGGTGGGGGAGGATACGGGGGATGTCCCGGGGGAGTTTCAGACCTGGGTGGAGCGGGAGCATTTGGACGAGAAGCTGGTGTTTCCGGGCGGGGTTCGGCCTCTGCGGGTGAATGCCGCACATGATGTGCTGGGGATTGTTACGGGGATGACGCTGGCGAATGCGGGGCCGTCGGTGATGGCATTGGGGCTCGATCCGAGGTTTGATCTGACGCATGCGTACTGGCTGGTGAACGGGATTGCGGGGGTGGATCCGGCGGATGGGACGATTGGGACGGCGGCGTGGGCGCGGTTTGTGGTGAACGATGTGGCGCGGCAGATTGATGCTCGGGAGATGCCGGCCGGGTGGCCGTACGGCTTGTTTGTGATTGGGGCGAAGGGGCCGGGGGAGATGCCGGCGAAGCCGATGACGGACGACGGATATCGCCTGAACCGGCCCTTGGCGGAGTGGGCGTATGGGTTGACGAAGGGGATGAAGCTTCCGGAGACGCCGGAGATGGTGGCGGATCGGGCGCGGTGGGCGGGGTTTCCGGCGGCGGGGCGAGCTCCGGCGGTGATGCTGGGGGACAGCTTTGCTTCGGACCAGTACTGGCATGGAAGGGTGATGACGCAGTATGCGAATGATTGGGTGCGGATGTGGACGGGGGGCGAGGGGAATTTTGTGATGTCGAACATGGAGGATTCGGCGATTGTGGAGGCGGTGCGGCGGCTCGACCGGATGGGGCGGGCGGATGTGGGGCGGGTGATGGTGCTGCGGGTGGCTTCGAACTATAGCGAGGAGGCTCCGGGGCAGACGGCGTTGGAGAGTGTGACGCGGCCGTACATTCGGTCGACCGCGCTTGAGATTGCGTGGATGACGGGGAGCGCGGTGGTGCATGAGTTGGTGACGAAGTGGGGGGTGTACGAGGGGGTGACGGCTGGGGGTGGAGGGGCGGGGGCCGGGGTTTCGCGGTGAGCGGGTAGAATTTCGGGTATGTCTGAAACTACTTTTCCGATCGAAGCTTCTCCGGACGTTGTGGCGCGTGCCCGCAAGATCAAGCTGTTTTTGATGGATGTGGATGGGACGCTGACGGATGGGGGCGTGTGTCTGATCTCGTCGCTGCGGCAGGAGGGGGATGCCGAGGCGGTGGTGACGGAGATGAAGGTGTTCAACTCGCAGGATGGGCAGGGGTTGTCGTTGGCGCACACGATGGGGATCCAGACGGGGTTTATTACGGGGCGGAGGTCGCCGGCGGTGGCGCAGAGGGCGAAGGAGCTGCATGTGACGTATGTGTGCCTGGGGCAGGCGACGAAGATGGCGGCGTTTGAGGATTGCCTGCGGCGGGCGGGGGTGACGGAGGAGGAGGTGGCGTATATGGGGGACGATCTGCCGGATATTCCGCTGGCGCAGAGGGCGGGGTTGGGTGTGTGTGTGGCGGATGGTGTGGCGGATCTGCGGGCGGTGTGTGACTACACGACTGTGCGGGGTGGCGGAAAGGGGACTGCGCGGGAGGTGATTGAGTTGATTTTGAAGGCGCAGGGGCGGTGGGCGGAGGCGATTCCGCGGGCTCTGGCTTAAGTGCTGGGGTGAGCTGCGGGTCTCTCCGCTGCGGCGCTCCGCGCCTCCGGTCGAGATGACAGTGAGTGGGCAGGTTAATGCAGATTGGCGGTGTTGGCGGGTGTTGGGGGTGGGACGGTGATGGTGAGGCCGCTGACGTCGGCGTGGAGGACCAGGGGCTGGTCGGTGGGGCCGAAGGTGCGGAGGGTTTTTTCTTCGGTATGGGAGGGCGGGGACCAGCCGGGTGGGCTCATGATTTCGGTGCGCGTGACGTCGCGGGCTTCGGTGACTTTGACGGTGTACTCGCCTTCGGGGACGTAGAGGAAGTGGAAGCTGTTGTCGTCCTTGCTGACGTCGGTTGAGGCGACTTCAGCGTGGTCGTCGGTGTACTGGATGCTGAGGTGGCCGGCGTTGACGGTGCGTCCATTGGCTTCGAGGAGGCTGCCGGAGACGGCGTGGAGTTTGCTGAGGGGGATCTCGATGTCGTTGAGGTTGGACTCCTGGCCTTCGGCGACTTTGACGGTGGTGGCGTCGCGCTGGCGGGTGGTGTTGCCGGAGTAGATGGTGAGGGCGTAGCGGGTGCTCGAGGACGAGGATCCATTTTCGCTGAAGACGTGAGTGAGGATGATTTCGTCGAGCTTAAGGTTGGTTTTGAGGAGGTATTCTCCCGCGGGGAGGCCGGAGATGCGGAAGTGTCCCTGATCGTCGGTGGTTTGAGAACCCCAGGGGCCAGCGAGGAGTTTGGTGCGGAAGCTGACCCATTTGCCGGATTTGTCTTTGTGGAGGAGGGAGACGTCGGCGCTGCTGTCGGGGGTGCCGTCGTCGAAGCGGACGGTGCCGGCGACCGTGGCGCCTTTGAGGAGGGTGACTTCGGCGGTGGAGGTGCGATTGGCGGTGACCGAGACGGGGGTGAGAAGCGCGGCCATGAGGCTGGCGGTCTCTTTTGTGGGGTGGTTGAGGTCGTCGCGGGAGAGCTGGGCGAGGGGGGAGAGGTAGCCGAGCTTTTCGGCGATGACGTAGTACTCGCCGGGGCGGACGTTGGGGATGGTGAAGGAGCCGTCGAGGAAGGTCTGGATGACGGTGGTGTTGGCTTCGGGCTTTGCGTCTTTGCTGTCGGGCTTGAGGGCGGGGGAGTTGAGGTCGACGATGGGCTGGAGGACGACGGAGGCCATGCGCGCGGGGAGGTGGGTGTCGGCGAAGGTGACGTGGCCGGTGACGGTGCCGGCTGGTTGTTGCTGGGCGAGGGCGGGGAGGCTGAGGGCGAGGAGCGTAGAGGCGAGGAGTTTGGCGTGCATCTGGGGGGACCCTCGGGGTACGCGGTGAGTGTATCTCAGGAGTGTGGGGCTCGGGCGTTTGCCTCGGGCTAGAGCGGTTTTCACACAGGTATAGTTCCGGCGGTTGCAAACTGCAGGTCTCTCCACTGCGCAGACGATAGGACTGTCTGCTCCGGTCGAGATGACACAGCTATAGCTATACGAAAA
>CAXTYQ010000193.1:0-3149 GCA_964248505.1 uncultured Acidobacteriaceae bacterium
AGCTGCTCTCGACTGAACACCGTCAGTCGGGCATGCTGGTGATAGTCCATCGGCTCTCCTGTCACTCTGAGTCTTCGCAAACACAGCTTCCCAGTTCTTGAACTGATGGACAACCTATTGAAACCTCACATCTAGCGGCGTATGAAGCGGACTTTTTGTCGCTTTCACAATCGATCTGGCCAGGTGGTCTTGAGTCCATTCTCCTCCCAACGGCGGGCTCGCGAAGGATATATGGTTTACAACCATCTAGCTGATCTCTTGCCCGGTCAAAGCTACAGCTTGGCAAAGGATGGTTAGCAGTATTGAAACATGTTTCATTTCAAAGTCCTCTGCTCAGAGATTCAAAACTGGATCGATGTAGATGTACATGTACTGCTTCGTTCCGCTCCGAAAGATCAAAAGGACCATACTGCGCGACCCCGACGGAGGACATCGGTTGGAGCAAGCACTTCCGCTGGCTCGTCTGCCCAACTCTGCTCCTCAACAATGTGCCTCGGCGTCATTGACATCAATCCCGAGCGCGATCAGATACCGCCCAAGCGATCACCAGACGGCTCTGCTCAGAACGTCGCCTGTTCTCAAATCGTTGCTCAGCCGCCTCCGAGCAGCCGCGGTTATCCTTAGCCAATCTCATACTCGCTCCGACGAAGGACGAACCAGCCCAATGCTTCAGCAAGCCCGCACATCCCTCCCCGTCGTTCTCCTCGCAGTCGCGGCTGCGACCCTCTCCGGACCGACGCCCGCCCTCTCTCAGACGCACCCATCCCCTCGGCACAGCGCCTCGTCCGGGGCCGCCGGCCCGACACCCGCCGAAATGCGCGCCACCCGTGCCTTCAACGCCGCCAAATCCGATCCCCTCCAGCTCCACGCCTTTCTCGTCCAGATGCCCAAAGGGGCCGACCTCCACATGCACCTCTCGGGCGCCGTCTACGCCGAAACCTTTATCGCCGATGGCCGCGCCGATCTCCTCTGCATCCATCCGTCCAACCTCGCTTTCACCAAAAATATCGGCACGACCCGCTCCATCCCGCCGCAACCCGTCTGCGCCGAAGGAGACCTCGCCGCCGGCGCACCCTTCGACCTCCATCCCGCCAAAGGCGCTCACACCGGTCAGCCGCTCTACAACGCTCTCGTCGACTCCTTCTCGCTGCGCGCCTACGTTCCCTCGCACGACTGGAGCGGCCACGACCAGTTCTTTGCCACCTTCAGCCGCTTCGGCGGCCTCGCGAAATCTCACACCGGCGAGTGGCTCGACGAAGTCGCCAGCCGAGCCGCGTCGCAAAACGAGCAGTACCTCGAGATCATGGAGACCCCAACCTTCGCGCACGCCGCAAAGCTCGGCGCGGAGATCGGCTGGCCCGCCACCCCGCCCACCATCACCCCCAACACCTCCACTCCGCTCGACATCACGGGCACGACCACCGCGGAACTCTCCGCCCTTCGCGACAAACTCCTCGCCGCCGGCCTCCGGGAAGAAGTCGCGACCGACCGCACGGACCTCGCCGACGCTCTCCGCGTCCGCCGGCAGATCGAGCACTGCGGCGAACCCAACGCCGCCCCCGCCTGCTCTGTCGAAATCCGCTTCCTCTACCAACTCCTCCGCTCCAATCCGCCCGAGCAGGTCTTCGCCCAGGCGCTCCTCGGCTTCGAAGTCGCCGCCGCCGAGGCCAACTCCGGCCACCCCATCGTCGTCGGCATCAACCTCGTTCAGCCCGAAGACGACTTCCTCGCCATGAGCGAGTACACCCGCCAGATGCGCATGCTCGACTACCTCCACACCGTCTACCCTCAGGTCCATATCTCCCTCCACGCCGGCGAAGTCGCCCCCGGCCTCGTCCCGCCCTCTGGCCTCCGCTTCCACATCCGCCAGGCCATCGACCTCGGCCACGCCGAACGCATCGGCCACGGCGTCGACATCATGTACGAGGACGACCCCGCCGCCCTCCTCAAGGAAATGGCCGAGCGCCACGTCATGACCGAGATCAATCTCACCTCCAACGACATCATCCTCGGCGTCTCGCTCAACCGCCACTCCCTTCCGGCCTACCGCGCCGCGCACGTCCCCGTAGCCCTCTCAACCGACGACGAAGGCGTCTCCCGCATCGACCTCACACACGAGTACGTCCGCGCCGCCACTGACTTCAATCTCTCCTACCTCGATCTCAAACACATGGCCCGCACCTCACTCGAACACAGCTTTCTTCCCGGCCCCAGCCTCTGGCCAGAGCCCGACAACTTCACGCATCCGGTCGCCGCCTGCGCCCGCGCAACCCTGGGCGCCGACGATCCTCCGCCGTCCTGCCTCGCCTTCCTTCGCTCCAGCCCTCGCTCCGCCCAGCAATGGCAACTCGAGCACCGCTACGCCATCTTTGAATCCTCTCTCCCCTAATATCGGCATCTCAGCCTGAGACAATAGGGGTCAACACAGAAAAGTTTTCCACCGGTAACCTCCGGACATACCCGAGACATCCCAAGCAAGAGGCGCCACATGGAATTCCACATCTCTCGCGCTGTTCGATCGCGCTACAACGTCGACGACACCCTCTTCTCCCTCACCGGCAACGTCGTCTTCGCCAACCTCGCCCAGGCCCGCACCCTCGCCACTCGCATCAACCAGACCCGCGAAGCCGCCGGCGAGCCCCAAAGCAGCGTCCAAATCAACCCCGCCGCCCTCTTCGCCATGGGCCTGATCGACGAACTCAGCCACGCCCTCATCGCCCACTACCGCCAGTCGCTCGACCCCGCCGTCCTCGCCCAGGCCCTCAGCTTTCTCGCCACCCGCCTCCCCGAATCCCCGGAAACCCCCTCCGGCACACCTCCCTCCGACGCTCTCCTGCTCACCTTTACCGACCTCTTCCCCAACACCCCAGTCTTCCGCAACAGGCAAACCCCCGCCGATTGGCTCGCCGGCACCAGCCCCGGCCAACCCCAACCCACACCCAACCGCGAAGTCGCCCTCGAAGAACTCCTCCTCCTCCACCTCGCCAACACCAACCCCGCCTTCGCCCCGTTCCGCGAACTCTTCGACGACCCCCCCCCCGCCCCGCCCCCCGCCCCCCCCCCCCCCCCCACCCCCCTCCCCCCCCCCCCCGCCACCCCCCCCCCCCCCCCCCCCCCCCCCCCCCCCCTCCCCCCCCCCCCCCCCCCCC
>CAXTYQ010000194.1:0-3128 GCA_964248505.1 uncultured Acidobacteriaceae bacterium
GGCGGGTGTCGGGCCGGAGGGCGGAGCTGAGGGTTTCGGGTTGGATGAGGCCGTCAGGGTCGCAGGGGAGGACGGTGAGGGTGATCTCGGCGCCGCGGCGTTTGCCGAGGGCTTCGGCGGCGTGGAGGACGGCGTGGTGCTCGACCGACGAGGTGATGAGGTGCGCGGGGCCGGCGGGTACGGCTTCGAGGACGCCCGCGAGCGCGAGGTTGTCGCCTTCGGTGCCGCCGGAGGTGAAGACGATCTCCGACGGGTGCGCGGAGAGGAGGAGAGCGACGGATTTGCGGGCGTTTTCGACGGCGGCGCGGGCGCGTTGGCCGCCCTGATGGACGGAGGAGGCGTTGCCGAAGCGGTCGCTCCAGAAGGGCGCCATGGCGGCGAGGACTTCGGGGAGGACCGGTGTGGTGGCGTTCGCGTCCATGTAGATGAAGGCCATGAGGATAGTTTACGTCGCGGTGTGGGCGGTGGCTCTCTGTTCGGTTTTCAGGGAGCAGATTTTGAGGTGGGAGACAGGCACGTGTGAGCGCTTCTGTTAGGCTGGGGCGGACTTTTGGATCCGAGGGAGACAGCGATGAAGGTGAAGTTTAGTTTGTGTGTGTTGGCTTTAGGGATGTGTTGTTTGACCGGGGTTCGGGCGCAGACATCTGACCCGGCGAACCTGCCGGAGACGGGCGTGATGATTTCGCCCGCAAAGGCGATGGACGAGATGGTGTCGATGTTTGAGCACGAGGTGACGGGTGTGGCGGAGGCGATGCCGTCGGAGAAGTACGGATTTGCGCCGTCGAGTGGAGCTATGCCGGGCGCGAAGTTCAACGGTGTGCGGACGTTTGCGCAGGAGGTGACGCACATTGCTTCGGCGAACTTCTACTTTGCCAGTGTGGTGAGCGGGACGAAGCCGGATGCGGATATCAAGGCGATCGGCGCGATGACGACCAAGGACGACTGCCTGAAGGCGCTGGCGGCCTCGTTTGCGTTTGTGCACAAGGCGGTGGCGACGATTACGCCGGCGAATGCGTTTGAGTCGATCAAGGGCGCGGATGGTCTGCATACGCGGGTGGAGATGGCGGCGTTTGTCAGCGCGCACGGATTTGACCATTACGGGCAGATGGTGGAGTACCTGCGGATGAATGGGATTGTGCCGCCGGGGAGCAAGCAGTAGGGATCGGCTGATTGCGGCCGATTTTGTGTTTTTGCGGGGCGAAGGTAGCTACAGGGGACCTTCGCTCTGCGAAGCGATGACGGTTAGTTCCGGCGGCTGCAAGACTGCAGGTCTCTCCACTCCGCAGACGATGGGACCGTCTGCTCCGGTCGAGATGACACAGCTGGAGCTTACGGGAACTGCTCTAGCGGTCTGCCATGGGGATGTAGGGAGCGGGGTAGGCTGGGCCCTGGTAGTCGGCGCGGGGGCGGATGAGGCGGTTGTCGTCGTGTTGTTCGATGACGTGGGCGGCCCAACCGGAGATGCGGCTGACGGCGAAGATGGGGGTGAAGAGGTCGATGTCGATGCCGAGCGTGGTGTAGGTGGAGGCGGAGTAGAAGTCGACGTTGGCGTTGAGGTTTTTCTGTTCCTTGACGAAGTGTTCGATGGTGCGGGACATGTCGAACCAGCGGGTGTTGCCGGCGGATCGGCCGAGGTCTTCGGACATGCGGCGGAGGTGCGTGGCGCGAGGGTCTTCGGTGTGGTAGACGCGGTGGCCGAAGCCGGAGATTTTTTTCTTGTTGGCGAACATCTCGCGGACGACGTCGACCGGGTCTTGCCCGGATTTTTCGATCGAGAAGAGGAGCTTCATGGTGGCTTCGTTGGCGCCGCCGTGGAGCGGACCTTTGAGGGCGCCGATGGCTCCGGTGATGGCGGAGTGGAGGTCGGAGAGCGTACCGGCGATGACGCGCGCGGCAAAGGTGCTGGCGTTGAGTTCGTGGTCGGCGTGGAGGATAAGGGCGACGTCGAAGGCGCGGGTGGCGGTGGATGAGGGTTTTTCGCCGGTGAGCATGAACAGGAAGTTGGCGGCGTGCGAGAGCTCTGGGTCGGCCTGGACGACGGGCTTCGATTTGCGGACGCGGTCGAAGAGGGCGACGATCATGGGGATTTGTGCGGTGAGGCGAAAGCTTTTGCGGACGTTTGCGTCGTGCGAGCTGTCCCTCTCGTCGGGGTCGTAGATGGAGAGGAGCGAGACGGCGGTGCGGAGGACTTCCATGGGCGACGCGGAGGTGGGGACGCTTTGGAGGAAGTCGAGGATTTTGGGGTGGAGTTGACGGGCGGCGGCGAGCTCGCGGGAGAAGCTGGCGAGCTCTTGGGCGGTGGGCAGTTTGCCGAACCAGAGGAGGTACGTGGTTTCTTCGAAGGTGGAGTGCGTGGCGAGCTGGTGGATGTCGATGCCGCGGTAGGAGAGGACGCCGGCGTCGCCGTCGATGAAGCAGATGGAGGAGGTGGTGGCGACGATACCTTCGAGACCCTTGGGTGCGACCGCGGTGGACATAGGCGTAGATCTCCGGGGAGAGTGGCGTGGGGGAAGCAGATTTGTTTATAGCGCAGGTGGGAAAGTGTTGTCACACCGCGGGCCCAGATGCAGCAAGGGGAACGCTTGTGGGCGTTCCCCTTGCTGACTGTGTTGTGAGTTGTGTTGCGGGCTGAGACTTACTTTTTGGTGGACTTCTTGGCGGGTGTTTTTGCTGTCTTTGCGGCTGCCTTCTTCGTTGCCATTTTCTATTCTCCCTGTGGTGTAAAGACGAGACCGCAACGAACAGCATTGCAGCTAGTCGAAGATATAGATTTGGTCGAAAAAGGTGTCAAGGGAAATCGCTTGCGAGGGTGATTAATTGTGCATCTTTTTTGGTGCAGCCTCGATGCTGCTGAACAAGCGAGATGTCTTTGCGGTCGAGCTGTTGGATTGGGCAGGCGCGGAGGTTTGCCGATCAGCACTCGATGACGTTGAGGGCGAGGCCGGCGAGGGAGGTTTCCTTGTAGCGCGACTGCATGTCGAGGCCGGTCTGATACATGGTTTTGATGACCTGATCGAGCGAGAGTTTGTGGCCTTCGGTCTCGTACATGGCGAGGCGTGCGGCGTTGATGGCCTTGACGGCGCCCATGCCGTTGCGTTCGATGCAGGGGATCTGGACGAGGCCGCCGA
>CAXTYQ010000195.1:0-3110 GCA_964248505.1 uncultured Acidobacteriaceae bacterium
AAACCGAGGCGCCTGCAAAGACTCTAGGCCTATACCCCAGGGTAAAATGGTCTAGGCCGGAATGGGTAATGGTGTGAAGAACAAACAACCGCAAGAACAACAGCAGATTCCCTTCGGGAATGACAACAAAAGAGCAGATGCACTCTACGCCAACACCTCCGTTGCTCTAAGCCGGAATGGAGCTGGTCTCTCGCGCCCAGCGGATGGTTTTTTCGAGGCCAAAGGCGAGGTCGGCGGTCGGTTTGTAGCCGAAGGCCATCTGGGCGAGAGAGATGTCGGCGACTGAGTGCTTGATGTCGCCGGCACGCTCGGGTGCGAAGTTGAGGTTGCCGGTGTAGCCGGTGATGCGTTTGATCTCGCGGAAGGCGTCGAGCAGCGTGGTGCGCTCCCCGGTGGCGACGTTGAAGACGCGACCGGAGACGGGGCCGGAGCTCCTGGCGGCGAGCAGATTTGCGCTGACGACGTTGTCGATATAGGTGAAGTCGCGGCTGGTGAGGCCGTCGCCGAAGACCGTGGGGGTGTCGCCTGCGAGCATCTGCGAGATGAATCGGGCGAGGACGCCGGAGTACTGGCTCGTTGGGTCCTGGCGCGGGCCGAAGATGTTGAAGTAGCGGAGAGCGACGGTTTCGAGGCCGAACATGCGGGTGTAGGCGGCCAGGTAGTGCTCGCCGGCGAGCTTCTGGACGGCGTAGGCGGAGATGGGCGACGGCGCCATGATCTCGGATTTGGGGAGCTCGGGGCTGTCGCCGTAAGCGGCCGAGGAGGCGGCGTACAGGACGCGGCGCACACCGGCGTGGCGGCTCGCTTCAAGCACGTGGAGGGTGCCGTCGAGGTTGGGGGCGTTGGTGCCGATGGGGTCTTCGACCGACTTGGGGACCGAGGGGATGGCGGCCTCGTGGAAGACGTAGTCGACGCCCTGGCAGGCGGAGCGGAGGTCGTCCCGGTCGAGGATGTCGGCCTGGCGGAAGTCGATTTCGCGGCGGATCTCGCCGATGTTTTCGAGTGATCCGGTCGAGAGGTTGTCGATGCCGCGGACCTCGGCGCCTTCGGCGAGCAGAGCTCGGGCGATGGAGGATCCGATAAAGCCGGCGATGCCGGTGATGAGGACGCGTGCCATAGAGGGAGGTCTCCTTTTGAGCCCGGATGGGAGAGCCGGTTACACGGAGATATCGTACCCCGAGCGAGCGGGTCTGCAACGCCCGATTGTGGGATGGCGCGATGGCGCGGTTTGGGTCCCTATTTCGGCTGAGCTCCGGGCTGTCTGGGTCGAGCCCGGCTATTCGGGTACTTGCCAGCCCACGCCGGTTTGGGCGAGGGTGAGCGTTGCCGGAGCTGGAGCGTCGATGTTTTTTGCGGCTTCGGGGTAGGCCTTTTGCACGTCGGCGGACTTGGCCCAGACTGGGACGTCTTCGAGCGTGTAGTGGTAGGTGACCTTGCTCTCGTTGAAGCCGTCGGCGGCTTTGCTGGGTGGTGTGGAGCTGTCGATGCCGGCGATGTGGCGGAAGCCGTAGCAGAAGCGCGGAGCGGATTTCTGGCCATAGTCGGAGACGGTGTAGCGGGTGACGTGGATGGCCGGCTCGGTCTCGTGGTTGAGGAGTTTGGAACTAACGAGGGTGTCGAGCTGTTTGATTTCGGCGGGGTTGGAGGTTTCGTACGGGAAGCGGAGGGCGGTCTGGTAGAGGCAGTCGGGGTGGTCGAGGAGATATTTTGCGATGCCTTTGGTGAAGTTTTCGGGCGTGGGCGCGGAGGCCGATTTGCAGCCGGCGAGGGCGAGGGCGGTGAGGGCGAGGGCGCCTGCGATCTGGGAGGTGTTCATTGGTGTTTCAGGATAAGCGAAAAACGTGGCGAGTTGCGGTGAGAAGCGTTTTTCGGTGCGGTGCTTAGAGCGGATTCGCAGATGTGTAAAGGGGAGACAACAGCAACAGCAGATTCCCTTCGGGAATGACAACCAGAAAAGCCCTCTCCTTTCGCGGAGTGACAACCAGAAAAGCCCTCTCCTCTGGGGATGACAAACAAAACAAGCCCTTTACACCATCTGCTACGTTGCGCTAACTGGGGCGTGGGGAATGGGGGGACATGCGGTTGTAGAGTTCCTGGAGGGTGCGGACGCCGGCTTCGGCTTCGGCGCGGTCGGGTTGTTCGTTGGGGTCGTTCCAGCCGGTGTCGTCGCCTTGCGGGCTGGGCTGGACGACGATGCCGTCTCGGCGCGCGACGACGTTGAGGTCTTTGTAGAGCAGGCCGTAGTTGACGCCCGGCTGGGGTATGAGCCAGGCGATCTGACCGCGCACGGGGATGAGGCTCTCGTCGCTCCAGAGCGCGCGTGCGCCGTAGCCGGTGCAGTTGAGGACGAGCGTTTCGGGGAGGGCGGCGAGGTCCGCGGGGCTGTGGAACTCGCGGGTTTCGATGTGACCGCCGGCGATCTGGAACTCTTCGACGAGAGCGCGCGAGTAGCTGGCGACGTTGAAGGTGAGGGTGGAGGAGCGGCGGACGGAGCGGGTGGGAAAGGGTGTGGCGCCGGGGGGCATCTCTTGCGAGCGGGGGGTGAGGTCGCGGAGGCGGTCGCGGAGCCGGATGAAGCCGTGGCTGTCGCCGAAGTCGGCGGCCGCGGTCGGGGCGGAGGCGGTCGGTGTGGAAGCGGGAGAGGGTGGATCGTCGCTGAGGGCGTACCTGTCGGTCCACTCGATGGGTGTGCCGGGGGAGCCGAGGTAGCTTTGGTAGAGGGAGAAGGAGGCGCGGGCCATGGTTTCCCACTCGGCCGCGAAGGGACCGGCTCGACCCTAGGAGGGGCCCCACATGCAAAACACCACCTTGCGCACGCGCTGTCTCATGCTGGTGGCAGCCGCCACGTGCGCACTCGCCGGCGGAGCTGCCCGCGCACAGAGCGTCACGCTCTACGGCCTGATCGACACTGGCATCGAATACGTGAGCCACGCCAATACCAACGGCAACGGCCTCACGCGCATTCCGTCGGTCACGGGCACGCTGCCCTCGCGCTGGGGCCTGCGCGGCGCTGAAGACCTGGGCAACGGCATGAAGGCCGTGTTCACGCTGGAAAGCGGCTTCAACACCGACACCGGCACTTCCGGCCAGGGCGGCCGCCTGTTCGGCCG
>CAXTYQ010000196.1:0-3064 GCA_964248505.1 uncultured Acidobacteriaceae bacterium
CCATCATCGGTGACCACATACGGGCGCCAGCGCTGGTTGATCCACTCCAGAGGCGTGTTTTGAGGAACGGAGCGGCTCTTGTCCCGATTCATGGAACGCAGGATGTCGACTACCTCCAGCAGCGGACGAGCTGCGGGAGCCGCACGGAACTCAAAGATGTCGAGCATGGCAGGCGTATAACGGCGCATCTGCGGGAAGCCGTTTGAGATGAGGCCGAGGAAATCGAAGTCTTCGGGCTGCGCCAATTGCTCCGCTTCGGAGACCGTCCGAGCGAAATCAACCCACGAAACGATCTTCTCGATGGCGGCAAAAGGATCAGCTCCGTCTTCTTTAGCGGCCAGAAGGGCTTGTCCTATGCGGGCGTAAAGCCGCACCTTTTCATTGATGGCCTTACCTGAAGACTGAAACGCTTCGTCGCGTCTACGGCGGGCTTTGTTGAAGATGGAGCCGACGAACCGATCATGAAGATCGAGGATCTCGTCGGTCAGCGTGGAGCTTGCTTCGAGCAGAACCGCGACCAAAGTTCCGTACCGGCGGGAATCGTCGAAGCGGGCAAGGTGCTGAGAGGTCGTTGCCGCGCCCTCACGAGCGAGCTGCAAGAGACGGTTTTGATGGATGAGCTGGCCGAGTTCAGAGCGCAGTTCGAGATTGCGAATGTGTTGTAGCCGCTCGATGTGGAGCAGGATGTTCTGCGCAGTGGGTGCGCCTGCAGGCGAGCGCAGCCATGTGAATGTGCTTACCTTGCTACTGCCCCGGAGTTTCAAAAGGGCGTCGAGTTCAAAACGCTGGCCTTCGCTCAGATCGGCTGTAAGAATCTCGAACAACTGCCGTTCGGAACGCACGATGACCTCTGCGCAAAGCCGCTCCAGTACCGCCAATCGCGGGACGATGACGGACCGTCGCCGCAGCTCGTCGATTCCTGCTCGAACCAGGACGACGCCTCGATTGGTTTGCAGGGCCGTCGGCATCAGCCACGACGCAAGCGAGCGATATTGCCCGATGCCGAAGGAGCGCAGCCCATAATGAGCTTGCAGTTCGGCCAGGTGTTCCCGGCGTGTTTCATCCCGTTCGGCATAGCTGGCCCACGCACCTGGCGAGAGATTGAGCTGCTGGGCTAGGAAGGTCAGCAACTCCGGAGGCGGAGTCTCACCTGGCAGCAACGCCCGTCCTGGATATCGGATGAAAGCAAGCTGAGCGGCAAGACCCAAACGGTTCTGGGCTCCTCGCCGACGGCGAATCAGGCTAAGGTCCTGATCGCTTAGGACGTAGTGCTCAATCAGACCGGCACGATCAAGAGGAGCCGCTTCGAAAGCCTCACGCTGCGATGATGAGAGGAGTTCACGCAGCGCCATAGAAGGGCCTACTTCTTACCGGCAGCCGCATCGCCGCCTGCCCGTGCAAGCAGCCGACCAATGGTTGCGGGATGGACATTGAAGAGTCGTGCTGCATCAGCCGCAGTCTTCTTGCCCCGTTTGACCATCTTCAGCACCTCTGTCTGTTGTTGAGGCAGCAGCTTTGGACGGCGCCCTCCGATACGGCCTTCGTCACGGGCGGACTCCAGGCCCGCTCGCGTTCGTTCTCGCAGCATGGCCCGCTCGAACTCCGCGAACGATCCAATCATCTGCATCATCATTCGGCCAGCCGGCGTTGTGGTGTCGATCGCCTCTGTGAGGCTGCGAAAACCCGCCTTCGCTTCCTGTATCCGCTCCATGATTGTGAGGACATCCCTCAAGGATCGCGAAAGCCGGTCCAGCTTCCAGACGACCAGGACATCTCCTTTACGAAGATGGTCAAGCAGTCGTTGCAGCTCTGGGCGGTTCCAACGGCCTCCGGTCGCCTTCTCTCGAAAGATTTTCTCGCAGCCTGCCACCTTCAGGGCAGACGCCTGTGCCGTCGTGTCCTGATCGTTGGTCGAAACCCGTGCGTAGCCGATGAGCATAGTTGCGGAAAGGTATCGCCAATAACTTTATCACTGCAATACCTTTTTGCAACTCAAAATGCTGAGGTTTGGAGCTGTTCGTAGATCGATGCACAAACGTTCGTTTCCGCACGACCCCATTGTCCCTTTTCTCGGTCTCAGTTTAGTCTGCAAACAGGTGCGCTCCGACTTAGCGTGGACCTTCCAGTCGAGCCACGCGTACCATCCTTTTAAAGATCAATGCGTAAGCTGGTTCGAGCGACGAAGGATTTGCCGCCTGACGGGACTGTTCCCCTGTCCCCTCGTGAGCGCATTATTGCGTCGGCTGAGGTTCTGCTTGGTGCAGTGGTTGTGATCGGCCACAATGTGTATCGCGTCTTCCCAAACGAGGTTCCGATCCTGGTGGTCATTCTTTGGGCCTCGCTGCTGATCCGCAGGAAACCCTGGAGTTCGGTCGGGCTTAGCCGTCCGTTCTCTTGGAAGCTGATCGTGATCGTCGCGATGTGCGGTGGCGTGCTCCTGCAACTAAAAGACTTAATTACAGAGCCGCTGGCGCATCTCGTATGGCACCAGCAAGAGAAGGCACCCAGTAGCATCGCAGGCCTTCACCACCATAGTCCATTGGTGGCGCTGAAAGCGTTGGCCATCGTTTGGACATTCGCCGCATTTGGTGAGGAGTTCGCGTATCGTGCGCTGCTCCTTCGCAGGACTGCCGACGCACTCCATGGTTCACGTGCTGCCTACGCGACGGCCATCTTCTTTTCCAGTGTTTTGTTTGGCTTCGGACATTTCTTCAAGGGACCCACGGGTGTGTTCGATAGTACGGTTTCTGGTCTGATACTGGCGGCTGCGTATCTCGTCACAAGACGCAATCTCTGGGCACCTGTTCTCGCGCACGGCCTAAGCGATACATTCGTCGTGGTATTCACGTATTTCGTCGGCTAGATCGGTGGGCTCCGACTCGTTGTATAGCCGATCTGTACCGTCTTTTCGGGAACTACGTGTGCACGTCTCGGCAGCCTCACGATGCACAGCGGATGACTCGGGCAAGTGTGGTTTGCTAAAGCTTTACTGCATATACTTTCACTCGTTCCTGGTCTTCCGGCGTACTAGCGTACGATTTTTGACCTTTGGTGTAGTGACCCC
>CAXTYQ010000197.1:0-3050 GCA_964248505.1 uncultured Acidobacteriaceae bacterium
CCAGATGCGCGCCGGCGCCGCCTCGGCCAAGATCACCACCCAGACCCTGCGCGGCAACGTCATCTGCCTCATGGGCTCCGGCGGCAACATCGCCGTTCTTCCCGGCCCCGCAGGCAGCGGAAAATCGGACGGCAAGCTCCTCGTCGACTCCGGTACAGCACCTCCCGCCCCCAGGTCGCCGCCGCCCTCCAGAGCATCAGCCCCGCCCCCATCGCCGTCCTCATCAACACCCATTGGCACGCCGACCACACCGACGGAAACGAGTGGATGCATACCGCCGGCGCCGAAATCTTCGCGCACGAAAAGACCCGCGAACGCATGAGCACCACCCAGCACATCGCCGCCTTCAACATGACCGTCCCACCCTCGCCCCCAGGCGCCCTCCCCACCGTCCTCTTCTCCGACACCAAAACCCTCACCGGCAACGGCAGCACCATCACCCTCACCCACTACCCGCCCGCCCACACCGACACCGACATCGCCGTCCTCTTCACCGACGCCGAAATCCTCCACACCGGCGACACCTGGTTCAACGGCATCTACCCCTTTATCGACTACTCCACCGGCGGCAGCATCGACGGCATGATCCGCGCCGCCGACCGCAACCTCGCCACCGCAACAGCAAAAACCATCATCATCCCCGGCCACGGCCCCGTCGGCAACCGCGCCCAACTCCAGCAGTCTCACGACATGCTCGCCGGCACCCGCGACACCGTCGCCAGACTCAAGCAGCGAGGCCGCACCTTCGACGAAATCGTCGCCAGCAAACCCACCGCACCCTACGACAGCAACTTCAAGCCACTCGGCCCACCCGACTTCTTTCTCCAGCTCGTCTACCAGGGCGTGTAGAGCTGTTCTCATACACCTACAGCCGTGTCATCTCGACCGGAGCAGACAGTCCCATCGTCTGCGCAGCGGAGAGACCCGCATTTTGCCGCCGCTCGAACTAGCCTGTGTGAGAACCGCTCTAGTGCCGCGCCGAAGGCGTTCCCGCCGTCCGCGCAGGACCCTCCGCGCAGCACTCAGACCGTCATGATCTCTTTCTCCTTCGCCTTGTACAGCTCCTCCACCCGCTTGATCTCCGCATCCGTCAGCTGCTGAATCTCATCGTTCGCCCGCTTCTCATCATCGGCCGAAATCAGCTTGTCCTTCGCCGCCTTCTTTACCTGATCGTTGCCGTCCCGCCGGATATTCCGGATCGCCGTCTTATGATCCTCGAGCGCCTTGTTCAGCTGCTTCACCACATCCTTGCGCCGCTCCTCCGTCATCGCCGGCACCGGCACCCGGATCACGTTTCCATCCCTCATCGGATTCAGCCCCGTCCCCGACGTCCGAATCGCCTTTTCGATCGCCCCCACCATACTCACGTCATACGGCGTCACCAGAATCAGCGTCGGCTCCGGCGTACTCACCTGCCCCATCTGCGCCACCGGCGTGTCCGTCCCGTAGTAGTCCACCTTCACCTGGTCCAGCATATGGACGTTCGCCCGCCCCGTCCGAGCCGACGCCAGGTGCGCCCGAAAATCCTCCACCGAACGCTCCATCCGGCTCTTCAGCTCCTGATGCACATCCTTCAACGCCACAATTGTTGCCATCGCCGATGCCATGTCTTCACTTCCCCCAAATCAAGGACAACCCTCTCCCATCTTAGAGCAGAACCGCCCGCCCCTGCCTCTTCTGCTGCCACTTCGGCGCCACCGAGTTCGCCGTCCCCAGACTTCCTCGCCCTCGCCCTACAACCGCCGCAACCGCCGGCAAGCCTCCGCCAACTCCTCATCCTTCTTCGCAAAACAGAACCGCAACAAGCTCTGCGCACGTTCCACCTCCGGCCGGAAAAACGCCGTCCCCGCCACCGCCGCCACCCCTGTCCGCGCCAGCAGATCGCGCGCCTTCTCCGCCGCCGTCCCTCCCCCCAACCGCGACGCATCCGCCAGGATGTAGTACGCCCCGTCCGGCACGCACGGCGGCAAACCCGCCTCGCGCAGCGCCTCCAAAAGCATCTCCCGCTTCAACCCATACTCCCGCTTCAATCCCGTGTAAAACTCCGCCTCCAACCCCTCCAAACCATCCGCCACGCCATGCTGCAGCGGAGCCGGCGCACACACATACAAAAGATCGTGAAAGTACCCGATCGACGGCGTCCACCGACGGTCCGCGACACAGTACCCCACCCGCCATCCCGTCACCGAAAACGTCTTTGAAAACCCCGAAATCAAGATCGTCCGCTCCCGCATCCCCGCGATCGAAGCGGCACTCACATGCTCCGCGCCTCCAAACACAAAGTGCTCATACATCTCGTCCGTCAGCACAAACAGGTCGTGCTCCAGCGCAATCTCGGCCAGGCACTCCAGCTCCGCCCGCGTAAACACCTTGCCCGCCGGATTGGACGGCGTGTTGATCACAATCGCCCGCGTCTTCGGCGTAATCGCCGCCCGCACCGCCTCCGACCGCATCTCCCATCGCTCGCCCTCGAGCGGCACCACCACCGGAACCGCCCGCACCGACCGCAGCGTAGCCACGTGATACCCATAAAACGGCTCAAAGACCAGCACCTCATCGCCGGGGTTCAGCAACGCCATCGCCGCCGCATGGAAGGCGCCCGTCGCGCCCGAAGTCACCAAAACCTCGTGCTCCGGATCGACATCTCCGTTCCCAAGCGACAGCTCCACCTTCGCCGCAATCGCCCGTCGCAACCGCGCAATCCCGTCCAGCCGCGTGTAGATGTTCTGCCCATCCCGGATCGCCCGCGCCGCCCCCTCAGCCACGATCGCCGGCACCGCCGTGTCGCAGATCCCCTGAGCCAGGTTGACCCCGCCCACCTCATCCGACAACACGCTCATCGCCCGGATCTCCGATTGAATAATCTCCGGGGCAAGCTCCGAAACACAGAGCGAAGAGACGCGAGAGAGGCCAGTCATGCTCGTCATAAGAGTGAAAGAAGTAGAACACGCCCGCCCCTGCCCTCGAAAGGAATCTGCCCCTGCCGTTGCCTTTCTAGACCATTTTACCCTGGGGTATAGGCCTAGATTCTTTGCAGGCGCCTCGGTTTA
>CAXTYQ010000198.1:0-3029 GCA_964248505.1 uncultured Acidobacteriaceae bacterium
CACAGGCCTGGTTTAGGCTGCCCTTTCAACAACTACATCAATAGGAGAACTGCCCCTAGAGCCACTGTCCTATAGATGTAACGAGAATCTCTTTTGAACTCCGGCAAAGTCCTATACTGCTGGAAGAGGTGGAATGAGTAAACCTGGCCATGACGAATCCTCACTAAGTCGAAGGGGCTTCCTTATATGGTCCGAACTTGCCCTCGCTGCGTCGGCGAAAGGCAGTGAGTCTGCCCGTGCAGATGCGACCGCGCAGAACTCTGACGTGAAGAATCGTTCGGGCCTGAATGATCCGGTGTCGTTGGTGAACCTTCTCCAGGGTAGTGACTCCACAGCAGTCTTCTCACGAGGCAACACCCTGCCCATCCCGGCTCGGCCCTTTGGCATGGCGCGTTGGACACTGCAGTCGCAAGCGGGCACGCCATGGCTCATCTGCTAAGCGCGCGTTTCGACTAACGAGCGGGACACCGCGCGGCACAAGCTCCCGCTCTGAGGCGGCTGGCTGCGAGGAATTTTCCCGAGACAAGGCCACCGGAGGTCGTTGGAATCGTCCTGAGCTGGACGCCTCCGTAAGGGCTCCTTCAGGCCGCTACGACCCTTCGCAGCCTCGAACGAGTGATCCTATTTCCTATCGCGGTAGGGATGCGCATTGCTGCGCACCCCCCGCACAGATCCCGGCGGGCGTGATTCACGCACCGGGCTCCCACCTTGGGTGTTTGACGGCGAAGCGAACGCTGGGCCAGGGATGAAGGATGTGGGGCGGTGGCAAGTAGTCTGCCGCGAGTTTCCCCATCCGGGTCCAGGTAGTGCGATCCCGCTGACTGCGCTGCACGAGCGAGCGCCGCCAGAGATCGACCACATAGTGCCGGAAGGCCCCGAGGCATCGGCTGTTGGTCGGGACCGCGTGATACGCGAAGTATCCGCGCACGACCTGTCCGAGCCACTTGCCCTGGAGCGGGATCGGTTCGTGCATGCGCCGCCGCAACTCCTCTTTGATCGCTCGCAACCTCCCCCGCATCCTGTCCCGGCGCGTCTGCCGTTTGAGCTGGAAGGCGCCCCGGCGGGACCGGCTGCAGATGTGAGTGAACCCAAGGAAGTTGAACGTCTCCGGCTTTCCAAGCCCACGGCTCTCTCGATCTTTGGCCGCGAAGCGGCCGAACTCGATCAGTCGTGTCTTCTCCGGATGCAGCGATAACGCGAACTTCTCCAGCCGCTCCCGCATCTCCGCCATGAACCGCTCTGCGTCTCGCTTGTGCTGGAAGCCCATGACGATGTCATCGGCATAGCGCACCACGATAACCTGACCCTTGGCATGTTTCTTGCGCCACTGGTCGGCCCAGAGGTCGAACGCATAGTGGAGATAGATATTGGCCAGCAGAGGCGAGATGACCGCTCCTTGCGGAGTGCCCGCCTCGGTCGGCGCAAGGTTTCCATCTTCCATGACGCCCGCCTTGAGCCACTTGCGGATCAGGCGAAGGATACGACGATCACCGACCCGATGCTCGACGAAGCGGATCAGCCATTCATGGCTGACCGCATCGAAGAACCCGGCGATGTCGGCGTCCACGATCCAGTTCACCTTCGTCATCGTGATCCCGACGGCCAACGCGTCCAGCGCATCGTGCTGTCCGCGTCCGGGCCGGAACCCATACGAAAGGCCCAGGAAATCTTCCTCGTAGATGGCGTTGAGCACCTGCACCACAGCCCGTTGAACGATCTTGTCCTCCAGCGCGGCGATTCCCAGCGGACGCTGCCGTCCATCGGGTTTCGGTATATATCGCCGTCGTGAGGGCAGTGCCCTGTACGTGCCTCGATGCACTTGCTCGTGCAATCTCGTCAGGTTGACTTCAAGGTCCTGCCTGTAGCTCTGCCATGTTGCTCCATCCACTCCCGGAGCCGCTTCCCGCTTGAGGCTGGAAAAGGCGTCCCGCAGCCGATCGATCGTCACATGGTGGAGCAGAGCGGTGAACCGTTCCTTCTTCTTGCCCTGCGCTGCTTCTCGTACACGGTCAAGCCCCTGGGACACGCTTTCCCGGCTCGGTGTCCGGCGCGTGTGTTGCCCTTCCGTGTTTCCCTCGGCCCCTCCCCTTCGCTCCACCGACTCCGCACCCGGTCGCCCAGGCTTGTTCGCCGGCTTCATCGCTACTATGGAAGGGTCTGACTTCTCCCGCCCGTGCATCATCGGCTTCGACTCCTCGTCTTCCCGATGCGATCCTCTCCGAGACAACCGAAGCGAATAGGCCGGAGATCTCCCGGTTCCCGAACAAAGAGCGTCTCTGCATGCCAGGTTCTCAGACCACGCAGGGCCGTCCAGTCGCTCGCAAAAACGCGCCCGTCCGTGTTGCCTTCCGCCACGCTAACGGCGTCGGCGCCCTGAACTGATATATAGCTTTCGCGGCTCAATGGCTGGCCTACAGTCTCCCCTGTCAACGCTTCGCCGGACACCTCACGATGCACAACGCATGACTCGGGGCCAGTGTGGTTTGCTTTTCCTTCACTGCACAGGACTTGCATCCGCTACTCCTTGCCGGTCTCCCGGCGCACTAGCGTACGATTTTTGGCGTTTGGTATAAGGACCCCGACCTCACCTCGCGTTCCGGTATCGTCCGTCTTCACATCCGGGATCAGCGGCCGGCCCACCACAAGCGTGACGCCGTTCTTCACCACTCTTCCTGTCAGAGCGATCTGCTTCAGATCCTGAAAGTTCAGATCGAGGACCATCACGCCTGCTACGCGCCCATGGGTCGGCGCGGCACTTCCTTGAGGATGGTGCGGGCCAGGTGGACGCTCCCCCGGACCGCGCCGCTGACTATCCTACTTCCACCTATGAGGGCTCCCAGAGTCTTTGGAGCGCACCACGTGCGGGTACTACTGGAGTGCCGACGAATGGGCGAAGGAACAGGCCGCGTGACCTCGCGCTAGACTTTTAGGACGTTCGATCAGCAAGGCTTCACAGATGTGTTAGCGTACGCTGTTGCGTGCGCCGTGCGAAGGCACGGTTTTCCAGCGGGTGCGAATCCCGCCCGGCA
>CAXTYQ010000199.1:0-3027 GCA_964248505.1 uncultured Acidobacteriaceae bacterium
CGTTCGCTGAAGAAGGTGGTGGCGAACACCTTGTCCCAGCATTTCAGCGCGCGATCACGCGTGCAGTCGCTAGCGAATAGCGGCTGGAGGTTATCGAGTGCCTCGGTGAGTTTCTCGCGGAAGCATCGCGCCCGGGCATCGTCACGGCCGCCTGTGACGTAGTCGCCCGGTGTGACCGGGTGCGCAATCTGCAAGTTCCAGCTGAGCCGGTCGTGTATAGCCAACATCGTGTCGTAGAGCGCGCGGTCCTCACGCTCGTCGACACGAAAGCGCTCGGTCGTTAGCACCGAGATGCCGAATCCGCTGAGGATGCTGCCGCGCCAAGTGTAGCGACTGCGAGCGAACTTCTTCAGGTTGCGGTTGATGCGCCGGAGCTGACGGCCGTCGGAGGACTTTGCCCGTTCGTCCTCATACCAGTCGGATACATCGCGCGCGTCCGATCGCTTCCAGCCGCTGCTGGCCGCCAGCTCATAATGGACCTCCTCGCCGAAGAACCCCGAGGTGACGACGCGCCGATACACTGGCAAATCGACGTGGTAGCCCTTCTCGTAGAAGACGCGCACGCAGTTGGAGCGAACCTCCGGCGCGCGCTTGAACTTGCCGTCGTCAACGGAGTTCCGAGCCATCTCACGGGCCTGCAGCGAGGTCATCTGAGCCCCGCGGTCGCCGACTAAATCTTCCATCCGGAAGTAAACGCCGTCGTCGATGTCGTAGTCATAATCCGGGTTGCGGACCATCGTCTTCATGGCGTAGCTACCCTGCTTGACGAACTCGAGTGGCGCGGGCTTGCCGGCGGCCGACAGACCGTTCCGCAGGCGTGTCCGGTTTGAGTCGCGCCGGGCACGCATCGCGTCCTGCTCCGTCTTGGGCAGGGTCACGTCCTGGTTGTGGTAGGCACGGACATCCTTAGCGCAGTCGAACATGGCTTATTCTTTCCGTTCGCGGTTGAGCTCGCGGTCCCACACCGCGCCGGTGGCCGGCATCGTCGGCAGATCATGCATGAGCCGCTTGATCATGCAGCCGTCCTCATTGTTCAGATCGTCGCAGGCGCTCTTGGTCAGGTCGGCATCGGTGTTGGCCTGCGCCACGAGGCGATCCATCGCCTCGGTCCGTGTGTCGTCGAGGGCGAGGTATGGCATCATGCTGGCTGGGACGGGCTTGTTAGGAAATCGGACCCGCCGGATTGAGCGTCCGCAGCCGCTGATGGCGTTGGCGAGAAGCCGCGCCATGTGATCAAAGGCGAACTCCTGGGCCGAGATGCTGAGCGGCGCCACGTCAGCGCCGAGCCGCCAGTCGAGCATCGACCTGTGCGCGCTTTCGGCGTCGAGATGGTCGCCCTCTGGCCGGGGGCAGGTTCCCAGCGAGAAAATCTCGATAGCGCGGTTGGGCGCGGCGATAGTCAGCGCATCTACCAGTCCGACCATGATCGGGTTGTTGGCCCAGAGACCTCCGTCAGCGAACACCTGCTGCGGGCCGCCGGGTGTGTTCGGGTCGTCAATGGCGGCAAGCGAGCGGTAGATCGGCGCAGCGCTAGTTGCCATGCAGACATCCACGAGTGGATAGCGATCGTCACGGACCCCGCTCTTCGGCGTCTTCTTAAATATCCAGGCGCGATGTTCGCTCATGAGCACCGCAGGGATGGATAGTGAAATGCTCCGTCCCGCAAAGACGTCGAGCATCGTCGTGTCGCCCAGAACGGCCTGAAGGGCTTCACGCAGCGCCTTTGCGCCCTCGCGGACGAAACGATCACCTTGAGTGGCCCGGTAGACGGTGCTGCGCTTGCCCGTCAGCCGATGCGGGAAAATCTTGGGCCCATGCTCGCGATAGAGCGACACGACCTCGGTCATGGGCCGACCCACCGCGAGCGCGCAGCCTACGATGGCTCCGGTGCTGGTGCCGGTAATTAGATCGAAGCCAAGGCCTAAATCGAGTGCTGATTCGGCCCTGATACGCGCGAATTGGTCGGTCAAACGGGCAAGAAAGGCACCCGTGTAGATGCCCCGCATGCCCCCGCCATCCAGGCTGAGCACCCGGTATGGGCGCTCAAGCCGTTGATCTTCTTGAGCTGATTTCATCCAGGCTGCCTCAACCTCTAAAGGGACAAGGTTGCCATGGCGACCTCCTCCATCCATAAGATGTGGGGATACTGTCTTAACTAGTCAAGAAACTAGATTGATAAGACGCATACGAGTCATCTTTTTGGGAGGTCGCGGATGGAAGACGACGGCCAGCGGTTGCGCTGGGGTGTTCGCCGCCGGCTGGAGTTCATTGACTTCCGCTTGTTCTGGGACGGCCGCTTCAACCGCAGCGACCTGGGCCACACGTTCGGCATTTCCGCGCAGCAGGCGTCGGCAGACATCGCGCAGTACGAGAGGCTCGTGCCCAAGAACCTCAGCTACGACCGGGTCGAAAAAGCCTATCGACGCACCGAGGCGTTTGCGCCTGCGTTCATCGGCGAGACGATAGAACGTTATCTCCTCCAGCTGGTCGCTATTGAAAACCAATGGATGCGACCGGAGGACACTTGGTTCGACACGACGCCGGACGTCGAGGTCATCACGCTCCGGCGGCGCCCGACCGACCCGACCGTCCTCCTCAGGGTGCTAGACGCCATCCGTAACGGACTCGAGATCGATATTAAATACGCATCCCTAACGGGATCCGTGGAGCCATCGCGGGCGATCGCGCCGCACGCCTTGTCTCATAGCGCGGGCCGTTGGTATGTCAGATCCTGGTCCCGCGAGCATAATGACTTCCGCGACTACAACCTCAATCGCATCCGCGCGGTAACAGGTCAGCGGTCCAAGTCGGTCAACCCAAAGCTCGATTTCGAGTGGGTTCACATAATAAATCTCGTCATCGCGCCCAACCCAGAATTGTCGGCTGAGCGACAAGCCGCTGTAGCCGCAGAGTACGCCATGACCGAGGGTCGCCTGACCCGTCCCTGTCGCTTAAGCCTTAGCTTCTACCTAATGAGCGAATACAATCTCGACGTTGAACTCAGCGTGTTGAAACCTGAGAAGCAGC
>CAXTYQ010000200.1:0-3025 GCA_964248505.1 uncultured Acidobacteriaceae bacterium
AACTTGACCAACCCATCAAACCCCGGGACCAAACAACTAGTGGTGTATCGACATAATCGACGTCCTCGGCGTCACGATCAAAACGAAAGATCACTCGCCAGTTGGCCCGAACGGTTACAGCCCAAAACCCTTTCATCTGGCCTTTCAGTGGATGCAGCCGAAATCCCGGCAGGTCCATATGTGCAACCGCAGGAGCTGCGTTAAGCGTTGCCAGGATATCCCGCAGCTTGTCGGCGTGTTCCGGGTTGACACCGCTTGGGTCGTCCCGTTCAAACAGTCGTTTCAGACCTCTGTGACGGATTGTCTTTATCATCCATTGCCGACATGCGACATGTGGCGCATGTCAATAGACAATCTTAGCAAGATGGTCGTCTCGTTCGTGAGTGGCGAGGAGCCGGTGTCGGCCCGCTCCGTAATTGCAGAAGAGAAATCGACTCAATCCCCGCCATACACATACCCCGCCGCAACCGCCCCAAAGCTCTCCACCTGCGACCTCTGCCAGGCCGCATCCCGACCCAACTCCCCCGCGAGACACGCCGCCACCCCCGGCGCTGCCGCAATCGCCGCCCGCGCATCCAAAAACAGCGCACGCGTCCGCCGCGCCAGCACATCCGCCACCGTCCGAGCCATCTCCGACCGCGCCGCCCACACCACCTCCGCCATCCGGTACGGCAGCCGGGGATCGACCGGCCGCCCCAGCTCCGGATCCGCCTCCACCAACGCATCAATCGCCGCCCCGTCCGACCCATAGTCCGACATCGCCAAATCCGACGCCCCCTCACTCCACCCATGCAGCCGCAGATCCGCCGTCCCTGACCTCCGCTCCGGCAGCCCCGCTCGCAGCGCCGCAATGTTCACCGCATCCTCCCCCATGCGACGGTACGTCGTCCACTTGCCGCCCGTGATCGACACCAACCGCGACCCCGAAACCAGGACCGTATGCTCCCGCGAAAGCGCCGCCGTACTCTTCGCGCCCGCCTTTCGCACCAGCGGCCGCAGCCCGGACCACACACTCAGAACCTCCTCCCGCTCCGGCCGCCGCCCAAAATAAACCTCAATATGCCGCCGCAAAAACTCCCGCTCCGTCCCGAGCGCGCGCGGCTCCAACACCGCCCCCGGTACGGGCTCATCCGTCGTCCCCACCACCACACGCCCATGCCACGGAATCGCAAACAACACCCGCCCATCCTCCGTCTTCGGCACCATCAGGGCATGTCTCCCTGGCAGAAACTCGGCAGGCAACACAAAGTGCGATCCCTGGCTCACCGACAAGATCGGCGCCGCCCCCGGCTCATCCAGCACCCGCACCTCGTCCGTGAACACCCCCGTCGCGTTGATCACCGCTCGCCCCGGCAAGTCGAACTCCTCGCCCGTCTCCTCATCGCGCGCCACAATCCCCGCCACCACACCATCTCGCTTCAACAGCCGCACCATCCGCGTGTAATTCAACGCAACGCCGCCCAGCTCATGGAGCGTCTGCGCCAGCGCCACCGCATACCGCGCATCGTCAAACTGGCCGTCAAAGTACACCACACCGCCCGCCAGATCCTTGCTCACCACCGTCGGCAGCAGCTCCCGCACCGCCCTCGCCCCCAGCATCTCCGACCGCCCAAAACTCGCGCGGCCCGACAGGGCGTCGTACGTCTTCAAACCCACGCCGTAAAACGGCACCTCCCACCCCTTGTACGCAGGAATCACAAACGGCTGCCGACGCACCAGATGCGGTGCATTCGCCAACATCCGCCCGCGCTCCTTCAACGCCTCCAGCACAAGCCGCAAGTTCCCCTGCTGCAAGTACCGCACCCCTCCGTGGCTCAACTTGGTCGACCGGCTCGACGTCCCCGCAGCAAAGTCCGCCGCCTCCACCAAGACAGTCCGATACCCCCGCGACGCCGCATCCACCGCGCTCCCCAGCCCCGTCGCGCCGCCACCGATCACCACTACATCCCAAGGCCCTGTCTGCGTCCGAACTTCGCTCAAACCCGCACTGCGATTCATAGCAACCGGCCTCTACCGGCCATCATTGCTCGCCGCCGTCTCAGGCCGATCCCACCCGCGCGATCGCTCGACAGCATCACCCCAGCGTAGCAGCCGCCGATCCCGGACCGCCCCCGAAATCTCCGGCTCAAACCGCCGCCCCGCCCTCCACAACCCCTCCAGCTCCTCACGGCTCCCCCAGAACCCCGTCCCCAATCCCGCCAGAAACGCCGCCCCCAGCACCGACGACTCCGGCGTCCCCGACCGCACCACCGGCACCCCCAGCACATCGGCCTGCATCTGCATCAGCAAGTCGTTCTCCGACGCCCCTCCATCCACCCGCAGCTCCGGCAACGCCATCCCCGCATCGGCCTGCATCGCCGCGAGGATATCCGTCACCTGCAGCGCAATCCCCTCAAGCGCCGCCCGCGCCAGGTGCGCCCGCGTCGTCCCTCGCGTCAACCCGATAATCAACCCGCGCGCGTGCGGATCCCAGAACGGCGCCCCCAACCCTGACAGCGCCGGCACAAAAAACACCCCGCCCGTATCCTCAACCGACCGCGCCAGCGGCTCAATCTCCGCCGCCGACCCAACTATCCCCAAACCATCGCGCAGCCACTGCACCGCCGCCCCACCAATAAACACGCTCCCCTCCAGCGCATACTCCGTCCGGTCCCCAATCTTCCACGCCACCGTCGTCAGGAGCCGGTGCCGCGACACAATCGGCTCCACCCCCGTCTGCATCAGCATGAAACACCCCGTGCCATAGGTGTTCTTCACCATCCCCGGACGCAGGCCCATCTGCCCAAACAGCGCCGCCTGCTGATCCCCCGCCACCCCCCCCCCACCCACCCCCCCAAACAAACCGTCCATCGGAATCAACTCGCCGCCCGACGCAATCACCTCCCGCATCATGCTCCGCGGAACCCCCCTCACCTCCCGCCACCCGCCATCCCAAGCCAGCGCCCGCCGCTTGAACAACAAAGACCGCGACGCATTCCTCACCTCCGTCACATGCCGCTTTCCACCCCCCCGCTTCCAGATCAGC
>CAXTYQ010000201.1:0-3009 GCA_964248505.1 uncultured Acidobacteriaceae bacterium
CGCGACGCGGGCGCGGGTAGCGCGCGCCGTGGTCGCCGACGCTGCGATCGCCGAAGCGGGGGCGCTCGATGACCGCGGTCTGGACTACCTCCTCGCCCATGTCGACCTGATCGAGCCCGCCCGATTGGCTGCCGACGGTGTTGAATTTGGTCGAGTGATCCTGCGCCGCCGCCCCGACGCGTTCGCGGCGCTGATTGGTAAGGACAACACGCTCGGAGCGCTGGCCGCCCGCACCGTCGCCTCCGCGAACGTCACCGAACTCACCGCTGCGCTGGCGAACACACCTTCGCTCGCCCTCCCCCTCCTCAACGAACGCCCGTCGCTCGCAGCCGAGCCGACCCTCTGGGCGCGCGAGCTCGGCATCGACGCTCAGGCGCTCGCCGCGCTCCGGAGCGCGTCCACCGACCGGTCCAGCATCCTCGGCGCGATCCTCGCTGCGGAACGGAGCGATCTCGCGCACCGCGTCGTTGCTGATGTCGGGCCGCTGGAGGCTCTCGTCGCCTTGGCGCGCTCTGTCCGGTCAGATCGATCACCGCTAGGGTTGGATCGCTGGCTGCGCGCAGCGGCGCAGCCGGGCGCCGTCGCCGAGCTGTTCACGCGGTCCGAGACGCTGCCCCGACAGATGCTGGTGGCGCTCGCCCGATCAATGGGGCCGGACGACACGCCGAACGACCACGGCGAAGACCCCTGGCTGACGGCTGTGCGACGAGCCGAGGGGCGAAGTTCGGAGTCGGAGGAAACGCGACTCCGCGCCTTCTTGCTCGCGCGAAGCCTCGGTTGGCGCTCACGCAACCAGGCTGAACTTGCCAGTTTCGGCTTCGAGGAAGTCCATCGGGCTGCAGCCCAAGAGACGCTGCCGGACGAATCATGGCGATGGCTCGACCAACGGTTGCCCTGGGCTCTCCTGTGGTTCGAGTGGGATAGGTGCCAGCGACTTCGTGCGGGCGTGGCCGCACTATTCGTAGATCGGGACCTTTCCCCCGCAATTTTCGCGAGCCTCGTCGACGACGGCGGCCTGTTCGGGGCCGTGGCCGAGCAGGTCGCCCGTTCGTCAAAGGGACGCCGCTATCTCAAGCACGTTCGCCGAGCGCTGGAAGAAGTGCAGGACTCTTCAGCGGTGGCGCGGAGAGCCGTCATCGAGAAGCTGGTCAAGTGAACCGCGGGGCGATGGCTTTTTCAATCGCGTGCGGGGACTATAACGATCGCTGTTGAGAAGCCTGCGAGCACTACTTCGTCAGCTACTACACGCTGGTTAAGGCGCAGATGCGCCGTCCCGCCCACCTGCTCTTTGGCTCGGCCATGCGCAGCTTGCGTCATGGTGCGCCGGCTCGCGCGGCTCGACGCTGAGCCTGCTTTGAATGGCTGGCGGAGTCGCAACGCTTGGCATTCCCGGCATTCTACTTAGCCCGTCAGTCTCGGCACGCCTGCGGACGTTGAGCGTCCCATGACGGCTGTTAGTGGTATCCGCTGGTTGATGTCAGCTCGTTCCGGACCCCTCTCTCTACACCGGACCGTCCGGTTTCGGTCACATGCGCCAGCGAATGCGTGCAGGTGGTGGATTGTGTTGAAAAAGTCCGGGACACCGATAAGCGCGAAAGAAAGTGCCTCAAAACCGCAGCCTGTCCAGGCTTATGTTCTCGACATTGAGCTTCCCAAGCAGGAATGTTGCGCCAAATAGGCCGGTCGATGCCTGTTGCTGACTTTTTCAACACAATCGGTGGAATGCAGACATTGCAGGTAATGCTGGTCTGCCAGGACGTGGCACGCACAAGCATAACGACTCAATCCAGGGAGAACGCGTTTAGGCCTTTGTAGGTGCTCGGCGGAAAGCGGTTAATCGCAATAGGACCGAGGCCAAGGGCGGCGTGCATGTACTCGTCGATCCACTGCAAGGCAGCTGCAGCGGCAACCGCACAATCGTGGTCGGTCTTATTCGGGAATTTCGTTCCCGACAGCGTTCCCTCATGCACCAGATCGTTGCGCATGTCTCGAAAGTCGGTACTCACCGGTACGAGGTTGAAGCGCTGCGCGGCGTAGTCGATCCGCTGGGAGAAGAAGTTCAAGGGGGTTCCGGCCGCAGCGGCGACCCTCTTAGCGGTCGCTGCGATGATTTCCAGCAGGGTGGCCGTGCTCAAGCAGAGATCCTCCATGGACCAGCAAGCAAGGCCATCCAGCAGGTGATGAACCATCGTTCGCGACTTCTCGGTCTGCGCAGTCGTGGGATAGCTCCTCACAAATGCCTCGACCCTGTCACGGAACTCTGTCTCGGTAGTGACTACCGGCCCTACGCTCGTGACCGCGCGAGGACGCGGGAAATGTGGGCCGACCTGGAGGAAGCTGATCTCCGACACGGGGAGTGCCCTGGTCGTCGCTACGCTCATGCCCGTCAGGTAGGTCGCGGCGAGACAGATGGGCAGGAGTTCATCGAATGCGGCATCCATCGCGGCGACCCTGCTGCCGACCACGTTCACCTGCGTCGCAATCGTGTAGGTTTCCGCGATCTGGCCTCCCTGGATGGCCATTTTGGCTTGGGCAAAATGCGGCTCTTGACGAAGCTCCCACGTGCCGGATGGCGTCGTGAGCGTCAGCTGCTGAGGATCGTTTGGAATGATCAGGTTGCAGAGCCGAAACTCCAAGTAGTCAGTCATACGCATTCCTTCCGGATAGCTTTCAGGACACCGATATACAATCTTCTCACCAGAGGCAGACGCCAGAGCCGGCATTGAAGCAGACGTCACGAACGTCTGTTTTGGGTCGGGGGCGGCTGAGCTTGGTGTCGCCTACACAACGTCCGCTTCCCTCGACCCCCTTCTCTGAAGCGGAACTTCCGCTTCCGGCCAATCTGAGCCGTCCCGAGCACGTGATGAGCCGGATTGTCACGTGCTGATCGACCCTGCGGGAGCCGCGCCTATGCGGCCGTCAGCTCGCCGCCATAGATCGCAGTGCGGGCGGCTCCGTCCGGGCCGATGGTCCCGCGGTACATGCCGGCGCAGTTGAACGGCAGCGCCA
>CAXTYQ010000202.1:131-2990 GCA_964248505.1 uncultured Acidobacteriaceae bacterium
TGCGGTTACGGCACGGCTGAAGCCGTGCCCTTAACAATGCGGGACTTGACCAGAGGTTCTCTAGTGAGTCATGAGTGACGAGTTGCGAGTTATGAGCAAACAACCGCTCAGGCTATGCGAAGGGCCGAAGTAGATTCCCTTTGGGAACGACAACTAGAAGGGCGACGGCAAGGGCAGAAGCGTACCTCAGCGGCTAAAGCCGCGTTCTATGGGTTGCGGTTACGGCACGGCTGAAGCCGTGCCCTTAACAATGCGGGACTTGACCAGAGATTCTCTAGTGAGTCCTGAGTAACGAGTTGCGAGTTATGAGCAAACAACCGCTCAGGCTACGCGAAGGGCCGAAGCAGATTCCCTTCGGGGATGACAACTAGAAGGGCAAGGCAGAGGCAAGGGCGACCGCAGATTCTGTTTGGTTTGGGAGCGGGAGGCTGGGATTTTCTGGATTCGGTATAGTTGCTTCGGAGCGGGCTGAGGGTTGCTTTGCGCGACGGCGTCAGACTGTTCCGGTGATGTGCGGGCGGGGCGGGCGGACGCGGGCGAGAGGGGGTCGGATGAACAAGGTTTGGCCGGATGCGTATGCGGCTCTTGCCGGGGTTGTTTGGGATGGGATGACGCTGGCGATCGGCGGATTTGGTTTGTGCGGGATTCCGGAGGCTTTGATTGGGGCGGTCGGGGAGCATGGGGTTTCGGGGTTGACGGTGGCGAGCAACAATGCGGGGGTGGACGGTGTGGGTCTGGGGACGTTGCTGGAGGCGCGGCGGATCCGCAAGATGATTTCGAGCTATGTGGGGGAGAACGCGGAGTTTGAGCGGCAGTATCTGGCGGGCGAGTTGGAGGTGGAGTTTTGTCCGCAGGGGACGTTGGCGGAGCGGATGCGGGCGGGGGGTGCGGGAATTCCGGGGTTTTATACGAAGACGGGTGTGGGAACGATGGTGGCCGAGGGCAAGGAGCAACGGGAGTTTGACGGCGAGATGTATCTTTTGGAGCGTGGGATCCGGGCCGATGTGGGGTTGGTGAAGGCGTGGAAGGCGGACACGCACGGCAACCTGGTGTACCGGTTGACGGCGCGGAACTTCAATCCTGGAGCGGCGATGTGTGGGAGGTTGACGGTGGCGGAGGCGGAGGTTTTGGTGGAGGCGGGCGAACTTGGGCCGGACGAGATCCATACGCCGGGGATCTTTGTTCAGCGTGTGGTGCGGACGCCGGTGGTGAATCGCCGGATTGAGCGGATTACGACGAGGGAGGTGTAGATGTGCGCATGGACGCGTCGGGAGATGGCGGAGCGTGCCGCGCTCGAGTTGCGGGACGGCTTTTATGTGAATTTGGGGATCGGCATACCGACGCTGGTGTCGAACTATATTCCGTGTGGGATGTCGGTGACGTTGCAGTCGGAGAACGGTTTGCTGGGGATTGGGCCGTATCCGCTCCCTGGGGAGGTGGACGCGGACCTGATCAACGCGAGCAAGGAGACGGTGACGTATCTCGCTGGGGCGTCGGCGTTTTCGAGTTTTGACTCGTTTGCGATGATCCGGGGCGGGCATGTTGACCTGGCGATTTTGGGGGCGATGCAGGTGTCGGAGACGGGGGATCTGGCGAACTGGCTGATTCCTGGGAAGCGGGTGAAGGGGATGGGAGGGGCGATGGATCTGGTTTCGGGGGTGCGGCGGGTAGTGGTGTTGATGGAGCATACGGCTCCGGGTGGGGGTGCGAAGCTGTTGCGGAGCTGCACGCTGCCGCTGACGGGAGAGGCGGTGGTGGACCGGGTGATTACGGAGATGTGTGTCTTGGATGTCGATGCTGGGGGGTTCCGGTTGGTGGAGCTGGCTCCGGGTGTGGGGTTGGAGGAGGTTAGACGAGCGACCGAGGCGGCGGTGCGATGGGCGGGGGTGGAGGCGTGAGATTTGTTGTTTTTAAAGAAGAGGGTGTGATCAGGCTGGGCGCTTTGGCGGGGGATGTGGTGTTTGCTGAGGATGGGGGGTCTGGATCGGCTGATTTGGCTTCGCTGGTTGGGGCGGGCCTGGAGGCGATGCGGGAGAGGCATGGGCGGATCTTGGCCGGGCGAGAGGTGGATGCGGCGGAGGTGGAGTATTTGCCGCCGATTCCTGCTCCGGGGAAGATTCTGTGTGTTGGTTTGAACTATCGGGAGCATGCTCGGGAGCGCGGGTCGGAGCCGTTGGCTTACCCGGCGTTTTTTGCGCGTTTCCGATCGAGCCTGGTGGGGCATCGCGGACCGATTGTGCGACCGGCGGTGTCGGAGGCTCTGGATTATGAGGGCGAGCTGGTGGCGGTGGTGGGCAAGCCGGGGAGGAATATCGCGAGGGAGCGTGCGCTCGAGCATGTGGCCGGGTATTCGATCTTCAATGATGCGTCGGTTCGGGATTATCAGTACAAGTCGCCGCAGTGGACGATTGGGAAGAACTTTGATGGGACGGGCGGGTGTGGGCCGGCGTTTGTGACGGCGGACGAGCTGCCGCCGGGGGCGAAGGGGCTTCGGCTGGAGACACGGCTGAATGGAGCGGTGATGCAGAGCGCGTCGACGGCGGACATGATGTTTGATGTGGCGACGCTGGTGTCTCTGGTGAGCGATGCGATGCGGCTGGAGCCGGGGGACCTGATTGTGACGGGCACGCCGAGCGGGGTGGGGTTTGCGCGGGATCCGAAGGTGTTTTTGAAGCCGGGGGATGTGTGTGAGGTGGAGATTGAGGGGATTGGGGTTTTGCAGAATCCGGTGGTTCAGCAGGGGGTCGGGCCGGCTGCGGGGTGAGATTCGGGAGGCTGAGGGGCGGTGGTCGCCGTCTAATGAGATTGTGAGGAAATTTTCGCGGTCTCGACGGTGCGTCCTGGGGGCGGTTCTCCTTT
>CAXTYQ010000203.1:0-2813 GCA_964248505.1 uncultured Acidobacteriaceae bacterium
GATAACACGGGTCTGCTCGGAGGCGGCCAGCGTCCGAATCTGAACGGAAACGCGCAGATCGCCAACGCGAATAAGAATGAATGGTTCAACACAGCAGCCTTTTCGGTGCCTCTTCCGTTCACCATCGGCAACGCACCCCGTACACTGCCGAATGTACGTGCGCCGGGGTTCACCAATGCGGATTTGTCTATCTTCAAGAACACCTACATCGGAGCGCATGAGAGATACAATCTGCAGCTGAGACTCGAAACCTTTAACACCTTCAATCACCCCTACTTCAGCGCCCCGGATGCAAACATCGGGGATGGCTCGAACTTCGGCAAGATCACCAGCACCGCCGGCGACCCACGGGATATCCAACTCGGGGCCAAGTTCTACTTCTAAAAAAGCACTCCAAGCTTGGAGCCCGAACGAATATGTCGCTTTCGGGCTCCATTGCAGTTTAGTGTGGCAGAGCCGAATTTCTTGGCACATCTAGTGGGTGGTATTTGTAATCCACCCCAAAAGAACGGGTCCTTCGCTTCGCTCAGGATGACAACACGTATGCTGCGGGTTCTCCGCTGGTGCTTAACTCCGCTTTTTGCGCTCCTCACATTGACGGCGTACGCGCATACACGCCCTCTTGCCCCCGTACCCGCCGAGATCGCCTCTACGCACTTCGTCGTGACGGTGAATGGGCAAAGGACCCCGGTGATGCACGCCGCTGTCAATCTTTACTTTCTCAATTTTGAGGCTCGCAAGCACATGACGATCTCCGTCATGGCGGAAAGTGATGACTTCTGGGCCAAAGGCGTCGAGGTGCAGCCGTGGCGGCTGGGCATCCGTCCCCGACGCAGCGGCCACACTATCACGTTCGAGCTCGACGGCCCAGCCAAGATCTCCATCTCACGGCCCGGCGACTTCCTGAGTGACGCCGAGATGCTGTACCTCTTCGCAAACCCGCCCGAAGAGAAGCCGCCCACTGCGGCTTCCCACAACTTGCGCTACATCGGCCCGGGCGCTCATTACGAGAACATCGACGCCGCCACCGGCGACAGCATTTATCTCGCTTCGGGCGCGGTTGTCTTCGGCGCGCTTAACGTTTGGCAGGTCGATCACGTCAAGGTATTCGGCCGCGGCGTCATCGTGTACGACGGGCCGCAGAACCCTGCAGATGACGATGGCTGGATGCACAAACGCAACTGGCACTGCATCGTGATGGACAACGCGCACGATATCTCGATCGAGGGCATCACCTGTGTCACGCGCAGCCGCACGTGGCAGATCCAGATGAAGGATTCCCGGAACGTCCTCTTCGAGAACGTCAAGGTCATCGGCGCCAACACTGGCAACGCCAATGCCGACGGCATGGATTGGCTTGGCGGTGGCGATACAGTCGTGCGCGACAGCTTTTTTCGCGCTGCCGACGACATCTTCGCCCTGCAGACCAGCTGGGAAGGCTACGGTCCGAAGGCCTTTGCGGTCGAGGGCCATCCCGTGGCGAATATCACCGTGGAGAACAGCGTTCTTTCCACCAGCATCTCGAACATCGTGCGCGCCGGTTGGCCGGAAAAGAACTTCGAAGGCGGCCACTTCACGATGCGCGACTCCGATGTGCTGCACATGGGACTGGGGGGTTGCGGTGTCCCGTTCGCGTTGATGGCGCTGTGGGCCGATCCCTCCGGCCGCGGTCAAAGCAGCGGTTTCGATTTCCAGAATATTCGCCTGGAGGACTGGTATTCGTTAGTTCAGCTGCGTCAGCCCTCGCCGGGCATTCGCGACGTTCACTTCACCGACGTCATGGGACTGGAGCTGCCGTCGCTGGTGCCCTCTGTGCTGAAGGGCAGCGTGGACGATGTTTTTCTAGACAACACCGTACTCGCCGGAGCGCTTGCCAAGAGCGACTCCGAGTTGCCGCTGGAGGTAAGCGATGGCGCCGCTCAACCCTCCTGGATTGCAAGTGGGCCGACGGTGCGCATTGCTACGACAGGAGGTTTACTCCGGCCCGGCCAGCGCGTTCACTTTGAAGCCACGCCCGGCGGAGCCGCGCAAGATCTGCACTACGCCTGGACCTTTGGCGACGGATCGCACGCGACTGGGCGCAAGGTGAAGCACAAATTCCCCGACGCCGGCGGGACGCTCTGGGATGGCTCGGGGCGCTTTCGCGTGCTGCTGCATGTGTCTTCCGCATCGGGCCGCAACACCTGGGTCGAGGCGCCCATTGTCGTTGGCCAGTCGCTGCGTCCCGCGCAGGCCGATGTGCCTGGCGCTCCAGGACTCTTCTACCGCTACACCGAGACGGGGATCAAAGGACAAACGGCGAGAACTCAGACAGGAATTGCAAACACGGTGGATCTTGGCAGGATTCCGCATAGCCCCGAACAATACACGGTCGTCTTTGAGGGCGATCTGAATGTGCCCAAAGATGGCGGCTACGGCTTTCTCGTAGTTGAAAACGACCAGGCCGAAATCGCGATCGATGGCGAGACGCTGGGTATTTCACCATCGCCCTTTGCCCAGGTCTGCGGCCTCGCCGGCAACGCCGCCCGCGCGATCACCGCGAGTGTGGCGCTCGCCAAAGGCAAGCATCACCTCAAGATCGGTGAGACCCACACAACCGGCGCAGACGATTTCCGGGTTCTTTGGCAGCAACCCGGTTCCACGTTTCAGGCGATCCCCGCCGAACAGCTTTCCCATCCAGACCAATGAATGCCAGTCAGGATGCGTTGCTGCTGGTGGCAGTGACTGGACAGGTGCTTGCGAGCTACAACTGGGATCATTAGAGCATTTCTCTATAAGGTATAGCTCTTGATTCTTTCCAGGCGAAGGCTCCC
>CAXTYQ010000204.1:0-2781 GCA_964248505.1 uncultured Acidobacteriaceae bacterium
AAATCTGCATAGCGATGATCCTCCTGAAAAACCTGCCATCTACAATCCTCCGCAATATCAGAAGGAGCAAGCGGCGGACCATCTCATTCGTCGCATTATGTGGAGTAACGCGACGCGAACTGGCACGGACGATATGGCCTCAAACAACTACAGCCCACGGCTCTGAGCGCGCGGGCTGTCAAAGCAATAGGTGCACATAGATCGGCCTTAATCGATCAAAGAGATGAACTCTGAGTCTCAAACCAGCAGCGCCTAAGCTGTTTGGCAGCGCTGCATATTTCAAGTCTCTCGCGGCTACCCATGCAGCTTTGCCTACTGGCGAATCCTGTGTGAATCCATGCGTGGCCGCGATCTTACATGGCCAACGAATCGTCTGAAGTGCTAGCGTGTTGGCGTGAGACCCTACCCCAAATATCTCGATTGGCTTCGCTATGCGTGTGCCTGGTTGCTGTACTTCTACGGGATAAGCAAACTCACCGGCCACCAACTCACTGTTCCGGCATGGGTCGCACAAAAACCAATCGGCTCACTCGATGGCTACACGTTGACCTGGTACTACTTTGGCTACTCGCACGCGTACAAATACATCTTGGGCCTGATTCAGGTCTTCGCGGCTTCGCTCTTGCTGTTCCGCAAGACAGCCCTGCTCGCCGCTTTGCTGATGCTGCCCATCATGGCCAACATCATCCTCATCAATATCTTCTACGTAATAGGGCCAGGCGCGAGAAATACAGCCATCTTCATCTTTGCATCTTTGTTCTTGCTCCTGTGGCATCAGAGAGAAGCGTTTTACGGGCTTGTTTGGGTAAGCCAGCCTACTGAGCCGAAATCCGCAAACAGACGACATTGGCTGGTTCGCTCTGTCATCCTTCTATACGCTTTGGGTGTGCTCGCCGTTGGAACGGTGGCGTTCAGCGTACTTCACCAAATGGCTGACTCCTATCAGCGTCACCATGAGGCCGTTAGATAGCGGCGACACAGGATCATCCCGCCAAGTCGACAAGAGCGAAACAATCCACTGCTCCCCACCCACATCTCTTCCCGGATCCTGTGCAGAACGAAGATCGCCTCCCGCATGTCTCGGCTCGTTGCAAGAGCGAACGTCCTACGCACAGATCACCGCACCTACCCACCGCCGTACACTAGACCCGCGTCTGTAGAACGGAGCCCAAAATGTCAAATCTCAACTGGTCCGGATGCCCCGAAGTGGAAGCCGTTCCCGGAAAACTCAGCGGCGCATGGTCCTCCGCAACACCCGCATGGCCGTCTCCGCCATCCTCGAGAACGCCCAAGCCGGAGCAACCATCGACAACCTCCTGGAGTGGTACGACGGCCTCAACCGCAAACAGGTCCAAGCTGTACTGGAGTTCGCGGCTCAGGCACAGCCAACCCCAGATCTGCTCCAGCTCTAAGTGCGCGTCCTCTTCGACCAGGGAACGCCCGTCCCAATCCGCGATTACCTCCTCGAACACACTGCCCCACCGAGCCGTCGATGCCGCCCATCCAGGCAGCTTCACCGAGGTCGAATTCCCACCTTCGTAGCCCCGCATCAAGCCTGATCCCCAGCCTCAGCCCGCGTACAATCAGACCTGCGCCTCCCGTCATGCCCTACCAGGTCCTAGCCCGCAAGTACCGCCCCCAGCGCTTCCAGGACGTCGCCGGACAGGACCACGTCACCGTCACCCTCATGAACGCCCTCACCCAGGGCCGCATCGCCCACGGCTATATCTTCTCCGGCCACCGCGGCATCGGCAAAACCACCGTCGCCCGCATCCTCGCGATGGCACTCAACTGCCGCGTCGAAATCGGGACCCCCCGCCGCCCCACCCCAGAACCCTGCGAAACCTGCGAGTCCTGCACCGAAATCCGCGCCGGCAACGCCGTCGATGTCATCGAAATCGACGCCGCCACCAATCGCGGCATCGACGAGATCCGCGAACTCCGCGACGCCGCCCGGTACCGCCCCGCACGCGACAAATACAAGATCTACATCCTCGACGAAGCCCACCAGATCACCGACGCCGCCTTCAACGCTCTCCTCAAAACCCTCGAAGAACCACCCGAACACATCGTCTTCATGATGGCGACCACACAGCCCGAAGACATCCCCCAAACCGTCCGTTCGCGCTGCCAGCACTTCTCATTTCACGCCGTCAAGATGCTCGACATCCTCGCCGAACTCCGCGGCATCGCCGAGCACGAAAACGTCGACGCCGACGAGTCCTCGCTCGCTCTCCTCGCCGAAGCCGGCGACGGATCCATGCGCGACGCCCTCTCCATCATGGACCAGGCCATCGCCTCGGCCACCGTCGAAGACGGCCGACCGCGCCTCGACCCCGGCCAGATCCGCGAACTCATGGGTGCCGTCCCCAACACCACCCTCGAACGCATCTTCGAGGCCGTCGACGGAAACCGCTCCGCCGAAGTCATCACCGTCGCCAACGATCTCATGGACGCCGGCAACAGCCCGTCGCAGCTCGCCCGCCAGTGCCTCCGCTACCTCCGCAACTGCCTCATGGCAAAGATCAGCAACCTCGCCCCCGAAGGCGTCACCCCCAGTGGCAGCCCGCCCGATCTCCTCCAGATCTCCCCCGACGAACAGCGCCGCGCCGCCCGCACCGCCCAGCTCTTCACCGAAGAAGAACTCACCCGCTTCCTCCAGGTCATGCTCCGCACCTTTGACGATCTCGGCTACCGCCAGGAGCAGCGCTTCCACTTCGAACTCGGCCTCCTCAAGCTCGTGCACCTCCGCCGCCTCCTCCCCATCGAAGAGGTCCTCAG
>CAXTYQ010000205.1:0-2586 GCA_964248505.1 uncultured Acidobacteriaceae bacterium
TCCAGGACGCGCTACGCTGCAAGGCAACCTGCACACCAGGGTGAGCAATTACGCTGGATCGATACCGAGTGCCGAGATGTAAGCGATCATCGACGCCATATCGCCCTGGATCGGAGGCGAAGGCGCGTTTATCGAGAGATGAACGGCGGCGCCGCTATACACCAGGCCGTCGAGTGCCGCGACCGGGATCAGTCGATCGTGCCAGGCTTCCGCGCCGTCCATTTCCAGGCTGGTGACACTGGCGCGTGATTCAAGAACGCCTGTTACACAGACCTTGATCCGTGCCGGTACGAACAACGGCATATCCAGCAGGCAAACTAGCAGAGCGGGCGTCGCGATGAAGCGGTTCGACTCGCCACGCAGGGATTGCGCAAAGCTGAATATGTCGCGTGAGGGTATCTCGGCTTGCGGTTCTTCTTCTTGCTGGGTGGGGTTCTCCAGTTGGAGAAGTCGATAAGCGCTCGCCAGCATATCGGCACCGGTGAGATCGGCTTGCCAATTGTCCGCACCCCATTCGAGGCAGAGCTCACCCCCTTTTCCGTATTGGTGAGAACTCCAGCGCGTTTTCTTGGTCGCGCGCGGAAACAGCGACGGCGGGCAGCTCGGAAAGACGTATGGGTATTTGAGGGTGATCGGGAAAACACGACCATTGATCTCGATCACAGCATCAACCTCGAGTAGGTTCGACGCCAACCGCCAATGGACATCCTTTAGCCAAGCGCCATCCTGCCGTTCGAGCTCTTCAATCGCGGCACGCTCGCGGTTCAGGCGAGCAAGGTCAGACAGGAACCAAATCAAGCAAACCCCGCCGGCTTCACGGGCGTTACAGGGCGCGGCGGAAAGCCGATCCCTGGCGGAATAGCGGCAGCAGTCGAGGTACGCAGCAGGCTCTTTGCCGATGTCGCTGCGTCTTCCACAACGGCCCGCAGCTTGGGACCATCTGGGTTCACATCGAACTCCATCGGCACGGGATCATCCTCGCCACCATGCAGCGACGTGTTGAGGAAGATCCCATTCACGGGGCTGAGGATCGCCTCGTATTCACGCTTGGCGCGGATGCAAGGCGGGTCATCCTTGTCGTTTTTGATGGGCTTGGAGGTCGCGACAATGTAGGCGCCGGACAATGCCTGCCCGAGCGCTTTCCTGGCATCAGGAGAGACCTTCGCCTTCTCGCCCAGATCGCCCCAGCTGTCATACGACAGAGAATGCCAGGAGCAGTGATGAGACGTCTGCATGAGATGGTAGTTGATGGTGTTTGTGTCAGCGCTGTGGTCCGCCCAGATACGTTCCCAGATGGCAACCTCGGCATCGCCACCTGACAAGAACCGGCAGGCGTGAAGCTTCTCTCCGTTCGCCACGGAGAAGCGCACGATCACGCTGGAGTGGTTCTTGCTCCGACGCTCTTCTTCCTCATCCGTGCCCTGCCCTTTTGGCGCGAGGAGCCGGCCGCGAAACGCGGTGTCCGTGTTCCCGTCAATCGAGGTGATGGTCTTGCCGGCCTTCACTACGATTTCTGCGATGTCATCCGTCTTCCCGTCCCGGTCCTCACCCATCACCTGGATACGATCACCGGCAGCGAACTTATGGGTCGCTTTGTAGAGATTTACGCGGCGGCAGGCTTCTTTTTTCCAGGCATCCGCATCTTTGCAGAGCGTCTGGTCCTTTGGCATCCGGCGGAACACCATTGGCGACGACCACACCTCGCGGATCACGATTTTAGCAAGCTCGCCAGACTTGGGCTGCTTGTAATCGGCCAACGGACCGAGATGAAAATGCTCGATGAGGCCACGACAGTGGTCTTGGTCGGGGTGCGTCAGCAGCACGGCATCCACATATGGGCGGCCCTTGTCGTCTTTCTTGAGGCGGCGACGCAGGTCGGCCGAGACATCGCGAATACCGTCACTAGGTTGGCGGATATTCATGTCGACAAGTATAGTGCGACCGCTCTCCAGCTTGATAAGCGTCATGTCGCCGTTTCCGACGGGAAAGAATGTAATAATGGCGGCCATGCGACTTAAGACCTCTGCTCTAATACCTAGCGGAATGGGCGTCATCCGATTGGAAACAACAACCAGAGGGATCAGTATACAGAATATCAATATGGTGTGGCAGGCGTCCGTCTACAAGGCCAACGTAGTGCATTAGGGAACAGCGGCCCATCAGTAAACGCTTCGAGCCTTTTCATCTTGATGTGGGCGCAGGTGTGCGCCCCGGGCATGCGCGCAAGCCACGATTCCAGACGTCGACAACACAGGCCGGAACGATGCGTGGACCCGATACCCTATCGCAATTGTATTCATCGTCTCCGCAGGACAAGGCGCTTGAACGCGAGGCTGAGTTCCTGCTGAAGAGCGACCAGTCGAGGTCCGCTTTCCAGCCTCCGGACTGCACAGCGGACCGTCTGCTTCCGGCCAAATTGAGCCGTCCCGAGCACGTGACGAACCGGAGTGTCACGTGCTGATCAAGCTGCCGCGGGTCGGCACCTATGCGGCCGTCGGCTCGCCATCGTAGATCGCGGTGCGGGCGACCCCGTCCGGGCCGATGGTCCCCCGGTACATGCCGGCGCAGTTGAACGGCAGCGCCACG
>CAXTYQ010000206.1:0-2511 GCA_964248505.1 uncultured Acidobacteriaceae bacterium
ATGATGAGCGGCCAGCGGCTCTTCTTCTTGCCGCCCTTGTCGTCCTTCCCCTTGCTGTCGTCGTCGTCCTCGTCGTTGTCTTTCGTATCCTGGTCGCCGTCGTCGCGCTCGTCGTTTGGCATTCCGGTTTCGGAGCGCGGCTCGGGGACTCTGTCCATGCCTGCCGGACGGGCCGGCAGGGTGCCGATCGCATGAGACCAATGAAGGTCCGGCAACGCCTGTTCGGGTAGCGATGTTTTGCGGGTGGCTCGGGCCCTTGCCATCGGCTTTCTGCTCCGTGATGCGGTATGCCGAAACGAAGTTGCCTGGCCGGAGCATTGTTGGTGGCCGGGCCCGGTTCAACGCACGGCAGATTGCATGACCAGCTTCCGTCCTGCTACATGCCGCTATCGTCGGATTGCTGTCTGGTTGCCACATCTGGCTTTTATGCCTGGATGGGGATTGCTCCATGGGGGCAAGTGCAACCAAGAACAAACGGCATAGCCTCTGCCAGCTCCGTCGGCTTTCTCAGCCGCGTGCGGTTCGAGATCCAGCACACTCCGGAGATTGTCGAAGCAGCGGCTTGAAACTGCCCGCTGACGTAAAACGACTTACGTGCGTTTCGATCAAGCTTGCGCTGCGCGCCGCAGCGCGCCTGGTGGAACGCCCATTTCACGGCGGAAGCGGTCGGCAAAGTGAGCGGCGGATGGAAAGCCGCAGAGCATGCTGATCCTGGCCAACGGCGTGCTTGAATGGATGACATACTGACGCGCCCGCTCCAGCCGGCGCCGGAGCGTGTAGGCGTATGGGGTGATGCCCATCGTGCGCCGGAACTCGCGGGCAAAGTGGTGCAGGCTCAGATTTGCCTCGGCTGCAAGCTCGCTGAGGCAGGGGGATGAAGCGATCGGAGCGGACAGCCGTGAGTCGATCAGCTCCTCCACGCGCCGTAATTGCCGCCGGGACAGCCCCCCGATTGCGCGGCTGCTCCCGCTGAACGGCTGCTCGATCATTGTCCTCGACAGTGCCATGACGATACTCGACTGCAGCAAGGGATCCGAGCCACTTCCGTCATGGGACGCGACGAGCGCACGTTGCGCACATCGCTCGAGTTCCGGCTCCCGCTCGATGAACCGAGCCTTCACGTTTGGGCGCCGGTTCAGCTCCGCCGCTTCCGCCAAACTTCTCGTCGGAATGAGGAGCTTGGCGAAGTTGGCCTGTCCACGGATGGTGAACATCGTCACCTCGTCTGGGTCCATCACGGTAACCAACCCCAGTTTGGATGGCTTATGCGACCATACGCCGTGGCTTTTGCGCTCGACGATCTGACTCTCGGACATGATCAGCACCAGGCAAGCGATGTCGTTGCCGCCGTAGGTGAGTTCGGCATCTCCATGCCGGCAGTGCGTGATCGTGAAAGGGAATTTTGAGCGGGCAAGATGGCCGCAATGTGTAGCTGACGATTCTGCCCATTCCATCGGCTTTCTGCTCCGTGACGCGGTACAGCCGAAACGAAGTCACTCGGCCGGAGTATCGTTGGTGATCGTGCCCGGTTCAACGCGCGGCAGATTGCATGACCAGCCCCATCCTGCCTACATGCCGCTATCGTCGAATTGCTGTCTTGCTGCCACATCCTGGCTTTTCTGCCTCAATGGGATTGACTCCTCATGAAGGGAGGTCTTTCGCGTGAGCTTTGGTCGCCGGAGGCTTATGCGGCGGCGGCGCGCTTGATCTCGGGTTCGACGCGGCCGATGAAGCCGTCCATCGTCTGTTCGCCCATATCGACCACCTTCGCCCCGCCGCCAGCGACGACCGTCACGTCGGCGATGCCGATGACGCCCAGGATGAGGCGGAGATACTGGGTCGCGATGTCGCGGTCGCGGATCGGCGACCCCTCGGTGTAGACGCCGCCCGAGGCGAGGAGCACCGTCGCCTTCTTGCCAGTGACAAGGCCGCTGCCATCGAAGCCGAGCGTCAGCCCCTTGCGGACGATGTGATCCACCCACGCTTTCAGCGCCGCGGGCACGTTGTAGTTATAGACCGGCGTTGCGATGACGATGTGATCGGCTGCGAGGATCTCGCCCACCAGTTCGTCGGACAGGCGCAGCGCCTCCTTCATCTCCGGCGAGTGCTGCTGGGGAGGCGTGAAATAGGCCTGGAGCCACGGCGCGGTCACGAACGGCAGGTCGGTTTCCATGAGGTCGCGATCGACCACCTGGCCGTCCGGGTGTGCGGCTCGCCAGTCCGCCACGAAGCGACGGGTCATGTTGCGCGAGATGGAGTAGTCGCCGCGTGGGCTGGTCTCGACGACGAGAAGCTTGGTCATGGAAGGTCTCCTTGGAAGGGTTTATCCGAAGCGGAAGCCGGAAATCGGCTTGCCGAGCGCGTAGCCGTGGAAGGCGGTCCGGCCCGGCTCGCCCGAGGCGGCGCCGGCAGCCACCATCAATGGCAGAAGGTGATCCTCGTGCGGCTGTGCCTGGCGGGCTCCGGGCGCCTGCTCCCACGCGATCAGCGAGCGGTCGCGCGTCGCGCCGT
>CAXTYQ010000207.1:0-2439 GCA_964248505.1 uncultured Acidobacteriaceae bacterium
CTGGTGCAGGTGGGGCATGGGTCGAGGGTGGGGGCGGATACGCTCCTGTGCGCGCAGGTGGGTCTGGCGGGGTCGACCGAGGTGGGCGACCGGGTGATCCTGGCGGGGCAGGTGGGGGTTGCCGGGCACTGCGTGGTGGGCGACGACGTGGTGGCGACGGCGCAGAGCGGGATTCCGAGCGATGTCGCGGCGGGCGCGATGGTGAGTGGGTATCCGGCGATCGCGAACCGGCGGTGGTTAAAGAGTGTGGCGGTTTTTAATCGGCTTCCCGATTTGGTGCGTAACCTAAAAGGCGCACAAAAGTAATGCAGCCGGTCGGTTACGCGGGGGTAAGATCGCGCTTGGAACAGGAAGACCATGATAAATCCACACCAGAGTTTCGAGCCTCGAATTGATGCATTGAGTGCGGCGGCCCCGGCAGGCGCTGTGCGTGTTTTGTTGCTGGACGACGACCCTGCGAACTTGCAGCTGCGATGCACGATTCTGGAGCAGAACGGGTACGAGTGTTTCCCTTCAGGGACGATTGAGGAGGCGGCGGAGCTCCTGGACCGGATCGATATTGCGGTGCTGGACTATCACCTGGGCGGGGGGCAGTTTGGGACGGAGATTGCGACCTTGCTGCGGCGGCGGCGGCCGCACATTCCGATTATTATTCTTTCGTCGACGCTGGACCGGTGTTTTGCGGGAGCGGAGGACCTCCACCTCTTGAAGGGGAATAGCTCGGTTCCGGATCTACTGGGGGCGTTGAACTCGTTTTCGGCGGAGCGTCGTGGGGCTTTGGGGGTGGTGGATGCGCGGGATTTTTTCTATGCGCGGATTGCACGGGCGATTGGGGAGGATGCCCTGGTGCAGATTTTTGATGGGCGGGGGGTGTGGATCTACTGCAACGAGGCGGCGGCGGCGTATCTGGGGAGGCCGCGGGAGTGGTTTGCGGGGCGATGTGTGTTTGAGGAGACGCCGGACGGGATGCGGGACTGGAGGGATGTGTTGCTGAGCGTTCCGCAGAGCCGGGAGACGTATATTGACCGGACGCGTTTGGGGTTGATGCGCGAGCGCCGGGCGGGGGAGGTGACGTGGAGTGTGTTGGCGTTTCCCTTGACGCTGCATGATGGTCGCGGGGGTGTGGTGTTGACGGCGCGTGTGCTGGAGGAGGCTCCGGTTCAGACGCACTAGGGGTGTCGGGGTGCGGTCTGGGGTCGGGGTTTTGGAGTCGGGTTTTTGGGGGTGATGCTGGTAGGGTGGAGGGATGTGGTTTGCCCGGCGCTTCGCGGTTGCTCTTCTGCCCCTGGTGCTTCTGGGGTTGGTGGGATGCCACTCGAGGTGGGTGCAGGCGCGGGTGGTGAACCGGACGGGGTCGACGTTGAGCCTGCTGGAGGTGGATTATCCGAGCGCGAGCTTTGGGACGCAGGGTCTGGCGGATGGGGCGGAGTTTCGGTATCGCTTCAAGGTGCTCGGGACGGGTGCGATGAAGCTGACGTATGTGGACGATGGGCGACGGGAGCATACGGCAGTGGGGCCGGTGGTGCGGGAGGGCGCCGAGGGTGGTTTGGATGTTGTGATTGGGGCGGGTGGTGTGGCTTGGACGCCGGATTTTCGGCCTTGAGGGCGCGATAGGATTTCAGTATGGGTGGGTTTTTTATTAGTTTTGAGGGGCTGGACGGGTCGGGGAAGACGACGCAGATGGGGCGTTTGGGGGATGCTCTGGAGCGGTCAGGGCGGCGGGTGGTGCGGTTGCGGCAGCCGGGGGGGACGGCTTTGGGGGACCGGATTCGGCAGGTGGTGCTGGACTCGCGGACGGAGCTGAGCCTGGGTCGGATTGCTCCGAGGGCGGAGCTGGCGTTGATGTTTGCGGATCGGGCGCAGGCGATTTTGGAGGTGATTCAGCCGGCGCTGGCAGGGGGGGCGATTGTGTTGTGCGACCGGTATACGGATTCGACGGAGGCGTACCAGGGGGGTGGACGGGAGCTTGGGTCGGAGGCGGTTCTGGCGCTGGAGGGGGCGGTGTGCGGGGGTGTGCGGCCGGACCTGACGATTTTGTTGTTGCCGGCGCTCGAGGTGTCGTTGCGGAGGGCGCGGCGGAGGAATGGGCGGTTGGCGACGGGGGTGGATGAGAACCGGTTTGAGCGGGAGGGCGCGGAGTTTTACGGGCGGATCCATGCGGCGTACGAGCGGATCGCGGAGCGGGAGCCCGAGCGTGTGGTGACGTTGCGGTCAGGCGGGTCGGTGGAGGTGATTGGCGGGGAGATTGAGCGGATTGTGGGGGAGCGGCTGCCGGCGGGGGTGGGTTTGGTTTGATGGATGTTGAGCTATGAGTAATGAGTTACGAGTTATCAGGAATGAGTTAGGAGTTGTGAGGAATGAGTTAGGAGTTAGTGTTACGAGTTAGGAGGAGTGAGTTATCAGGATTAGGCCGATCTGGACGGAGCCTCGGGTTTGGAG
>CAXTYQ010000208.1:0-2427 GCA_964248505.1 uncultured Acidobacteriaceae bacterium
AGACGATAGGACTGTCTGCTCCGGTCGAGATGACACAGCTATAGCTATACGAAAAACCGCTCTAGAAGTCGCCGGAGGCACCACCGCCGCCGGAGGAGCCGCCTCGGGAGGGGCTTGTGGAGGAGGAGCTTGAGGAGTCTGAATCTGCTCCGTAGGAGCTGGAGCTTGAGGTCGAGATGGGGACCCACGACCAGTGGACGGGCTGTTTGTCGCCGCGGAGAAAGCTGCGAGTGCGGTGGAAGGCGTAGAGGAGGGTGGAGAGGATGAGGGTCCAGAAGAGCTGGCCCGCGATGCCGGTGAAGATGCCGAGCGGATGGAGCTGGTGGTCTTGCGCTTTGGCGTCGGCGATCTGTTGGGCGCGGGCTTGTTCGACGTTGGTGCGGGCTTCGCGATTTTCCTGGATGCGGGCGGGGATGCTGCTGGGGACCGGTGGAAGGCGGGCGAGGAGGTTGGCGGCGGAGGCTGCCGAGGCAGGGGTTCCGTGGAGGAGCGGGGCGCACTCGGGGTGGTCCTGTTTGGCCCAGTCGAGGGCGGTGAAGCCGTCTTTGTCGCGGAGGGACAGGTCGGGGTGACCGGGGAGGAGGGCGGCGACGAGGTCGCACTGGCCGGTGGCGGCGGCGACGATGAGCGGGGTGTAGGTGCGGTCGTCGCGGACGTTGAGGTGGACGCCGGCGCTGACGAGGGCTTGGGTGATTTCGCGGCGGTGGTGGCTGGTGAAGTTGATCGGGGGTGTGTTGTCGCCGTCGTCGGGGTGGCTTGAGGTGGTGTGTGTGGCGGGGATGGGGTCAGGGTCAGGGTTGACGGCGTCGAAGATGGGGGTGTTGCCGGAGGTGGAGTTTTCGGCGGCGTCTGGGTTGGCGTGCGCGGCAAGCAGGAATCGGACGACCTCGGGTTCGTCGTCGTCGACGGCGGTGAGGAGCGGGGGTTTCTCGTCCGGTTTGCGATCTTCGACGGAGGCGCCGGCCTGGAGAAGCTGCTGGGCGGCGGCGATGTTGCCGACCGAAAGATAGTTGACGAGGGCAGGGCCGCCGTCGATGTCGTCGTCGATGCCGATGGCTCCGACGCGGACGTATTGGAGGAAGAGCTCCGGCGGAGTGTCGGGGAGGTAGGCGGAGAGATAGCTTTTCAGGTCGTCTTTTTGGGCTTGGATGGAGGCTTGTTTCGCGCGAGGGAGGATGAAGATCATCGAGACCCAGACGAAGTAGCTGCCGACGAGGATGCCGAGGATGGCGCTCGAGAGGGCGCCTCGAGGACCGCCTGCGACTTTATCGAGTTGTGGGCCGCCGCGAAGGTACGCAACAGCGTTTGCGAGGCCGGCGAGGATGGCGAGCGAGCCGAGGCCGGCGCCCATGAGGAGGCCGGTCCACTCCCCGGTAGGAAGGTGCGCGTGCATGATCTGGTTGGGTGACAGGGGCATCGTGCTTGGGAAGTTTCGCTAGTCGAGGAGGGTGTCGACGAAGGTGGAGGGGTTGAAGGGGAGGAGGTCTTCGATCTTTTCGCCGATGCCGGCGTAGACGACGGGGAGGCCGAGTTCGGTGGCGATCGCGAGGACGATGCCGCCTTTGGCGGTGCCGTCGAGTTTGGTGAGGACGATGCCGGTGACCTCGGCTGATTCGGTGAAAAGGCGGGCTTGCTGGAGGCCGTTCTGGCCGGTGGTGGCGTCCATCACGAGGAGTGTCTGGTGGGGTGCGCCGGGGACGAGTTTAGCGGCGGTGCGGCGCATTTTTTCGAGTTCTTTCATGAGGTCGGATTTGGTGTGGAGGCGGCCGGCGGTGTCGACGATGAGGACGTCGGAGCCGCGGGCCTTGGCGGCGGCGCAGCTGTCGTAGAGGGCGGCGGAGGGGTCTCCGCCCTGGCGGGTTTTGATGAGGGGGACGCCGGATCGATCGGCCCAGGCTTCGAGTTGTTCGATGGCGGCGGCGCGAAAGGTGTCGGCGGCGCAGAGGAGGACTTTCTGGCCGTTGGGGCCGGCGGAGAGGAGGTGCGCGAGTTTGCCGGTGGTGGTGGTTTTGCCGGTGCCGTTGACGCCGACCATGAGGATGACTTCGGGCGGTGCGGAGGGGTGGTCGATGGGCTTGGTGACGCGATCGAGGATCTGTTTGAGTTCGAGTTTGAGGAGGTCTTTGAGTTCGGCACCGGAGGAGATGCCGGTGCGGAGGGCGCGCTGGCGTAGGTTTTCGAGGACGAGCGCCGTGGTGGGGGCGCCGAGGTCGGCGGCGAGCAGGATGGGTTCGAGGGCGGCGATGGTGGATTCGTCGACCTCGCGGGTGAGGGCGACGACGGAGGAGATCTGTTCGGTGAGGGTTTCGCGGGTGCGGGTGACCGCCTGCTTCATGCGGTCGAAGAAGGAGCGACGGGGGGTGTCGTCGGTGTCGGCCGGATCGGGGGTGATGGGGGTGTTGTAGCCGCCAAACGAAAAGGTGGGGG
>CAXTYQ010000209.1:0-2358 GCA_964248505.1 uncultured Acidobacteriaceae bacterium
GCTCGACGTACTCTTCCTCGGCTTCCTCAACTTCGCCCTCATCGTGGAAGCCCTTGGCTAGTGTGAACACGCCCTACATGAAGACGTTCGCCGAGGCATGGACCGAGGAGACAAAAGTGCAGCAGGTTGCTGCACTTTTGCCATGGGGCCACCATATGGTCTTGCTGGATCGCCTCAAGGACAACGCGGACCGGGAGTGGTATCTCCGGGCCGCGGTCGAATACGGCTGGAGCCGCAACGTCATGGTCCTCCAGATCAAGAGCGAACTCCACAAGCGGGAAGCGAAGGCGCTGACCAACTTCCGCCAGACCCTCCCGGCCGCGGATTCGGATCTGGCGGAACAGGTTCTCAAGGACCCTTACAACTTCGATTTCCTGACCGTCACCGAACGGGCGCATGAACGCGACATCAAGCACGGTCTGCTGCACCACCTTCGCGACCTGCTTCTCGAGCTAGGGCGGGGCTTCTCCTCTATCGGGAGCCAGGTCCCTCTCGAAGTGGACGGGCGAACCTTCTACTTGGATCTGCTCTTCTATCACGTCCGCATGCATCGGTACTTCGTGTTGAGCTGCAGGTCGGCGAGTTCGAACCTGAATATGCGGGCAAGCTGAACTTCTACCTGGCGGGGGTGAATCGCACGATGCGCACACCGGTGGAGGGTCCAATGATCGGCGTGGTGCTCTGCGAAAGTCGGAGTGGACGATCGTGGAGTTTGCTCTGGAGAACAGCAATCAGCCGATCGGGGTGGCGACCTACACGGTCACGCGGAGCTGCCCGCAAGTGTCATGGATGAGCTGCCGACCGTGGAAGCACTCCAGGATGTCGTAACCAAGCTGAAAGGCGAGCTGGACCGGCTGCGGACGGAGCGCGGCGTCTGACATCCCCAATGTGCCGATTCGGGGCACCCGTCTTGGCAACTGGTTGACCAAGGAACAGGCAAAAGAGCTCCTGGCCGTTCCCGACCGCTCGACTCTGAAAGGTAAGCGCGATTACGTCATCGTGGCGCTACTCATAGGGTGCGCGCTCCGCAGAAACGAACTGGCTATGCTCGATGTCGAGACCATCCAGCAACGGGAGGGGCGATGGGTGCTGGCGGACCTGGAAGGCAAGGGAAGACGCGTTCGCACCGTCGCCGTCCCAGTGTGGGTCAAGCAAGGGATCAACGCCTGGATGGCTGCCGCCGGAATCGAAGACGGACGGCTCTTGCGCAGGGTGTCGAAGAGCGGGAAGAAGCAGGGCATCGGACTGAGCGACTGGGCCGTCCGGTGGGTCGTCGAGCAATCCGCCAAATAGATCGGCATCGATCACTTCGGCGCCCACGATCTCCGCCGTACCTGCGCCAAGCTCTGCCGCAAAGCCGGCGGCGATCTGGAGCAGATCAAATTCCTGCTCGGCCACTCCTCAATCCAGACCACGGAGCGGTACCTGGGGTCGGAGCAGGAGATTGCTGTGGCGGTCAACGACAGTTTGGGGCTGTAAGAGTCAACGTCACCGTGCCCGGTTTGTACAATTGAAGGAGTCCATGGCGAATGATTTTGCCAAACCGAACGAAGGGGTGCCGCTTCCCGAAGGCCTGCTGAGTGGTCTACGTGAGCTGATCCGGGGCGCGCGACAAAAAGCGCTTCGTGCGGTCGTTTGGAAAGGGCTTCGACCTTTCGAATCTCCGACACAGGCGGGTCTTCTACCAAGCCTTCCCAATTCGCGACGCACTGCGTCATGAATTGAGCTGGACGCATTACCGCACCTTGCTTCGGGTTGAAGAGCAGGGAGCCCGGTCGTGGTACATGACCGAGGCCGCCACCCAGGGCTGGTCGACCCGAGCGCTCGATCGGCAAATGAACACTCTCTATTATGAACGGCCGCTCGCAACGTCTGACCGCAGCGCCGTCGCTGAGGAAGCCAACGGCACGACCGGTTCACTGCAGACACCGCGCGAGTTCGTCCGCGATCCGGTGATTCTGGAGTTCCTGGGCCTGCCCGGGGTGGGCCGGCTCCTTGAGGCCGATCTCGAACGGGCGCTGCTGGATAATCTGCAGGCTTTCCTTCTTGAACTCGGCCGCGGTTTCGCTTTCGTGGGCCGGCAATACCGGCTTAGTACCGAATCAAGGGACTTTTACGTCGACCTCGTCTTCTACAACTTCATCCTGAAGTGCTTTGTCCTCTTCGATCTCAAAACAGGTGAGCTGACCCACCAGAACATCGGGCAGATGAACATGTATGTGAGGATGGTGGACGATCTGAAGCGCGGCCCAGATGACAATCCAACCGTGGCCATCATCCTTTGCGCACCAAAAGATGCTTCACTAGGGTGTATCGACATATTGTCTGAGCCATCGTGAGCAGCAGGCGATGGCGACG
>CAXTYQ010000210.1:0-2310 GCA_964248505.1 uncultured Acidobacteriaceae bacterium
GAGATCCGTCAGGTCGCCGGAGCGATCCGCGACCGAGGGCACCAGAAACTGCTGGAGAGCCGCGGTCGACCGGCGATTGCCTTCGTAGTCAGCGAAAAAATATGTATTGTGATTCGCGCCATAGAGGTGCGGAATCGCTACCGGACCTCCCATTGATCCGCCAAACGTATTGAAGTGCTTGGGAAGCTTGCCGGGAAATCCGTACGGATCGGCATCCAAGGCGTTGTTCTGCAAATACTCAAACGCGCTCCCGTGAAATTTGTTCGTTCCGCTCTTCGTCGTAAACGTTACATCGCCCACCTGCGAGAACTCGGCGCTGTTGTTGAAGGCCGTAACCTTTACCGCCGCGATCCCCTCCTGCGAGGGATACGCGTCCTGCAGAGCTCCGTTCGATCGAACGTTTGCCGTCGAGATGCCGTCGACCGAGAAATTGACCATCGACGAACTCGCGCCGCCCAGAGCGATGTACCCGTTCGAGTCCTGCTGGACGTTCGCCGAAAGTGTCAGCGCGCCCAAGGGGCTCGTCGTGCTCGCGCGCGTGTTCAGCGGCAGCTGCGTGATCAAAGCATTGTTCTTGGAGTCCGAAAGCGTCGCGTCCTCGGTGTTGATCTGGTCCGCCGCACCGGAGACCTCGACCGTGGTCGCCTCCGCCGTAACCGCCAGAGCAGGGGCCACGCGAAGCGTCTGTCGCGCATCCACCGTCAAGCCGTTCATCTGCGTCCGCGAGAAGCCGCCCGCCGTCACCGTGAGGGAATACCGGCCGGGATTCAGGTTCTCAAAGGCAAAGGCTCCAGCCGCATCGGCCGTGAGCGAGCGGGTTGTGCTCTGGTCGAGCGACCGCAACTCCACAGTGGCGCTCGGGACAGCAGCTCCCGTCCCGTCCGTCACCGTGCCGCGGATGCTGCCAAAGGTGGATTGTGCGTGAGCTGTTGCAATGGTCAAGAAAAACATGCAGAACAGCAGTAAACCTCGTATGGACGTGCTCATGTCAGACAAACCTCGATCATCAAACGATGATTCCGTTATTAGTCGACTACGAGGGCCCATCAAGATGCAGTAAGAAAGCCGTAAAGAGTTCGTAAGCCGCGACCGGTACAGTCCCATTCCGGTACTGGTGGCGCAAGGTTTAGTTACTTGCGTGCTCCCAACTTCACAATCGGAAGCAGCCCAGCACACAACAAGACCCCAGCGATCGCTGAGGTCCGATTTCATCTCTAAATTTTGTTAGTGTCCCGGCGTGAACATACTGGCGGAGAGTGGGGGATTCGAACCCCCGATAGAACTTTTGGTCCTATAACGGTTTAGCAAACCGCCGCCTTCAGCCACTCGGCCAACTCTCCGCACCGTGCGGCGCGACTTCGGCCATTATAGCGCCTCCCTCTCACCCGGCCCGTGCTCTTCAGGTAGATTTGTCCCTAACACCCGTCCGCACCCGAATTGCCCCATCAGCAGAGGCCGCCATCCCCCAGACCCCGCGCACGGGCAAAATGCGTCTTCTGCCCCTCATCGCCGCCACCTACTTCATGGTCTCAGGCGGACCGTACGGTCTCGAGGACGTCCTCGGCGGCGCCGGCTATATCCGCGCGCTCGTGCTCCTCTTGCTGGTCCCTATCTTTTGGAGCCTCCCGACCGCGCTCATGGTCGGCGAACTCGCGGCGGCCCTGCCCTCTGAAGGCGGCTTCTACCAGTGGGTCCGCCGCGCCCTCGGCCCCTTCTGGGGATTCCAGGAAGCCTGGCTCTCGCTCGCCGCCTCCGTCTTCGACATGGCGCTCTACCCCACCCTCTTCGCCCTCTACCTCGCCCGCATCGGCCCCAGCCTCAACCTCGGCCACCGCCTCCTCGCCGTCAAACTCCTCATCGTCGTCGTCGCCGCCCTCTGGAACCTCCGCGGAGCCGTCTCCGTCGGCAACGGCTCCGTTCGCCTCGCCGCCCTCTCCCTCGCTCCCTTCGCGGTCCTCATCGGCATCGTCCTCTCTCGCCTCGCAACCACGCGTACCTTCACCCCCGCCACCGGCGCCGCACCCCCGCACCTCGACCTCTCCGCCGCCCTCCTCGTCACACTCTGGAACTACATGGGCTGGGACAACGCCTCCACCATCGCCGGCGAGGTCAGCCGCCCACAGCACACCTATCCGCGCGCCATGCTCGGCGCCACCCTCACCGTCACCGCCGTCTACGTCCTTCCTCTGCTCGCCGTCTGGGCCGCCGGCATCCCCGCCCAAACCTTCTCGACCGGCGCCTGGGTCGACGCCGCCCGCCACCTCGGCGGCCCCATCCTCGCCCTCGCGGTCGTCCTCGCCGGAGCCATCG
>CAXTYQ010000211.1:0-2128 GCA_964248505.1 uncultured Acidobacteriaceae bacterium
GGGGGGGGGGGGGGGGTTGGGGTGGGGGGGGTGTGGAGCCAGGGGGATAGGCGGCGGTGCATGATGGCGATGGCTTCGGGGTTGGAGTCGATGAGGAGGAAGCGGCGGCCGTGGCGGGCGGCGGCGACGCCGGTGGTGCCGGAGCCGGCGAAGAAGTCTAGGACGAGGTCGCCGGGGTGGGAGTGGACTTTGACGATGCGCTCGAGGATGCCTAGGGGTTTCTGGGTGGGGTAGCCGGTTTTTTCCTTGCCGGTGGGGCTGACGATGGTGTGCCACCAGACGTCGGTGGGGGTTTTGCCGCGGTTGGCTTTTTCTTGGCCGACGAGGCTGGGGGCCATGTAGGGGATGCGGTCGGAGGCCTCGAGGTTGAAGGTGTAGATCTCGGGCGAGCGGGTGTACCAGAGGATGTTGTCGTGCTTGGCGGGCCAGCGGCGTTTGGCGCGGGCGCCGTAGTCGTAGGCCCAGATGATTTCGTTTTGGAAGCAGGTGCGGCCGAAGATCTCATCGAGCAGGACTTTGCAGTAGTGGACCTCGCGGGGGTCGATGTGGAAGAAGAGGCTGCCGGTGGGGGTGAGGACGCGGTGGGCTTCGACGAGGCGAGGGCGGAGAAAGGCGAGATAGTCGCTGAAGGTGTCGGCGTAGCCGGGGGGTGGGGTCATGAGGCGCTCGGTGCGGTAGCGATGGCCGCCGAAGCCGATGCGGTCGCCGGTGGGGTCGCGGACGGTGCGTATCCGCGGCCGGAGTTGGCGTTTGCCGGTGTTGAAGGGTGGGTCGATGTAGATGAGCGGGACGGTGGAGGAGGCGAGGCCGCGGAGGACGTCGAGGCTGTCGGCCTCCACGATGCGGTTGGGGGTGGGATCGGTTGGGCTGGTTGTGGTTGGGGCGGGTGGGGTCTGGTCGGGTAGCGAGGTCTTGGCTCCTGGGATGGGATGGAATGGGGATGGGATGATGTTGGGCTTGTGCGTCGGGATTGTCTTTCAGGGTATCGCGGCTTGCTCTGTGATGGATTACGGGGGGCCGGTTGGCTGGTAGACTCGATCGGCGATGGAGGCTCGATGATGGACGAGATTGGGACGATTGCGGTGGTGGGCGCGGGGACGATGGGCAATGGGATTGCGCATGTGGCGGCGCGGTCGGGCTTGGGGGTGGTGTTGGCGGATGTGGACGAGGGGGCGATCTCGCGTGGTCTTGAGGCTATCCGGAAGAACATGGCGCGGGAGGTGAGCAAAGGAACGCTTACGGAGAGGGAGGCGGACGAGGCGCGCGGACGGATCACGGTGACGACGAGGATGGACGATCTGGCGGGGGCTCCGCTGGCGATCGAGGCGGCTACGGAGAGGTTTGAGGTGAAGGCGAAGGTGTTTGGGGAGCTGGACCGGATCTTGCCTAAGGAGGCGGTGCTGGCTTCGAATACGAGTTCGATCTCGATCACGCGGCTGGCGGCGGTGACGAGCCGGCCGGAGCGGGTGATCGGGATGCATTTTTTCAATCCTGTGCCGGTGATGAAGCTGGTGGAGGTGATTCGGGGGTTGCAGACCTCGGACGAGACGTTTGGGGCGGTGCGGGGGTTGGCGGAGCGGATGGGAAAGACGCCGGTTGTGGCCAACGATGCGGCGGGTTTTGTGTCGAACCGGGTGTTGATGCCGATGATCAATGAGGCGGTGTTTGCGGTGATGGAGGGGGTGGCGACGGCGGAGGCGATCGACGAGATCTTCAAGCTGGGGATGGCGCATCCGATGGGGCCGCTGACGCTGGCCGACTTTATTGGGCTGGATGTGTGCCTCGATATTTTGCGGGTGCTGGAGGAGGAGCTTGGAGCGGCGAAGTTTCGGCCTTGTCCTTTGTTGGTGCGGATGGTGGATGCGGGGTGGCTGGGGCGGAAGTCGGGACGGGGTTTTTATGTGTATGGATAGCGGGTGGGGCGGAAGCGGATTCCCTTCGGGAATGACAACTAGAAGGGCGAAGGCAACGGCAAGGGCGACGGCAACGGCAGAAGCAGATTCCCTTCGGGAATGACAACTAGAAAGGCAAGGGCAACGGCAACGGAAACAGCAGATTCCCTTCGGGAATGACAACTAGGGCGTGTTCACACTAGCGAAGGGCTTCCACGATGAGGGCGAAGTTGAGG
>CAXTYQ010000212.1:0-2015 GCA_964248505.1 uncultured Acidobacteriaceae bacterium
CGAGCTGGTCCCAGGGCTGGTCGGCGGAGGTCTGGAGCTCGCGCCAGTTGCCGAGGACGGCGTACTGGTAGGCGCGGAGGTCGACGCGGAAGCCGTGCTCCGCGAGGTCGGTGGAGCGGCGGAGGTATTCGAGCGAGGTGGCCGAGTCGCGCCAGCCGAAGTAGAGGTCGGGGTTGACGGAGAGGCCGAGGGCTTCGGTGAGGGTGCGCTGGACGGGGACGCCGGCGGCTTTATCGAAGGAGCCAACGGAGCGATGGATGGTGCCGCGGGTATCGCCGAAGTGGTTGTGGAAGAGGACGAGGGCGCGGCCTTCCGGGGCTCCGTAGACGGAGCGGTTGGAGTAGGCGAAGACGTTTTCGTCGACCGTGCCGTCGTCGCGCCAGAGGTCGTAGAGGACGAAGTTGGTGGACTCGGCGAAGAGCTTTCGGTTGCGGAGGAGGGGGGCGATCTCGCGGTTGTGGCGGGCGATGAGATCTTCGTTGGGCCACTCTTCGAAGCGAGCCTTCTTGTACTCCATGCCGTATTTTTCGGTGAAGGCCTCGATCTGGCCGTGGCCGAACATGGGCAGGCCGGGGAGGGTGGCCATGAGGGTGGCGACGCCGAAGTATTTGTCGCCGGTGCCGAACTGGTCGATGGCGGTGCGCTCGTCAGGGTTGGACATGAAGTTGACGTAGCGTTTGAGGATGTCGGGGTCGAACTCGACGGTGTTCTTGATGACGGTGCGGTACTTGGCGTTTTCCTCGTCGCGCAACATGTTCATAAAGGCGGAGTTGTAGACGCGATGCATGCCGAGGGTGCGGACGAAGTAGCCTTCGAGGAGCCAGAAGGCTTCGGCGAGGAGGAGGGTTCCGGGGACTTCGGCGGCGACGCGATCGACGACCTCGCGCCAGAACTCGTGGGGCATGAGCCGGTCGAAGTCGGCCTCGGACATGGAGGATTCGGCGCGGGAGGGGATGCTGCCGCCGCCTGAGCCGGGGAGCGGGAACCAGAGGCGCTGGACGTGCTTTTTGGCGAGCGTCATGGCGGCGTCGAAGCGGATGATGGGAAAGAGGCGGGCGACGGCGAGGATGGTCTGGATGACCTGTTCGCGGGCGGCGGCGGACGAGTAATCGAGCTGGGCGGTGTCGTTCCAGGGGAAGGAGGTGCCGTCGTTGCCGTGGTAGACGAAGCGGGTGTCGCCGGTGAGGGTGTCGCGGCGGCGGAAGACGACGGCGGCGTCGGTTTGGGAGAAGTAGTGATCTTCGATTTTGATTTCGACGCGGTGGTCGGGCGAGAGGTTGGGGCCGTCGAAGCTGTAGGCGGGGTAGGGGGCGTCGTGGCGCGAGAGGAACCACTCGGGGTGCTCGATGGACCATGTGGAGTCGATGCCCATGTGGTTGGGGACCATGTCGGAGGCGAGGCGGATGCCACGGGCGGCGGACCGGTCGCGGAGGGATTGGTAGGCCCCTTCGCCGCCGAGGTCGTCGGCGATGCGGTAGTCGCGGAGGGAGTAGGCGCTGGCGACGGCGTCGGTTTGGCCGCGGAGGTTTTTGATGGTTTTGGAGGCGACGGAGCGCTCCCAGATGCCGATGAGCCAGAGGCCGTTGAGGCCGCGGGAGCGGATGAGGTCAAGTTCTTCGTCGGGGATCTGGTCGAGGCGGTGGATGTGGCGGGAGTATTTGCGGGAGAGTTGCTCCAGCCAGACGTAGGTGCTTTTGGCGAGGAGGACGACGGAGGGCATCCAGTCTTCGTCAGGGGAGAAGGCTTCGTACTCGAGGGGTGCGGTGGGGCTGGGATAGGTGGGTGGGCCGTCGTAGTACGGTCGGGCTCCGGGGAGGTTGTAGCGGCCGGCGGCGGCCTGGGCGGCCTCGGCAGCGGCGCGCATGGCGGCTTGGCGACGGTCTTCTTCGGTGGGCGGGTTGAAGATGCGCCAGATGGCGAGTTCTTCTTCGCTGAGAACGTCGGTGGCGAGGAGGAGGATGCGGCGGATCTTCTCGCCGAGGAGAGCGGGCCAGTGCTCCTGTATATAGGTGAGC
>CAXTYQ010000213.1:0-2009 GCA_964248505.1 uncultured Acidobacteriaceae bacterium
CGAGACCGCGACGACAACAACGGCGGCGGAGGCTTCGGCGGCTTCGGCGGAGGAAGCTCCGGCGGCGGCGGCGCCAGCGGCGACTTCTAACCTCCACACCCCTCAAGAACCCCCCACCGCGTAAACTAAAGCAGCAAAAAATCTCTCAGGATCCAAAGCAACAAACAGCAGCAAAAAGGAAAATCTATGAAGCCAATTTGGGCCTTGCTCGGTGTCGTCGGTCTCATCATCCTGGTCGCACTCTTTGCCGGCGGAAGCTACGTCTCGGCCAAAAATACCCTCGTCCAGAAAAACGAAGACGTCACCCGCGCCTACTCGCAAGTCGACATCGTCCAGCAGCGCCGTCTCGACCTCATCCCCAACCTCGTCGCCTCCGTCAAAGGCTACGTCAACGAGGAGTCCACCGTCCTCACCAACATTGCCAACGCCCGCGCCGGCGTCATCGCGGCCGGCTCCGACCGCAGCTCCAGCATCCAGGCCAACAAGCAGCTCGACGTCGCCATCAGCCCGCTCCTCCGGCTCCAGGAAGCCTACCCCAACCTCAAAGGCAACGAGCAGTTCATCCGCCTCGAAGACGAACTCGCCGGAACCGAAAATCGCATCGCCGTCGAACGCTCCCGCTACAACAAAACCCTGGAAGACTACGACGTCTACGTCCGCCAATTCCCCAACAGCATCTGGGCCGGCATCGCCGGATTCCACTACCGCGACGAGTACTTCAAAGGCAATCCCGCAAACTCCACCGCACCCACCGTCGACTTCGGCAAGTAACTCAGAGCATCAATCCGAACAAAAAGGTCGAGGCCGTCGCGCACTCAGCGACGGCCTCTTCTTTTCGCTCTACCCCACTTACTTCGTAAACGAAGCGATCGCCGACGCCTCATCATCCTTCACATCAAACACCGTATAGAGCTTCGTAATCTGCAGCAAATCGTGAACCTTCTTCGTCAGATTCAACAGCTTCAGCTCCCCTCCGCTGTTCTTCATCGTCGTAAACGCGCTCACCAACTCGCCGATCCCCGAGCTGTCGATATAGCTGATGTCGCCAAGGTTCAAGAGAATCTTCTTGTTGCCCTTGGCCAGCGCGTCCCGAACCGCATCCCGGATCGTCACGCTTCCTTCCCCAAGCGTAATCCGCCCGCTCAAATCCAAGATCGTAATGCCGTCCACCTGGCGAGTCTTTACCTTCATGCTCATATCAAATCTCCTTATCCTCCCGGTTGCGCGGGAGATCGATGTTTAATCAGAGTTAGTTCCGTACCTGGGCTGAGTTGCCGAAAGTGTACCTCATCCATAAAAGATCGGATCAAGAAGATCCCCCGACCCGACCCCCGCAAAATATTCTCCGGCAACAAGGGGTCCGGAATCGTCTCCGGATCCAGCCCCGGACCCTCATCCGAAACCCGCACAATCAGCAGATCAGAAGTCGTCTCAAACAACACAGTCATCCGCTTCCGAGGATCATACCCATTGCCGTGCAGAACCGCGTTCACCGCCGCCTCTCGCACCGCCATCGCAATCTGCGAGACCGTGTCCTCGCCAAAGCCCGCCTCCACCGCAAACTGCTCCGCCTTCGCCTCCGCCTGATCCACACTGCCGAGCGTCGACTCCAGCGTATAGCTCGCACGGCCTGTAGTGGAGTCCGCCAAAGCTGCCTCATCATCCAGACATCCGCCCACATCCATCCAGGCGCGTAATCGCAGTTTCCTTCGCCCTCCCGCAAGATGTCAAGACATCTCGGCCACTCCTGAAAACCTGTCCCTCCACACCCAGGCCTTTGTCCTCCCCTCACTCCACCCTGTACAGTCAGATCTGCTCCGTTCCCACCGGAGAACTCTGCTCCGGCCCGCACCCCAGCCCATGCCCGACCTCCCATCCAGAACCAGCGTCTCCGCCCTCCTCGGCGCACCCGTCACCGACAGCCGCGGTGCCCTCTTCGGCCACGTCCGCGAGTTCGCCGTCAGCCCCGTTACCGACGCCGCCAACGTCTCCGGCCTCGCCATCCGCCG